>JAJDEI010000281.1 GCA_029259845.1 Planctomycetaceae bacterium | reverse complement strand
GCCTGAAACAGACCGGAGCCCGCTGGCGAATCCGCCGCGTCAATCGCCAAGCCGGACTCTGCTCGCTGATGGACAGCCACCACTGGAACACCTACTGGCAAACCCCCTAAACCCAAACGCAACAATCCGCTCCTGCACCCCCGCCCTGACGCCGCCGACAGGTTCGCTACCCAGCTGTCAGGAATTCGACTACACTCCCCGGAGAGCGACTGTCGAACGAGATCAGCCGCTGTCCGGCAACGGAAAGGTCACCCGACCAACCAAGCCGGAAAAGACGAGAACGGGACGTGGCGCAGCCTGGTAGCGCGTTTGACTGGGGGTCAAAAGGTCGCAGGTTCAAATCCTGTCGTCCCGACTAACGGAAACGACAAAGCGTCAACGAGTTGCGTCGTTTGGCGAGGGATCCGGAATCGGCTCAAATCGAGGGGTGTTACCCAAAGAGTTACCTTGGCCGTGATGGTTGGCCCACAGTTCATCCGCGATGTCGTCGGCGTCCTGGCGGACGTAGTAATCCATCGTGGTCTTGATGTCGGCGTGTCTCATCAGCTTCTGGAGCGTCGCCGGTTTCACCCGTGCCGCCCAACGGGTGCCGAATGAACGGCGGAGGTCTTGCGCGGTGGCGAACTTCCCGGCCGCCTTGTCGACGACCACCTTCGCCCGCTTCCCGATCTTGGAAACGATCCGGCCGGCCGCGCCGGCGTTGACGGGGAGTGGGAATACTAGGCCGGTTCGGAGTTCCTCGGGAGTCGCCAACAGCCACTCCGCAAAATCGGGCGTCATGGGCAGCAGCCCGTCACGGTGACGCTTCTGACCCTCCGCGAGGATTCTGAATCGCGGATGATTCCCCGTGAGGTCGACAGCAACGTCTGTGTCGTCATCCCACGAGAGGATCAGGGACGCGCCGCGGCGGAGGCCGGAGAGCCAAAGCCCTCGCAGGTACCGCCCCCACACGTGGGCATCGTCCGGCCTCACCTCCGGAACGATCTCAAGCATCCGCTCGAATTCCTCAGTCGTGATCGGCCGGCCCTTCATCTTCGATTTCTTCGCCCGCTTGGGCATCGTCACTTTCGGAATCGTGTGGAGCATGCCGACTTCCACGGCCCAGCCCATCGCCGCGCGGAGATGCTTCAGGTAGGTGCGGATGGTGGTCTCGCTCTTGCCGGATTTGCGGAGATGGGCTTGGTAGCGGCTGAGCAGATCAGCATCGATTCGCGAAAGCCGGCTTACGCCCACGACCTCAAGCTGATTCATCGCCGTGGCCATCACATAGGCGTAGTTGTCGGACAGTCCAGGCAACTTTTCGTGTTCGTATCGCGTGCGGAATTCGGCCCACGGTCACCTTCGATGCGGACTTGTAACGGCCCTCCTGCAGTTCCGCTTCCCACTTCCCAGCGACGCGGTCCGCTTCTCGGCTCTGTCGGTTCCGGTCGACCGGGCGATCTGTTTCCCGGTCACCGGGTCGCGGTACCGCATGTAGAGCGACTTGCGGCCGTAGTCGACGACGTAGACTTTGATCGTTTCATCGAGCATGGGTGAATTCTCCGTTCGGTGATACTGACGCCACCAGATGACCAGTGCCGTTGCGAAAAGTCAACTCAGTCGGCGCGGAGGTAGTCGATCCAGTCCCGTCCGAGCACGAACGCCCGCTTGTGCTTGTGCGTCACCCGCAGACCGTGGCGGACGGCCTGCAGGTAGGACTCGTCCTTCAATCCGGTTCGGCGGAGGAACTCATCCTTGGTGTAGATCGCGTCCGGCTCAATCACTCCCGGTGAAAGATGGACAACTGGAACCGGTGGGGGTTTCTTCGTTGGCATGGCGTGTCGCTCGTTGTCTGGTTGTCAGAACTGCACCGCGTTCGACTTCAGCGAGGTTTTCGCTTGTGGTCCGTGAATTCGGCGACGATGAGGGGCTTGTCGTAGATGTCGATGACTGTCACGCGGCGGACTCCCTGGAGGTTGCACAACCAGAGGGCGTGTTGCCGGGCGGACTGGAGTCCGCCAAACCGCTGGCGTGAATCGCTTTCGCCGCAGAAACTTTCAATGCGGACGATGCAGGGGCCACGTTCTGTTTTCGGCGTCCGCTTGTGGGTGCAGGTGTGGGATTTGATTGCCGTCATTGGGTTTGATTCCGTTCGTTGGTCAGTCAAAAGAGCAGCACCTCTTCCAAGATCGGCCCAGCGACTTCATCGAAAAGTTGCTGGGCGGCCCGCTCGCATGCGGTGACCGCGCTTTGGACGAGCTGCGGATTGCCGAATTTCTGGGCGTCGACGACCCGCTCGAACATGGTGTCGAGCAACCGGAATCGGTCATCGGTCATCACGAACCCGTCTGGGCAATCTGCGTTCAGTTGGTCAATGAGCCGGGAGTAGGCGTCCTCGTCGGCCGCGTGTGAATCGGGGTCGTCGGCAGCAACAGCTGTTACCGACGAATCCGGCTCCGGAGGAGCGACTGTGATCGGCTCCTCCGGAGCCGGATTTCCGAACAAGCCATCAAGGAATTGATTTGCGTCAAATGCCATCGTCAGTACCTCCGTCGACGTGACCCATGTGACCCGTGACCCAAGTTTTTCCCGCATTTTTCTAGGTGCTCTGGCGCACGGCGGGTCACATGGGTCACGTTCTCAGGGGTGCTCCAATCCATAGTTCTGCTTGATTCGTTCGATGTCTTCGGGGACCGCCCGATACACTCGTCCGCGGTTCGTTTTCGATGTCTTGAAGCTGTATTTCTTGAGGGATGTCGATACGCCCCTCGGCGACCAACTCTCCAGGCGCGGATCAGAGCGTTTGGCGTCGTCGAGGATCTCGCTCGCTTTGAGATACGTGCCTGAAGTCACCAATCCGAAAAATGCCTGCAGTAGCGCAGCCTCCATGTCTGGGACGCCTTCGTCGATTGCGTCGTCGATCAACTCGACGGCGAATTGCTCGACTCTCTTATGGAGGCCTCGCATGCCGGCGTCATCTAACCAACGTGCGATCGCGAGCAATGGCTGCCACCGCTCATACTCTCGGCCGCTCATCTCCGGACAGACGTCGGATCGTCGGGCGAGCCGCGGCCACGCCTGGAAATGGTCGATGGCCATCACGTGCAATTCGTCGCGGATGTCCGCCCACGCATGCGGGGCGGAACCGATTGTCCGGCGAGGTTTGGGGGAGTCCTTCGGGGCACGGAGCATGCCAATCGTGATGCACCGGCTGAGCAGCTCGGGCGGCAGCCCGACGATGCAGGCGGTCGCCTTGGGGCCGTAAACGTCGAAACAGACCGGCTGGTAAGTGTCTCCCACCGGTTCGAGTCGGATGGCCTGTCCACCGGCCTTGTAGCCGGCGAGCAAGATCGACAGCGTCGCGGCGACGTCCGGGTCTTGTTTTTGCTTGAGGCGCTCCGCCTCATCAAACAGCACCGTGCCGCCCTGGCTGTGCAGCGTCCGGAATAGCGCCGGCCCGGTGATGTTCGAGGATGCCATCGGGCGAAAGACGCACTTGCGCAAAACCTCGAACAGCCTTGTTTTCCCGGATTCTTTTGTGCCGCTGACGTGGACGTAGGGGACCGCCGGCCAGGCCGGGTACAGATAGGTCAGCATCACCCATAGTGCGAGCGTCGCCGTCGTGCCGGCCGCATCGTGCGCCGGGAACTCCAGCAGGTGGGCAATGTTCTCACAGAGATGAACGAACAGGCGGCACGGCAACTCTGGATCGACATCGCCATCGAGCCACCGACGCCGAGACGCCTCGCTCCAGCGGCAGAGCGAGTTCGCCATGCTCAGGGTCGGTTCGGCGAGTTGCGGATGAAGCCACAGCGTCGAACCAGCGGCGATATCAATTCGATCCCGTGGGTCGATACACTCGCGCCGGCCGTCTCCCCAGTGGAGATACATCCTCCACCGAGGGCGCGGGGAGCCGGCCACAAGCTGAACGACCGGGACGGTGATTGCGGCGACGTCCTCACTGTAGAGCAGCTCGGGACGTTTCACCGATGCGGGGCTGATTTCCTCGCCGTCTCCCGCCCCGGCGGGTGCGGGCTCCTTTCGATGTTCGTCCGCAATTTGCAATAGCTGCCGTTCGACCGCGTCGATCCCGACGGCGGGACACTTTTCGTGCAGGCGTTTGGCAAAGCGATTGCGTGCGTTCGATTTTCCCAGGTCGAGCGTGTCGATATCGAGCACCTGTGTGCCGATCCGGGCGACGATTTCGGCGCAGCCGTTACGGCCCGTGAATGTGGCATCGAAGAGCAGATTGTCTTGGCGGTCGAGCATGCTAATGGGCCTCGTTAATACGGAAGGCCACGCCGAGCTTGCTGATCGGCGCGGCCTCAATCTCTCGGTTGACGTCCTGGGCGGTCGCACCGGCGGCCTTCCAGGCGCGGACGTCCTTGATGCCGTCGGACGGGGTGATGCTCCGGAGCTGCCGCGCGTAGACGATCAGCGTCGATGCGAGCGCCTCGGCTCCGGAGAGGCCAGCCTCATCGCGATCCGCGACGATGACGACTTCCTCCGGCCCAAACGCACGGACAAACTCTGCCGTGAACTGGACAGCCCCCCGGCAGCTCGGCCGGCCGATCGCAGCGAACCCCAGATCGAGCAGGGCGGCGGTGTCGGTTGGACCTTCGGCGATCAGCAACAACGGCCCGGTGAGGTCCGTAGGAATGAACAGGCCTTCGCGACCACCTCGGACAGAGAGCTTGCGGCCGTCGCAATGTCGCAGCCGAATTCCGCGTACCGGCCCCTGTGCATTCCGCATGGGGAAGATCCACGCCTGATGTTCGCGTGACCATCCGATATTCAGACGGCGGAGAGCCTTCTCGCTCAACCCCAGATGCTGGCAGAGAGCAAGCAGACGTCTTGTATCGACGGCACTCTCAAACCTGTTGGAGAGTTTGTCCCAGCCTTCCGATCCCCGGTTCATGTCGACCAAAGGAATCGACCGGGACACCCCTCGTGCGGATTGTGGCGGTCGCCAACGATGTTCGCCGAGAATATGGAGGTAGCCCGACTCGCCCAAGTCTTTCGAGGCCCCGTCCGGCGTCCGCGGGCAAATGACGGCGGAGCCATCGTCAGCGATGAGACACCAGTCCGGCTTGCTACAGACGGGGCACGGTCGTCTGCGCGACACTCGCTGCCAACTTGTGGTCTTGTGGCTAAAACCACTTCTGCTTCGGCTGTGTTGACCATCCATAACGCTGTTTCTGAAAAAAGGGGAGATATGCAGCCCCGCCCGTCTCGCGGCCCGCAAGGCGCCGTCCTTCCAGCCGAGCCGGTGCTGCAGTTCGGCCCGCGCACAAACATTATCTGCGCGGACGACAACGGATGATTGCTGCCGTTTGACGCTCATTGCCGTTTGTCCTCTCGCTGCCGATACTGCGCAAGCAGCTCGACTTTGGCCTGCTCGACCTGCTTCGCTGCAGCAATGAGCCGGTCTACAGCGGCTAAGAATCGAACCGCGGCTTTGCCGCCCGTCTGTGTTGGTCGCGTCTTCATGATGACCTGATACAAAAAAATCCTTCATTTGAGACAAGTGGAAAGTAAAAAGGCCGCCAGACCCCTGGATTTGCAGGGTCTGCCGGCCTTAGGTGGAAACAAACGAGGAAGTTAAACGCTTACTTTTTTCGCTTCTTGCGGGTCCTCTCTTCAGCCTTGCGAGCCTCAATCTTGCCTATTTCTTCTTGAAGCTTTCTGCTGTCCAATAGCTCCGATTTCTGACGGTCCGATTCCTTCCAGTAATGGTGCCAGTCGGCGATATGGACGAGGCGTCGGTATTTACTTGGCTTTTCCAGCGAATCTCCTCTTCGTGAGCATCGAGGAATTTTGTGCAGGCAGCCGCGGATTTGAACCGATCCGGCCACAGGTCCTGCATCGGAGCGTATGACGAGGGGTCATCCCCTGGCCGTGGGGATTCGGCACCAGATTGGTCAGAGTCACTAGCGGCGTCCCGCCGTCTCCCAGCCAGTTCTGTTGCCAGTATTCTGGATAGATCCTTGTATTCCCGCTTCAGCCAGTCCGCTGTTATAATCAGCCGCTCGATGACCCGGGTCCACTCGTCCTCTGTCTGTGGTATCCCTGACAGCCACAATTCTACCCGGCCCACCAGATCCCAGCACTCTCTTCGCAGTTCGCGGAGCGGGGGGAGCACTCGCACGTGAACGTCATGGTTAACGCACAGAAGCGGACTTTCATCTTGCGTTCGTTCCAACAGAAGGTTCGCCCGATGAAGAATGTGACTCAGGGTTGCTTCCTCGTATTCCGAGGTGACGGTTGCCGCCGCTTCAAGGTTACACAGGTCGCCGAATAACAATTCGATGCTCCTGCCAATGGGCTTCAGCCACTCCCCGCAGGCTCGGATTTCCTCATCGCTACCATGGACCAGTCGGTGCAGTTTTTGGCGCGACATTACGGTTGTCACTCTAATGATGGTGTCCCATCCGCAGTGGAAGGTTGAAGAGGTCGGTGGTGGTCCTGGGGGACCCTTATTGTTCGGGCTCACTCGACCCCCAGCGCCTTGAAGGCGGCGTTTCTGGGGTCAGAATAGAAGCTGGTTTGGAACCTGGCGAACAATTCGCCGGGGATGGTTGGAATATCGCTGACGCTCGCCATGGGGAGAAGAATGCGTTTTGCTCCTGCGTCGTAGGCAACTTGGAGGGATTCGGCCAGGTTTTCGACTGGGATGATGTTGCCACCAAGGCTCATGCTGCCTAGGATCACCAATTGCGACTGGAGCGGTTTTCCCATGACCGCAGAGCAAAGAGCGACGAAGGTCGCGAGCGTCATAGCCGTCGTCGGCCCCGTGTTGTGCAGTTCGACGACATGCAGGTGGTAGTCGTGATCGCCCGCCTTCACTGAGGCGCTGACGTGGGATGCATTCGCCTTGAAATAGTCGAACCCGACCTTTATCGCTTCCTTGGCGTTTGGATTTGATCCCAGGCCCGACATCTTCAGCGATCCGTTGCCCGCCGTGACTTGGGTCTCGACCCGGTACAGACCCAGGTGACTGCCGCTGCCCGTGGCGACGGTGTGCAGCACACCGGGGTTCAGCGGACCATCGGGAATCAACGATCCGCCTCCCTGTTCCGGCACGCTGATGAACCTCTCCTCGAAAGTCTCGGTGTCGATGTAGCTGAAATGCACGTCGTAGAACTCCATGCCGCCGATCTTCTTGAGTTGCTCCTTCACCCGGCGACGTGTCTCGACGGCATAATCCAGGCAGCGCCCGACGGCTTCCTTGTCGTACTCCTCGTTGGGGTAGAGCAGCTTGAGCAGTCCGGAGACGGTGTGCTTCACGCCAATCGTGTCTCGCTGGTTGAGATCACGTCCAAGACGGAAATACTTGTTAATGGAATCCCCGAAGTTTCGCTTCCGCATTTCCCGCATCCATTCGGCCAAGTAGTCCACGATCAGCCCGTATTAATTCGTAAAGAATTCGGGCCGCATCTTCGGGATTTCCCAACCGGGAATGTACGCATGAAAGCGGTCGAAGAAAGCTGAGTCGATCATTGTTTCCGGGAACGGGGCGAGCAGATGACTCGTCTTGACCAGCGTATCGACGGGCTGGTTGATGTTGCCGACAAAGACCATTGAAGCGGAGGCAGAGATCGAATCACGGCCGCGGGCGAATGATCCCGAAGCCATGTAATCCTTCATAATCTGCACCCCGTCCTTGTCTTTGAACGAAATACCGGCCACTTCGTCGAAGGCAACCACATCCCACAGCCCGACCAATCCGATCGTGCGGCGGGCGAGGTTGTAGAACAGGTTGGCGACGGTCGTCTGCCCACCGGAGATCAAGATGCTGTTGGGGCTGATTTCTTTGTAGATGTGGCTCTTGCCGGTTCCACGAGGACCAAGCTCGCAGACGTTGAAGTTGTTTTCGACCAGGGGAACCATGCGGCAGAGGAGATGCCACTTCACCCGTTCCTCGAAGTGGGTTGGTTCGAAGCCGCAGGATCGCAGCAGGACGTCTATCCATTGTTCTTCGGTGAATCGCCTGCGTCCCTCAAAGACCTCCTCCATGTCCATGCCGGGCATCTGGATCGGCTTGAGGTCTTCAGCGATGAATGGCGACCCCTTCTGCCCCTCCTCGAAGAAATACTGCATGGTGATGATCGACCAGATACCGCCCGCAAGGAGCTTCTCGTACTTCTTGATGAAGCTGGTCGGAATCTCGGCCCCTTTGACACCGAGGTTGAGAAGCTGGGCCTCGTAGACGTCCCGGCGTTCGTTGAGCGTCACCGTCACCTTGTCGATGATCTTGTAGCTACCTCGCTCCCGGATCATTGACTTGACCTTTTCGGCTTCGTCGGGCCGGACGTAGTTTTCCGAGAGGATGCGCTTGACGGTCTGGAGGCCGTCCTGGATCGTCTGCTCGTCGTTCGAGGCGCAATGCGATCCCAGCAGATACTCCAGCACGTAGACCGGGACGTTCGCCCCTTCCTTCACCAGCTTGGTGAGGTCTTTGCGAACAACCCGGCCCGTGAAGTGCCGGTTGAGCAGATCGTCCAGTCCCGTATCAATGGTCGATTCAGAAGTCATCGCTGAAAGCCCTATCGATATTCACTTCCACGCTCGACTGCTCGATACCCGTGTCGGCATGTCGCAGCATGAGGCGGTACTTGGCCTCCTTGTCGTATGTTCGATCTTCCAGAACGAGCACGACCTCCTTGGTCCGGTCTTTGATGTTGTCAGATGTGCTGTCGAAGGTGACTTTCTCGATGTTGGTCACCGGCCCATTGTCCTCGTAGACGGCGACCTTGAGCGTGATGCCTTTCACCCGATCACTGACTGGCTCCGTCTGGAGAAGCTGGAAGCGGTACTTCGGAGTCGTGATCCGATGATTGACGCCCAGAACCTGCACGCCGACGTGCCGTGTCGCCGTCTCGCCCTTCGTCTTGCCTTTGACGTGTCGCACAGTCACGACCGGGACCACGATCTCCTGGAGCATCGTACCGCCGTGAACGTAACGAGCGCCGCCGGCGAAATGGAACAGGTTGGCCGCCTTGGGCAACCAGAACTCCATGTCGCCCTCCGCCTTGGCACTGACCTTGGTGTCGCCGTGGTAAGCCTCGTCCACATCAGGAAGATTGCGGCCCAGCAGATAACGCTTCTTGGCGACAACCGCCCAGTCGGGCTTGTCTTCCAGCTTGCTCTTGTCCGGTTCGCCCGGCGGCGTTTCCCGGAAGAGAAATCCATGGTCGGCGGTCACCACCACATAGTTCCCATTCCGGCTGTTGATAACAAACCGCACAAGTTCACCAACTTCTTCGATGGCCTTCCGCACGGCCTCGAATGTGTCGCCCTCGGTCGAAGTCTTCTCTCCCCGGCTGTCGATCTGGTCGTGGTAGATGTAGATGACCTTTTTCCCAGCCACCAAGTCGCGGCCCTCTTCCTTCTTCATGGCGAGCAGTCTCTCCGCATTCACCGCCATGCCCACTGGGGTGCTTCAGGTTGCGGGGACAGTGCAGTCTCTTGAATCGGCAGGGTTGGTTGGGTTTCGAAATGGATGGGCGTCACGTAGTCCAGCGACGAATGCAGGCGGCCGGCGTTGTCGTAACGCACGTAGCTCGACACTTCGTGCAGCGCTGCGGTGCTGTCCTCGGAGGGCGTCATCTCCAGTTCCGTCTTGATCGTCCCGAAGCACGATTCCCTGAATGCGTTGTCATAACAATTGCCAGCGCCGCTCATGCTTTGCCTGATCTGGGCGCGACGGAGA
>JAJDEI010000029.1 GCA_029259845.1 Planctomycetaceae bacterium | reverse complement strand
TCGCAGCCGTGGTCTCGTCTTCCGCCGACTCCTCGAACAGGCCGTCGTCACCGCTCCCGTCACCGAGTCCGACGTCACCTGCGGCTATGACTGGTGACCACAACATATTGGGAGCGGAGGAGCTAACCGACTACCCCTCTTAACCCATTTCGGTCGCCGTGATTCGTCGGGTGATCGCGTCGGACGAAATGCGGCTGTGCAGTTTCCGCATGTCCTGACGGAGGACTGAAAATGATGTCGAGCCGATTCCGCCGAGACCTGCGGTCATCGCCTCCCGGTAAGCGATCGAGACATGTCGCGCCAGCGTCTCATGGTTGTGCGCGAGGAGGGACGGCCAAAGAAGCGCGCCAGATTCTTCCCGGATCATCCCGTTGTCGATGAACCGGTTCCGGTTGTCGCGGGCCTGCTGATTCCTGACTCGCGCGGCTTCATGGAATTTGTCGACCTGCTCGACAACTCTTGCGTGGCGGTCCGCTCGCCATTGCTGGCTGAGATCGCGCCGCGCTTCGTAACGGATTTGTCGAAGCGCAATGGATTCCCGACTGTTCTGCCGGCGAATCCGATCCGCCTGAGCGGCTGCGACGAGCGGATGTTCGCCCTGGTACCGGAGTGTTACTCGTTGGCCATAGGCGTGGGTGTGACAGGCGAGCACCAATATGGCGGTGAGTGTGGCTGCGGTGTTCATAAGATCTCGTTTCTTTCTTGACAGGAAAGTTTCTTTCGCGACCCGTCAACGACGACGGACGGCGACTTCATCGATGACCGTCGCGGTCGCCGGCAAGCTGATTGCTCCCCAGTTCTGGCGACGCGCATGTGCTTCCAATTCCGCTGCTGCTTGCGGAGGACACGAGAGCAGCAATATGCGAAACTCTGTCTCCGCCCCCGCAAGTCGGACATTTCGGTGGCGAAACGTCGAGTGTTCCCCGGGAAGGATGGGACGGCAGCCGGGGTACTGCAGATACACGTTCTCGAATCGGTCCGACAGCGCCAGGTACAAACGCACTCCCGTCGGCAGGTGCGTGATGCGTCCGTCGACTTCGGCCCGGTCGCCGACAGTCGCCCCGTCGTCGGGAGCGGTGATGGCTGCGATTGCGACTTGGCGACGCTCCTCCAACAGCGCTTCGCCCGGCGAGACGGGCGCCGGGCCGGCGCAATCTGCCCGCTTAGATTTCCAACTGAGCTGTCCGGATTGGCCACATCCGCAGGGAGAGGTGACCAAGGCTGACCCCAGCAGCAGTGTCTTCAGAAAAGGCTTCATCGTGAGGCTCCTGTTACTAGCAGGGAGGAGAAAAACGGGTGTCCAAGGGCCTGTCTGGCTCGAGCGAGGAGTGGCTCGCTACTGTTGAGTTGATTTTCGCTGCCGGAAACGACACGAAATCCGCTCTGAAACTCGGCCTTAAAAAAACAGGGGCCCTTTTTCGCGATTCACAGATTTTGGATGTCGCATTTGCTGGCGGGAGGACATGACTTGATAGGCCGGGCGTCATGTTGCCGCGCGGCAGCGGAACCGAGGCCCATCAATCGGAGAAGATCCCCATGCTGCGAATCAATACTCAGTTTCTGGTGGCGGCAATGGCCGCCTTGGCCGTGTCGACCGCCGTTTTGGGTGCCGAGGGCGACAAGAGCGACAAGACACGGATCGATGCCCCCGCCAGCGGGCGGACCCACGTCGTGAAGTGTGTCATTCACTTGAGTGATGCGTTGCGCGAGAGTGGAAACGACTCATTTGCTGCGGTGAAACCCGAGCTGCAGGAGATGTATTGGGTGCAGGATGGCCCGTTGCTGCAGAAGAAAAACCGACGGGTCGTGTACTGCGGCACGAAGCAGAGCCGGCCGGAAGTCTTCACCATCGTGGTCATCACTGTCCCCTCGGGTGCGATCGAGAAGGACGGTCCGATCCCGCCTGCTGCCCTGAAAAAGCTGGGAGGCAAAGTCGTGGCGGAGACTGACTTCGAACGCGTCGAGTAGCCTGTGCCCTTACTTCCCCTCAACGAGACGGGTGGCAACCCTGCCGTTCCTTGTTTCGGGTGATCGCCCCCATGCCTGCGTGCTCTGCCTGCGACGATCTGTTCCAGAAAAGATGGGGACGCCTGCGCGGATACTGTCGCAGTCTCCTCACCATCAAGTCGGACGATGAGGCTGCGGCGCAGGACAGCTGTCTGGAGTACAACGGGCAATGCGGAATGGGAACATTGCCACCTGGACATCCGCCGCGTTGGTTGTTTGGGATCGCTCGCTTCGTTTGCCTGGCACGCAATCGCCAAGTCACCCGTCGGGGCGAGCAGCATCTTATTCACGATGAAGAAGCCCGCAGCGAAACGGAGTTCGTCCTGGTCGATCTGGACGCAGAAGCGATGCTGCAGGCCGTCATGAGCGCTGTGGATCAGCGTGCACTCTTGGTGCTCATGCGGATTCGCGGTGAAGGGTTGCGACCGAAGGACCTCACGGGCGAACTCGGTGTCGTCAACGATCACGTCCAGCGACTCTTCCGTGGGGCGCTGAAATCCGTCATTCAGGCTCTCCAGACTGCTGGATGGAATCGGGAGCACATCGTGGAATTCCTCAACCGCTTCTGGCTCCTCGACGAGTGGGAATGGCGGGTGCTGTGGCGTGCGTTCGGCGAACAGCACATGTCACACGAAGACATCGCGGCGTCCTTGAGCCTCCCGGCGAAGGAGGTTGCCGCAGCCCACGAGAGCGGGCTGAACAAACTGCGCTCAGTTGCTTATTGATTTTGACGAAATGTGAATCCGGCCATGAAAACCAGCGTCGACATATTTGATGATACGGATCGTTTCCCGGGACGACTTTCGGGAGCCGATGTTCGCGAGACGTGCGTCGAGACCGAGCGGAAACTCCTTGATCCCGCGCAATGGGACAACGATGTTGAGGCCGCCCGGATCGAACGAGGTGTCGTCCCCGGCTATGTCTCGCGGCTCGTCATGCGGATTGCGAAGCAGGGTCTCGTTCCGACATGGGACGCGGTCAAAGACGATCCGATCGAGTGCGATCGGTTCAAGCGTTCATTTCTGGAACTGAGCTCACACCCACGCGCGATGCAACAGTTGGAGTTGGCCATCTGGAGCAGTGACGCCGGCTACTGGGGCAAACGGTTCGCGGAACTGTCGGCCGTCGATGGGAACCCGCCAGCGTTGGCATCGATGCTCTCGCGCCCGATTGAGCCCACCGTTCCGGCGGAGCGAGTGACGGAATCGCCCTCTCGGCAGAAACAGACGGGGAGCTCCGCGTCGTTTGGCTGGGCTGCCCGACTTGTGACCGCAGCCGCGTGTGTGGCGGTGCTTCTCGGTGCCGCCTGGAGTGGGACACTGATTGAATACCGACGTTTGCGGCACGAACTCGGCCTCGACGAGCCGGTGGCCTACCTCGACGATCAGCATCCGTTACTCGGTGTTGGAAAGGACTCCGTGCTGATCGTCGGCCGCCTGCACACGACGTCGACGCGGGGAATTGACGTGGTCGTGTCCCCCGGATTAGATGATGACGGCGAATCGACGTTCCGGCAGATGATTCCGGAATCGGACAAGGGAGAGTTTTCGGAGTTCAAGATTCCAATTAACGCGATCCCCCTGGATTGGAAGTTGCGAGAAGTCGACATTCGACCGATTCCGAAGGCGGGTTTCGAGGACGTCGAGGATTGGAACGGGTTGGCGCGAAAAGTCCGGCTCGCCTGCCTGCCTTCGGGCATCGTGTCCTATGCCGACCCGGAGCAACCTCCGTTGTTTGTCGAGCCGCCGCAGATCGTGTCGGATTCTCGCATCAGGCTGACTGTGAAAACCCGGATTCCCAAAGGGTTCGTGACCATCCGGATTCGAGTGGCGGGAAGCCCGGACGGCGTTTTTTTCGACGCACCTCGCGCCATTAGCGAGTACGGCGAACACATTGTTTTTGAGCCGTTTCTGGGAAGCGTCGGAACACACGAGGTCACCGCGTTCGCGGCGAGGAATGAGGAAGCGCTCGCAGCAGCAAAGCTCCAGAACGGCGATTTCGATGACGTGTTCGTGGGCCAGACCATCGAGGTTCAGCACAATGAGTGAGAACGCTTCACAACGTGGCGCCGTTCGCCTGAACAGGCGGGAAGCCCTCCGCGGTCCGGGCGACTCTCGCACGGACCGTTCAGGATCACGCGGCTGTGCCGACGGTGGCCTATTCTGGGGCGGACCCCAATTTTCGTTGAGATCGTGCCTGACCCGAAGTCCTTAACCCGACGTCCTGACAGCTTGCGGGCGAACAGGCCGTCATCCTTGTCAAACAAGTGAGGTAACGATGCTGGGCCGTTCCCAAAGACGTCGAAATAGTCAGGCAAAGGCAGAGCGGCTGGAACAAAAGCTGTACCTGGCTGCGATCATTGCTTCTGTGGATCCGTTTGTTGCCCAACCTTTGCAGAACGAGCAACTGGAGTTCTCTTTTTATAACGACCTCGGTGGGGATCGCGGCGAGGTGAAGTCCGCCACGGGGGGCGAAGTCTTCTGGAATCCGGGATCAATCCGGGCTGAGATTTCGGGGGATCTTGCCTTTGCGGGCATCTTTGAATCGGTGAACGGCGTGATCCGGGAGGGCAACCCTCTCGATTTCAACGCCTTGTTTCCGGCTGAAATCCTACCCGCGTTTCAACCACAGGCCGACGCCCTCCTGCTCAACTTCGCCGAGGGGCTTGGGCCGGTCACCGTCAAGCTCGAATCACCGAGCGGACAAAGCCTCTTTGCGGAGACGGTTTCCCTGGCTTCAGGGAGTCGGAATGTTCGAGTCCAATTGCCCAACCCGGCGCCGGCAAATGTTCAGGCAATTGTCATCACCGTCGACGGAGCGGCTGGAAATTTCTTCGTACTCGACGACATCGCGATCGAAATTGACACGCCGGACATGGGAAGTCTCGAGCAGTCCGTTTGGAGTTACGCTGCGCTGCGAGCCAACTACGATGAGTTTCTGAATATCCTGGGTGACCGCAAGAACTTTCCAGCCGCAGATTTCGCGAACGTTCCGGCGACGGGAGGTCTCGCCCTGGCGGCTGTCCAGATGGAGAGTCTGGGCGTCATCTCTCAGCAGGATGCGCTGGCGATCGTTACCGGGATCACCAACACGTTCCTGTCGCTCCCCACACTCAACGGGCTGTTGCCGCATTTTGTCGAAGATCCGAATCCCAGTGATGGTCTCGTGGACTTACAGATCATCCCCGGCACGGAGTTCAGTTCCGTCGACACGACGGCCGGATTGCTGCCGCTCCTGGAAGCTCGGCAACTTCTCGGGCTGTCGACGACGATGGTCGAACAGCTCTTCATCGACATCAATTGGGAGAACCTGATTCTCCCCAACGGGACCATCAGCCACGGATATACGGATACGGGAGAATTGTTGCCCACGGGATGGGACGTCTGGTCGAGTGAGTCCTTCCTCGTCGGCTGGGCGTACGCGGCTGCTCGCCCGAACGCTCCCCTCGCAGACTTGGTGTTCCCGACGCCGCCGACCTTCGACGGCGCTCAATTCAACGACGAATTAGCTGCCCTGTTCCTGAACATGACGGGCATCGACGTTTGGGGAAATGACTGGCAGGCGTACCGGACCAAAGCGGCCAACGAACATGTCAACGCCGGCGCAGCAATGGGAGGCTTGCTGTCCCCGGCAGAGGTGGCGGAGCCGTGGACCGTTCCCGCGGCCGACATCTATCAAGCGTTCGGGATCGGCGGAATCATCGGCCGCAACGATGGTTCGGCACTGACGGGACAGGTTCATGGAGCCCCGCACGCACTCGGACTGGTCGCCAGCCACGAACCGGCAGCTGCCCAAGCCGGGTGGGAGTTTCTCAAACAGCAGGGAGTTCTGTCGCCGATCAACACGGTCGAAAGCCTGTACGTGGGGCAGACCGAAGGCGTCCCGCACGCTGTCGCCAACCCCCTCAAGAGCGGCTGGAACCTGATGCTGCAGACCCTGGGGTGGTCGCGGGCGGCAACCGGCGCCAACAACTATCTCGCCTACGACGCTGCCGCCCAGAATGACTTCATTGCCGCCGGATTCCAGCGTCTCATGCCGGGCAACGACCCCTATGACGATCTCGTCGGCCGTGCCGCGAACGGGACCGTCGCTGTGCTTGAGTCAAGCGGCACGCAGTTCGCCAATGGGGTCGTGGACGTCGTCCCGCCCAGCGTCGATTGGGATGACTTCCTGACCGGCGACTTCAATGGCGACGGACGGACGGACTGGGCCGGACGCTCTCCGAGTGACGGACGTTGGAGAGTCATTCTCTCTAACGGCGGCACATTCGGCCCCGTGGCCGATTGGGGAGCGTGGTCGACGAACGTGACCTTCTCCGATCTCCTCGTGGGGGACTTCAACAACGACGGACGGGACGACGTCGCCGGGAGGGCGTCGACAGGGACGCTCGTTGTTGGCTTGTCGACTGGATCGGCGTTCGCGACTTCCGCGTTTGGAGCTTGGTCGACCAACGTCGAGTGGGTCAACATCCTCGTTGGTGATGTCAATGCGGACGGACGTGACGATCTGATCGGACGAGCGTCGACGAACACCTGGGTGGTTGCGATTTCGGACGGCCATTCGTTTGCGACCTCCGCCTTCGGAAGTTGGTCGACAAACGTCAGTTGGCTTGATGTTCTCGCCGGTGATGCCGATGGCGACGGGCGAACCGACATTATCGGCCGGGCGTCGACAGGAACTTGGGTCGTCGGCGTTTCGGACGGCAGCCGCTTTACGATGCAGAGCTGGGGGGCCTGGACATCGAGTCTCGTTTGGAGCGACGTACGGATCGGGGACTTTGACGGTGATGGTCGCGCGGATATCGTCGGCCGCGCGTCGAATGGACGCGTTGTCGTCGCCGAGTCCAACGGCTCGCGCTTCCTGATGGAAGGTCGGACCATCTGGTCTACCAACGTCGATTGGCTGCAAGTCGTCGTGGGCGACTTCACCGGCGACGGACTCGATGACCTCGCGGGCCGCGCCAGCACGGGGACTTGGATTGTCGCCGTCTCCGGCGGTGGCCAATTCGTCAACCAGGTGTGGGGTGCTTGGACAGCAGCGACCACATGGGACAACGTCTCTTCCGGGAGTTTCACCTGACAGCAACTCGGACTGAGGAGGGGCGCTTCCGAAAAAACCACCCGTTGAATTCGGAAAGACGGTGTGACCGTGCATGGCTCAGAACAGGCGGTCTGAAAAATCCTCCCTAACGCCTGCGGCCACTGGGCCGAGCCGTTATCGCGAATTCCGTTCGGTGTGTCGGAACCAGGCACTGGGCCGGGGTCACGGACCGCAGCGAACTGTTTGGCCAGTTTTCGTTGTCGGCCTCCTTCCAGGAACCTGTCAGGCGTCGTTCCCCACTGAGGCTCTCGCATTCCTCCATTGCCAAGGACTCATCTCGGAACTTCGAGTGCAAACTCACCCCCGGAGCCGTTCTCCCCCGGAGCCCCCGGCTCAATGGAAAACGGCTCCACATCGATTCTCTGGTGCCCCAGATACCCGAAGCTTCCGTGGCAGAGCCCGAGAATAACCTTGCACGACATTTTCGGTCGGCTCAGCACGACTTCGGACGATTCATCGACCCGAGCTGCAGTCTCACAGGACCACGCAACACCTTGTCGTATAAGCATATGCGCTGCATTGCGGTTCTGCAATTGTTGTGCAGCGGGAGCTTGGGAACCTGTCCCCACAGGCCAGAACAGCCGCCCCGGCGCTGCCACCGTGCTCACCGCCCACCGCCCGCCACTCACATCGTCCTGCGTTCGGACCGCGACCGGAAGCACAGGTTGGTCTTGGTCCATATCTCGGATTCTCCGTAGAATCCCGCCTCACCGGCGGCTCGGCCATCGTGCCCGGCGGGTGAATCGGCACTGGGATGATGTTGTGGCAGCGATACGATGAAGATTCGTTCCCGTCGGTTGATTCGATTCCTCGCCCGAAGTGTGGCGGTTGCGTGCCGCGGACTGTTTGCTTTGACACGGGTCGAGATCGTCGCTGCTCAGCCGGGTCTCAGCCCGTACGAGGATTCCGGGGACCAGAGGTGCCTGTACTGCATCTGGCACGATGCCATTCTGGGCCCGATTTTCGGCGGGCGCTGTGTCGACATGGCGGCCCTTGTCAGCCTGCATGGCGATGGATCGTATGTCGCCGATGCCCTTGAGTGTGTGGGGATCGCGCCGATTCGGGGTTCCAGCAGCCGCGGAGGAGCGGCGGCGGTTCGGGAAATGTTGGATGCGGCCCGCGGCAAGGACATCGCGATCGCAACCGACGGCCCGCGCGGCCCCCGCCGCAAGGTGAAGTACGGCATCGTCTACCTGGCGTCGCAGACCGGCCGTCCGATTGTGCCGACGGCGTTCTCGGCTCGCCGCGCCTGGCGGGTCCGCGGGCGGTGGACCGACCTGCTCATTCCCCGACCGTTCACGAAACTCTGGCTGATCGGCGGTGATCCGATCTTCGTCCCCGCCGGCCTCTCTCGCGCGGAATT
The DNA here is from genome assembly GCA_029259845.1 of Planctomycetaceae bacterium. Classification (GTDB taxonomy): domain Bacteria; phylum Planctomycetota; class Planctomycetia; order Planctomycetales; family Planctomycetaceae; genus JAHBXU01. Next base: position 10,957 of record JAJDEI010000029.1, on the reverse strand, counting down.
GTCCGATCATCGCGACAAGGTTCAACGTGCGATGGACGAATTGACAGCGCGGGCGGACCGTTTGGCCGACAGATCAGGCGGCGGTTCGCCGGTCCATGTCGACGCTGCCACCGAAGCCGTCCGCCGCGCCGCTTGAGACGCTCCCTTTCGACTCGAAACGGTCGAACCAGGCGGCCATGGGCGTCGCGCGCAGGTACGCCTGTCCGACGAGCCATCCCACCGTCGCACCGACCAACACGTCGCTGATGAAGTGCTCGCAGACTTCGATCCGCTGCACGGCGACGAGCGCGGCGGTGATTCCGAACAGCCACTTGCCACGCGGAAACAGATGTGACATCAACACCGCAAACGCGACCGCTGATGCCGTGTGAGCTGACGGAAAGCTCTTGAGGCTCGCGCCATCGTGCAGGAAGGGGAAGAACCGCTCAAAGGCGTCGGCCGCGCTCGCATTGGTGACGTCGAAATACTTGGGCCTCTGCCGACCGACCATCAGTTTGATGACGTTGGCCGCCAGCCCGGCAACGATGGGCGCGGCCAACACACGCGGGATCCGCCGGCGAAGCGACGGCAGCACAAAGAACACCCCCAACAGCAGCATCCCCTGTCCGTAAATCGTGCCAAACGCTTCAACGGTCCTGAGATACCGATGAACCTCGTCGTTGAAGTCGCGTGGAGCACAGATGCGCGCAACCGGCAGATCAACCGTAAATACCGCAACAGCCGCCAACGTCAGAAGCAGCGCGGGCACAAGAAGCCAACGCCGGGCGGCGTGCTTGTCGGGCTGTGCGTCGTTCGGGGAATGCGGGATCAGGTCGTTCATGAGCGTCGCTTCCATGCGGGGGAGAGATGCGGAGGAGTGCGGGTCGTTCGCGAGGCCTGCGGCAGCCAGTTCGCACGGCGCCAGGGTTGCGTCAGCCGCGCCGAAGTTCGAGTTCGGACTGGTCGCTCGCACTGCCGACACGGCAGTGGCACGCAAGAGTGATTCCTCCAACAAACTGCAGTCGCTCTGCCAAGCCGAAAACCAAGAGTTGAAGAACAAGCTTTAGGTCGTGTTGACATTCAAGAATGGGTCGCACGGGTTGGGACAACCCGTGCCGCCCGAAATCCCCTGCAAAACGGACCGTTTGAATGCCAACACGACCTAGCTTGTTCTCCTGTAACAACTTAGCCGTGCGGTCGCCGGAGTCGCAAGAATTTGGACACAACCCCGGTCGCCATCGATCCATCGGCATCCTTGCGCATCTCGCTACGCGGAGGGCAGTTCGCCACTCGGCTAATGTGCCCCGTTTTTCGCAGCCTAAAGGCTGAACTCCAACAGCCGAATCAAAGTCTGGCACAGCACTAGGCGGCGGCTCGTTCGGGGCCTCGGAATGTGCTCTTTTCTTCGATAATCGAAGAGGCGTCGAACCGGCTGCCAAAGTATTTCTGTTGGGCGATCGGATCGTTCAGTACGGTTTCGGCGTCGCCGCAAACGATGACTTCGCCGGCACAGATGATATTGCTGCGATCGGTAATCGTGAGCGTTTCCCGCTCGCGATGGTCGGTCAGCAGGATCGCGATCCCTTTGTGGCGGAGGTCGGCGATGATGTCCTGGATGCTGTTGATTGTGACCGGGTCGATGCCGGTGAACGGCTCATCGAGGAGAATGATCCGGGGCCGGCTGGCGAGGCAGCGGGCGATTTCCAGCCTTCGCCGTTCACCGCCGGAAAGCGTCGAGGCGATCTGAGTGCGCTTGTCTTGCAGGCCGAATTGGTCCAGCAAGTCGCCGGTGATGCGGTACCGCTCCTTGCGCCGATGGCCGAGGAACTCCAGAATGGCGATAATGTTCTGCTCGACCGACAGCTTCACGAAGATGCTGTTGTCCTGGGGCAGATACCCCATGCCATGACGGGCACGCTGGTACATCGGCCAGTTGGTGACGTCCTTGCCTTCGAGGAAGACACGGCCATCGGTGGGAGCGATCAGTCCACACGCCATCCGGAAGGACGTCGTTTTGCCGGCACCGTTGGGGCCCAGCAGGCCGACGATCTCGCCCGGCTCCACGTCGAACGAAGCCCCGTTGACGGCCCGTTTCCCGCCGGGGTAGACCTTGACGAGATCGCGGCATTCGAGCAGCGGCATGGAGTCCTCCTTGACTCGTGTCGATGATGATTCCGGAGTTCCGTGAACGGGGTTTCCGCCCGGGAGGGCGAAGTTCCTGCCGCGCCGGTTTCTCACGGAAACGGGCGGTCTGGTTCTCAGTGATGCGATTTCTCGGTGATGCCGGTTCTCAGCGAATCCGGTTCATCCGCCAGAATTGTGGGTAAAACGGCACGGTGTACTTGGGATAGTCGTTGACCTTGACCAGTCCGCCGCCCGGACCGGGCGTCTTCTGATTCACAATCGTATAGCCCCGCCCGTCGTTCATGAACGGGACGCCGTGTGGCCAGTAAATCCAAAAGGCCTTGCCGACGAGAAACTTGCGCGGCACGCCGACGCCGGTCGACCAGAACCGGCTGTCGCGGCTGCGAGGGCTGTTGTCTCCAAACGCCAGGAATTCGTCGGGCCCCAGGGTGTAGTCCCGTTGGCTCATGAACTCGCCCTGCCGGCCATAGGCCTGCGACCAGGCGGCCGGATCGTGCAGCAACTTGTGCAGTTGTTGCACCTCAGCGTCGAGTTGGCCGTTCCTTCCCTGCTGCGTTTCCTTGAAGGTTTTTCGATAATAGATATCTCGATCGATGCGGAGATGGGCGACCCGTGCCTGACACTTCCTGCCGGCGATCCCCACCGGGCTCAGATCGCTGTCGAGGGCCCGCGGCGTCCCGACGTCGAACCGTTGAAAGGAGGCGTCCTCGCCGAAATCAATGAGCGCGTCATCCACCCACAGACAGAGCCGGTCGTCCACATTGGCAAAGGAAAGCTCCCACGCTCCCGATCCGGAGACAGGCGTGGAAGCCGAGGCGATCTCCCGCTCCTGCTCCGCGTCGATCTGCACGTTCACCTCATAGAGTGTTGCCTGCCCGGTCTCGAGGTTGAAGCGGCACCGATACCAATAAACCCCCTCGCACAATTCCATCAGGAACTCCGCCCCCGGCGACGCGGCATCGACGGTGAGTTCCAGATTCGCAGTCAAATCGCCAACCCAAAGTCCGCCGGATTCCACTTCATCGGGGGAACTCGGCATGTGGCGCATTCGCCCGCTGCTGCCGTAGTAGGCGTTGTAGCCACAAAAATCACTGACCAGTTGGGGCCGCGGGGCGACCCGGTTGCCGGCCAGCACTGCGTCCCATTCGTCCGGGGTCGCCACCAGATGCCGATACCGGACCCAGTGCGTCTCACCGTCGTCGGCAGCGGGAGCGGCCAGTTCAAACGACCGGGCTTGGGAATCGTGGCTCCACCCGGCATCGGTCGGATTCCAGAGGGGGACCTCGCCCCCCGGTTCCGGCTCGACAGCCGCCCAACGTTCGGGCCAATCGGACTCCAGAAGCGGCCGCGGCGGATGGTCGTCGTCGTAGACGAGAAGCTGGATATCTCGCTGTTTGTCCGGGTGTTCCTTGCGGAGGATCTGCTCGCCGCGCTCCTCATCCCACAGGTAGACGTCCCCGTTGCGAATGCGGATCGTTTCGTCAGGAAGGCCGACGAGACGCTTGATGTAGTTGGTCTTCGGCTCCTCGGGAAACTTGAAGACGAACACATCCCAGCGGTCCGGATCCCCGAACTCATAGGGGTATTTGTTGACGAGAATCCGGTCACCGTTGAAGGCCAGCGCATCCTCGATGTTGTTGGCGGAATACCGGCAGTTGGGACAAATCGCGGCTTCCACCCGCGTGTTGGGCAACAGGTAACCCATTTCGTGATGGACTTCGTCGCTCGCTCCCACGGCAAAGTGGTAGCCGCACTGTTCGCAGGTGCCTTCCTTGTGGCGGCCATACAACGTGGGGGCCATCGACCCGGTCGGAATCACGAACGCTTCCGCCTCAAACGTGCGGAACAGGAACGCCAGCACGAACGCGAACACGATCGATTCGACCGTTTCCCGCAAGCTCTCCTGCCGTTTGGGCGGAGTCTCCTCCTCCCCGGATGTTTTGGACGTCTTGGAGGACTCGGCGGCTGCGCGGTTTCGAAGAAGAATAGCCATACCCGAATGATGTTCGCGTTGAAGTTGTCTCGTGACGGCACCGTCAGTCCCGACAGCGCCGGACAGAAAAGTCCGCCCAAGGGCAATCCGCCATCGGCCTGGCACGCGATGCCGCGGGGGCTCGCATGCGGAACACGACCGGGAGTCTCAACCCCGATCACCCCTACCTACGTCGTTTTGCGTCCCTCCGTTGGACGACTCCGTTGGACGACATGGCCGGTGACGCTGCATTTTGGTGACCTGTCCAGACGTCCACAATCTAAACCGCTGGGCGGCACACGTCCTCGCAGACACCGCCAAGGCCGCAAAGCGGCGCCAAAACCGTCACTGAATATAGCGAACCTTCGAGAAATCCGGAACGCGGATGTGATGCACTCTCCCCCCAATTTCCACACGTTCCTGCTGAGACGGCAAATGGACCAGAAACGGTTTTCCGATCAGCAGCCGCTGAGGGATGGTCGAGGAATCCCACAATCGGCTGTCGACAGAAACCGGGCTGTTATCCCCCAGGACGAACAGTTCTCCCGGGCCGACCGAGAAACGGTCGTCGGACAGCGTGCTGCTGGCCGCACCCGCGTGCTTGGGCGTGTAATACACGTCCCGGAACAACCGCAGATGTTCGACGCGAACATGCCCCCGGGCAGCGCCCAGCATGACCGGCTCCCGAAGCGCCTTCCGCGGCCGTTTCTCCGCCGTGTAGAGCAACGGGGGAAACATCGCCTCCCCATCAGCCGTCAGCAGCACCTGACGGTCGAACAGGGACATCTCCACCAGCACCGGACCGGAAAACAACCCGCGCGGCATGTTCGCCGAACGGAGCGGTTTGTCCGAGCGATCGGAGAACAGTTCCACTTCTCGCTCGCCAAAATCGAACACGGCGTCGAACCAGTGCCAACCGTCCGTCATCCGAATCCGAAACTCGCCGGTCTCGCTGAGCGATTGCACCGTCGCCTCGACTATCAGGTCATGAATCGCGAACGGTGCCTCGGCGGCTTGCGGGTGATTGTAGCCGTAGGTATCCGTGATGATCCCCACATGAGACTGCTCCGCCAATTGTTTCACCGCCCGTTGAAATTCGGCGGCGTTACTGAGACCCAGCAGACGCGCCGCAGCCGGGCCCTCCAGCACCCCCGTGCAAACGAGCTTGTGCTGGTTGGGGCGGTTTCGCACGTTATTTGTCGCGGACGACAACGGGGAGGCGGACAACGGCGGGGCATCGCGCGGCCACTCTTCGAGGGCGACCGACGTGTGATGCCCTCCCCCCGACCGGATCCAATGCCGATACGCCAGCCAGTCGGCCGGCTGTTCGCCGGATCGCAGCGTCGTGCCGGATCGGGTCTCCGTGACCGATTGAGCCGCCGCGTCTGGATACGACTTCGTGCCCAAACTCCCTCGCCGATCGGAACGGTACTCGAACGCATTTCCGTCCGGAGACCAGTGGGAATGGGGACCTGACGAGTGCCAGCGCGGCTGCCACTGCTCGCCCAGCGGTGCGAAGTCGTTGTCGTAGACGCCGATCCGCATGCTGCGCTGAACCCGAAGCGGCTTTCGTTGCAGCGAGCCGTCAACGAAGACATCGCCGTCGCTCAGTTGAATCTCCTCTCCGGGCAGACCGACCGTGCGTTTCACATACGCCTGCTCGGCGTCGTTCGGATGTCGAAAGACGACGACTTCCCAACGCCTCGGGGGGCGGAGTTCAAAGAAGTTTTTCTGGACGAGCAGTTGGTCGCCCTCGTTGCGCGGCACGAGCCGCACGTCAATGTTTCCAAGCCCGCAGTTGGGACAAACCGTCGCCTGTCTGGTGACGTAGCCAAAGTCGGAAGCGTCGCTCGCTCCCTGGGCGAGAATGGTGTCGTCGATGTCGTATCTCGTGCCGCGCGAGAAGGCGTAGGCACAGTCCGGGCAAACGATTCGACGGTGATAGCCCAACAAACAGGGGGCCATCGAGCCGGTCGAAATCATGTAGCCTTCTGCGACGAAGCCGCGAAAGAGGATGACCGCCAAACCCAACAGCAGCGCAGCCTCCACAAGCTGCCTAATCACCCCAGGCTCTCGCGATGAAGCGCGAGCGGAGAAAACGGTATCCGATTCGGCACGAGAACAGCGAGCGGACATGGATGACAGGCAGAAGAGTCCGATGGGGTCATTCCTCCCGATTATACCGGTCAAGGCGGAGGAGGGGGAACCCCGTCGTGCGGAGATTGTCTCCGGTCCCCAGGCGAGCGGGGGTGAGCGACGGCGGTGTCCGATTCTTTCCCGGGCACGGGCATCTCTCGGAGCGTTTGCGTCCCGACCAGGCCCTACCGGCAGCCCGTCGAGACTTTCGCGGACGGGATCGTGACAGAGAAGCGAGAGCGAAAACGAAAGGAAATTCCGCAAGCCAGGCGGTACAATGGGGGGTACGGTGAGTGTGCCGCGAACGCGACAACGGGAGGAAATCTGATGAGTCTGCCGGCAAAGTCGAAACTCCGAGTTCATCGACGCGAATTGACACTCGCCGCCCTTGTTTCGGCAGCCTTGTCGGTTCCCGTGATCCTGTCGCTCACCAACTCCGGTGAGATGTCCGAATCGCTTCTCCAATGGGGAGGGAGAATCATCATTGGGACGACGGAGCGACCCGAGGCCATCATCGCGGCGTCAGTCGCCTCGCTGGGGTTCGTCTGGATCGGCATCGCTGTGTGTTGCTGGTGGGAGGGCAAATCGGCATCGGCTCCCCAAGACGCGTCACCGGATTCTTCGCTCAGTTAGCGGACCGTCGAAAGACTCTCTTTCGCGTGCCACTCTTTCGCGTGCCACTGTTTCGCGTGCCACTGTTTCGCGTGCCACACCTGCGTCGCTGGTGCGAGAAACCCATGCGTCCGTGAACCTCGACAATGCTGTCCAAGACTTACTCTTGGCGACACACAGACGGCCTGATTAATAAGGTCCTGTACGGCACGGCGGCTCGGACCGGCCGCACCTATTGGAAAACTCCGCTCGGCACAGCCGAACGGAGCGGGATGACGGTTGCGAACTGAGACGACTGGCGGTCGCGAGGCCAAGAAATCGACTCGGCCGGAGCGACTGTTATTCCCCGAGACTGGGTGTGATCGCGTGGGCTTTCTCGCGGTCGTCTTTGGCACCGGCAGTGTCGCCGGCGGCTTCCCGTTGCTGGGCCCGCTGGAGGTACGCCTCGGCGACCTTCGGATCATACCGTTCGGCTTGCAGGTAGTTCTGGATCGCCTGGTCGTAGTCCCCGGTCGCGAGGTAGGCGTCGCCCAGAATGGAGAACGCATCGGCGGTCGATTCAACACCTTGCTCTTCGTCGCATTGGAGCGCCTGTTTGCAGTCGTCGATCGCCTTCTGGAAATCACCCTGCTCGACCCAGTAGGCGGCGCGGGCCGTGTAAGCCTGCGACCGGTTCGGTTCCAGTTCGACCGCTTTGTCGAAGTTCGTCAGCGCGATCTCCTGATGCCCGCCGTGGGCGAGATGCGTGGCTCGCTGAATGTAGTTGCCGGCGTCCTGCGGGTTTTGAGTGACGTCCTTGTTCAGCTTGCTGAGCCCCGCAAGCCATTCGATCTTGTGCAAATCCTCCAACGCCTTGTCGGTCTGGCCGAGCGTCTCCAGCGTCTTGCGGCGACTCGCGTAGAACCGGATGTCGTTCTCATCCAGTTCGATGGCCCGTGAAAACTCGCGGAGCGCTTCTTCCGGCTGCTTTTCCTGGGTATAGATCAGCCCCCGGTTGTGATAGGCGGCTGCGAATTCCGGTTTGATCTCCGTGACCTTGGTCAGGTCGGCCAACGCTTGGTCGGGGCTTCCCAGTTTCATATAGGCCAGGCCACGATTGTGCAGCGCCTCGATGAAACCGGGCTTGCGCGAAAGGGCCTCGTCGTAATCGTTGACGGCTCGCAGCCATTCCTCGGTGACGAAGAATGCCAGACCACGGTTGTTGTAGTAGTCGGCATTCTGCGAATCGCGTTCAATGGCCGCGGTAAAGTCCTTGATCGCAAGATCCCACGCCTTCTGGGAGAACAGGTACAAGCCGCGGCTGTTGCGATAGGCCGCTTCGTCGGGGGCCAACTGAATCGCCCGGGCGTAGTCCGCCAGCACGGCCCGTGTCTCCCGCGCGGAGGCGAACAAGGCCGCCCGTTTCGCGTATCCTTCCGCCTGCTTGGGGTCGGCTGCGATTTGCTGGTTGAGTTCCGCAAGCTTTTGCATCCAGACGATTCGCTGGGCATCCATCGCCGCACGCGCCTTCTGCCCCAGCTTGGCATAGGCCTGTCCACGTCGTTGGTACAGTGCGGCATTGAAACGGTTGCGGGCGATCGCCTGGTTCAAATCGGCAATCGCGTTGGGCAGCTTGCCGGCGCGGATCAGCAACTCCGCGCGGTTGCTGTAAGCGCTGATCGAATTGGGATTGAGCCGGATGGCGGCTGTGAAGTCGGCGAGGGCGTTTTTCAAATCCCCCTGTTGCATGCGGGTGAATCCGCGATTGTTGTATCCGTCGGAGAACCGCGGATTGAGCGCCAGCACCTGATCAAAGTCTGCCAGGGCGGCCGCGTAGTCTTTCTTGCCGGCCTGTGCCAGTCCTCGGTTGTTGAGCACTCGGTGGTCGGTCGGATCGATCTCAAGCGCTGCGGTAAAATCGGCGATCGCCGCGTCGTGTTTTCCCTGTGTCAGACGGAACACGCCGCGCGTGCTCCGGTAGTCCGCGTTGTTGGGAGCCAGTTCGATCGCCTTGGCGAAGTGGTTCTCGGCCTGTTTCGGCTCATTCGTGGCGGTCAGGCAAGTTGCCAGTTTGTAGTGGGCGACCGCAGAGTCCGGCTGATCCTTGAGAACGCGCCCCAGCACCTCGATGGCCTGTGGGAATTCCCGTTTTTGAATATGCTCCTGGGCGGTTTGCAGGAGCGCGGTCGCCGGGGCGCTGACGCCGCCGGGAGACTGCTTCGGCTCCGGAGCTGTGGAAGCTTTCAAGTCGTTGGAGTCGTCGCTTCCGCAGCCGGCGAGCACTGCCGGGGCCGACAAGGCCAGTAACACGATCGTGGCGCGCATCCGTTCGCTCCTTCAGCGGCCGCAGTCCGTGGCCGCAGGATGAGAGGTCTTTGGGTCGACCCGGATAGACACGGGAAGCCGGGCATCAGTCAAGCGGGCGGGTTGTACGAAGGACCGCGTCCCGGTGTCAATGCCGTTTCCCCGCCGGTGAGAGCATTTAGGGCGACCGACCGCGGGAGCCGGACTCCAAAGCAGAGCCGATTCGCTCCTGCATCCGGCGGAGGGAGAATGGCCGCCGCTCGCTGACAGAGACAAGGCGTGCAACGCAGGGTCGGCGGACCATCATCTCTGTTAGCAGCCTGTTGAGCTTTGGCTTCGAGTGGCCGGGGCTGGACCCACGGGAAGCCCCGGCGGACGGGGATTCGATATTCGGACGCGGAAACCACCCTCACCGGGGCTTCCTACGGAACGCCCCCGCCCTTCCCGGTATGAAACAACAAGTCGCCCTGCGGACGACGTCCGGTCGCTTGACCGGGCGTCGTCAATTCCCGACGATCGTCCCCATGACTGGCAGCTTGCGAGTGACCTGGGTGATTCTGCGGACGTGCATTGAGGAGCGGCTCGTGTACCGGGCCGACTTTGCCATCGGCACGCTGTTTCGTTTTTTGCCGATCATCACGCAGATTTTCCTGTGGGGGGCCATCTTCGCCGTCGGCACGAGCCACGCGCGAGGAGACATTGAGGGCTATCGCTACGAGGACATGGTCGCGTACTACCTGTGGGCCATGGTCGCGCGGGCGTTCTCCAGCATGCCGGGACTGGCGAGCGGAATGGCGCTGAGCGTCCGCGACGGGTCGGTTAAGAAGTACCTCACGCAGCCGATCGACATGCTGGGCTACCTGTTCTGGCATCGCGTGGCACACAAACTGGTGTACTACGTGGTCGCTTCCGGACCGTTTGTGCTCGTGTTCTGGCTGTGCCGCCGCTACTTCGCGGGCTGGCCCGATGGTTACATGCTCGCCGGTTTCGGCGCGTCGCTGGTGATGGCGTTCCTGCTCGGCTTTCTCATTGAAGCGTTGATCGGACTGGTCTCATTCTGGTTTCTGGAGGTGAGTTCGCTGTTGTTCATCTACATGATGCTGAACTTTTTCCTGTCCGGGCACATGATCCCGCTCGATCTGCTGCCGGGACCGATCTATGGCGTCATTCAGTACTTGCCGTTCAAGCACCTGGCCTATACGCCGGCAGCGATCATGCTGGGCCGTTTTTCCCACGCGGAGCTTGCGCACGAATTGTGGATTGAATTGTCCTGGGTCGTTGCGTTGTTCGTTCTGAACCGCGTCGCTTTCGCCCGTGGCGTGAGGAGGTACGGGGCATTCGGCGGGTAGCAACGGGTCCTAAATCGAGAGCGCGTTTCACAGAAAAGATGCCGTTCTTAGGTCTGCAGCGCCCTTCTCGGTTCGCGATTTCGCAGTCGTGCTTCTTCCCGCAGCTGCTTGACATCGCCCAGGTTTTCGAGGCATCTCGGTCATCGGCAGATCAATTGACGCAACAAGCTGTCGCTTGAGATCGCAGGGTGTGTGCCGAGGATCATGGCGGTCGAATCGACACCCTGACGATTGCGAACCGATATCTTCTCGCGACATCAAAGGTGATCCTGAAATAGGTTGCGGCGTCTATTCCAGCAATCCGGCCAGCGACAGTTTCCCATCGCCCAACCCAACCACTGCCCGTGTTGATGTTGCGCCGGTTTCGCACGGAAAAAGGGCGAATTCGCTCCCCGTCCTCGTGATTGAAGCTGTCGGTTGGGACGGTCGTTCCAGCCCTTGAGGCCATGATTATCCCTTCAGTGTGATCCGTCGATAAATA
>JAJDEI010000280.1 GCA_029259845.1 Planctomycetaceae bacterium | reverse complement strand
CGGGTGCAGGCGCTGGTTGGTGGTGGTTCATGCGTTCAGGGTGAGGGTGTTCCAGAGTTGGTGCCAGCGGCCGTTGAGGTCTTGGGCGCGGAGGGCGGTGACGGCCAAGGCGCCCGCTTCGCTCCAGTGCATGCCGGGGCCTTTCAGACGCAGGCCCACCAGTTGTTTGGCGGTCGATTCGATCATCCCGCTGCCGACCTGCCAGTCGCGGGCGCGGTAAGCGGGATCGTCGGTGCGGTCCAGGCGTGGCTGCACGTAGTTCACCAGCTTGCCGAGCGACTCGCGTTTTTTTCGTCGCCCTCGCGGGCGTTCGTCCAGCAGCCACGCCAGCCGTCCACAGCCGCCTTCATCGCGCAGGAGTCTGAGCGCCTAATCAGCCCACGCGCGGCGGGCGGTTTCGTCGTCGGGGTGCAGCACGCGGGCCGTCTCCCCAAGGTGTTCGCTGGCATGATACCAGTCGAGAATCCCCTGCGCATCGGCGAAATACTCCTGGTGGATGCTTCAGCACCACTCCCCGCCGTCGGCGGCAAAAATGCGTTCTTCGGCCTGGCGGTCGCCGCAGCGGCAAGCCAGACGATACCGGCTGGCACCGAAGGCCTGCCCGTCTTCGCGGCCCCAGATCATCTGCTGGTGCCACGTCTCATCGTCATCCTGCCAGGACACGCAGCCGACCCGCATCTGCGGCCACTGAAGCCGCTGGCGTTGGGGATCCTCGGGGCGCGGTTCCCGCAGGTTGGTGCAGTCCAGGATGCCATCGCAACTGACGGACACTCGCCGGGGCGTGACCTCGGCAGCCGGCCAATGCTTGTCGGCCGCCTCGGCCCAGGCTTGGACCTCTGCCCGCCGCAGGGCATCGACCGCCCCGCCCACCGCATGCACCAAATCGAGAATCTCGTGGTGTGAGAGGCAGACCCCGTGCTGGTCGAACACCAACTGCGGCAGCCGCGTGAAGCTCTCCCTGCCCGCGATGAACGTTCACTGTTGGGCAACGCTTGGGCCCGCGAGGCAGAAAACGGAACCAGAATCAAAAGACTCCACCGTCGCCAACTGGCAAACTCGTTTGGCCAACGGCCGCGTGATGCGGTGACGTCCGCACTCCAGCAGGCTGTCGGCCGGGAGGCACTCACGGCCACAGTTGCGGCAGCGGTCGCGTGTCCGCTTGATCCGCATTGGCCCGTTCAAGCCTCTCAAGGTGATCGCGCGGCATCCCCGATTCTCCATCCGCCGCCCCCAACAACACGGCCGCCGCACCTCCCCGGCCGCCTCCGTCAGTGCCGCTTCGTTAATCACGCGCGCGACCTCCCGCCCCACTCCATGACCCGCCTCCTCCCGCTCCGCCGGAGTTCCCTCCAGCGTCTTTTGCCATTGCACTTCCTGATCACCAATCTGAACCGTAATCTGGACCACCATGGGTGCCCTCCTTGGGATTGCGAGGTTCCAAACCTCAGACCAAATACACACACCCATCGAGGGTACCCTTCTGTACATCCGCACCACCACCAACCAGCGCCTGCACCCACAGCCAGCCGCCGGTCGTCTGGCGCGTGACATCCCTCCGCAGAATCGCGTTGTCTGGCGGAGACCGTCCTCATCGTACTGCAGAAGTCAGAGCAGTTGTATGGGACGCGATCAGGCGGGGGGATCGAGCGGACGATCGAGGAACACTACGCGCCAGTCGAGCACCTCGTTAACCAGCAGCGGCGCCGCTTCGCTGGTGAGCGTCCTGGCCTGCAGGGAGTATTGCCGTGGAGTAGACAATGATGCGTTGCCCATCTGTTGGCACAGTTTGTCCACCCGTTCCTTTAAGGGCACGAGTTGGTCAGCCATGGCCTCGGAGCGCTTGGCGATGCGGCGAAACTCCCCCTGGTTGCTGATGCCGGCGATCGCCGCACCGAGCGCGGGAAACACACCACACACGAATGTCAGGACGTGGGCCGGCAGCCCACTGGGAGGGCGGAAACCATGCCAGAGGTTGGGCAACAGATGCAGTCCACATGACAACAGCGTCAGCGTCAGTAGACAGACCCCCACACGATGCAGGCTGTGCTCGATGTGGTCGCTGCGTTCAGCATTGGAGGCATGCCAGCCGATCTGGCCGTCAAGTCGTTCGCTCAGATGAGTGAGGCACGATTGCACGTGGCTCTCATCGACGACGACCGTCGGCAGTCCCAGGTGACGCTCGACGGCCCGGACGTACCATGCCATCCAGGTCGCCCCGGGCCGTCCATATTTGCCCCATTGTGCGGGGGCCTGTGGGAACGGTCGTCCGCCTCCCAGGGGTACGACCAGACGCAGGTGACGCACCAGTTCGGCGGTTAGCCGGTAATCGATCCAGCGCTGGTGCCAGCGTCTGCGGCGACCATAGAAGACCAAGCCCAGAATCATCAGGATGGCGAACAGTTCGCCCGCGATGCACACGGTTTCCGCCCACCCATGTGGCTCCAGGCCCACGCCGAGTGGAAGTAAGCCGCTGCGCGACACTTTCAACACTCGACACATCACTGTGATCGGCCATTCTTTACGATGCTGTCCGATGAACTCGAACCTCAGGGCTTCTCGCTCGCGAAGAAGGCCGTCGCTTTTTTTAAGATATCCCGCTCCATCCGCAACCGCTTGTTCTCCGCCCGCAACCTCGCCAACTCCATCCGTTCTTCCTCCGACAGGTCCTGTTCCTCGGCAACCGCAGCAGCAAACTTCCGCTTCCATGTCCGCAGCAGATTCACGTGAACTCCCAGATGCCGGGCCACTTCCGCCACGGAATACCCCTGCTTGGTCACCAACTTCACCGCCTCTCGTTTGAACTCCTCACTGTGACGACGACGCTTCACCTTCGACATCTTCCCTTCTCCCCACGGGCAGCCGACGCTCTTCCCTGAGCGCCCACCATTCGTGGGGAAATCCATGGCTATATTGCGTGGGATGAGTATCTGAAGAATCAGGAAATCCTGGAGTCCAATCAGGCCATGCGCGACGGGACGACAACAGGCGCCGCCCGACAAGGGCCGGCGCTGCTGGCAGGTTTGCTGCGTTGCGGTCGCTGCGGCCGGAAGCTCTTTGTGGCTTACAGCGGAAAAAGTGGCCGCGTTCCTCGCTATGCTTGCAACGGCGGACGAACCAATCGCGGAAGCGCTTCGTGTCAGTCGCTGGGCGGCGCGGTTGTCGACCGCGCGGTCGCCGAACAGGTGCTTGACGCCGTTCAGCCGGCTGGCATTGAAGCGGCATTGAACGCAATTGAGCACGAAAAGCAGGCGGTGGACGAGAAACGTCGTTCGCTCGAACTCACTCTGGAAAAGTCGCGCTATGAAGTCTCGCGAGCTCGCCGTCAGTACGACGCCGTGGATCCAGATAATCGTCTGGTTGCCGGCGAACTCGAAGCTCGTTGGAACGACGCGATGCTGAACGTGACGGATTTGGAAGAACAACTCGCAAAGGCACAAGCCGCACTCTTCACGGTGACGGAAGATCAGAAACGGAATCTGCTGTCACTGGGAACAAACCTGCGGGCGCTGTGGAGCCACCCTTCAACATCCGACGATCTCAGGAAACGGCTGCTTCGCAGCGTGCTACAAGAAATCGTGATCAACGACAGTGAACCGGAAGAAGAGACCGCTGACATTTTCCACATCATGCAGCTTCACTGGAAAGGAGGAGTACACACGCAACTCAAAGTTCGCCGCAACCGAAAGGGACACACACGGATTCGAACCGAGCAGACCGCAAAGGATCTGATTCGCGAACTGTCAAAGGTCTGCAGCGATCGGGCAATCGCGGCCATTCTGAATCGCGTCGGGCTGCGCACCGGTGCGGGCAAGAGCTGGCGAGTTCACAGCGTCTACAATACGCGTTACTACTACCGTCTTCCCAACGATCGAAACTCCGGTGACTGGCTGACAATCGAGCAGACTGCAAAAGCCCTGGGCGTGAGCCATACTGTCATACGACGACTGATCCGCGAGAAAACCCTTCCCGCATCTCAGGTGATCGAGACGACCCCATGGATCGTTCGCCGCGATGACCTGAGGTAGTTTCAAAACCTTTTAATTAGTGAACACTTTGGCAAGCAAGTTGCAGACCGTGTGGGTGAAAGGAGATCACTCACATGATCATCACCCTGATGCACTGGCCGCCACGCCGGCGGTCGAATTGCACAGAATCCAGGACGGCCCCGAAACCGTTTCTTTCGAATTCCCAATGGCTTCTGATCGCCGATCTGCTGGCCGATCCACCCCCATCCGCCAAGGGCGGACGCCCGCGAGTGCCACCCCGCGAATGTCTCGAAGGCATCATCTGGGTGCTCACCAGCGGCGCCCGTTGGCAAGATTTACCAGAGCGATATCCCAGTCCTTCAACGTGCTGGCGGCGTCTGGACGAGTGGGCACGCGACGACCGTTTCCTGGCCGCGTGGAAACGCCTGCTCGGCAAGCTCGACCGGCTCCAAGGTCTCAACTGGGAAGAGGCGATCGGCGATGGCTCGTTTTCACGGGCCCCCTTCTTACATTGCAAAACGGGGGGCGCCGAGGTCGGCTACGGTCGCAAGGGCAAAGGCACCACTGTCATGCTGATGGTTGACGGCGAGGGGAGTCCCCTCTCGGCGTTCACCACCGAGGCCAACACGAGTGAAGTGCATGCCATCGAAACGCTCGTCGACGAACGGAACACGCGGCGCAAACCGAAGCGCTTGATGTACGACAAAGCAGCCGACGCCGACTGGCTGCGGGAAGCACTCGAACTGCGGGGCGTCGCGCTGATCTGTCCGCATCGCCAAAGCCGCATCAAGCCGGCCACGCAGGACGGTCGCGCACTGAGGCGTTACAAACGCCGCTACAAAGTCGAACGTTCGATCAGCTGGCTGCATAACTTCCGTCGCCTGATCACCCGCTGGGAATACTACCCCGACCTGTTCCAAAGCTTTGTTCACCTCGCCTGCCTGTACACCATCCTCAAGAGGTTTTGAAACTTCCTCCTGGCACTTCCGATGGTTCAAGCTTCCATCGAGGCCGTTCACTCCGGCCGCCAACTGTCGGCAACAAACCCTGATCAAGCCACATTACCCTTCAAATAGCACTTTTTCTTAACGGTGTAGCATCATGCACACGCGCTCCGCAGCGTGTGCATGCTCACGCGTTTGGTGATCCTGGCTTTGCGACACAGTTTCTTGAGGAGATGGCCGGGAGTGGCCAGGTCATATGGCTTGTGTTTGCAGGCGCCGGGAAACAGTAATGCTTCAGGGCGACACGCTTTCCAGTAGTCTCGCAGCAACTGCAGTAGCCCGGTCGACAGACGGGCATAGCGATCCTTCTTACCTTTCCCCTGACGGACACGGATCACCATCCGCTGGCTGTCAATGTCATCCAGTTGCAGATTGCGAATCTCGGACAACCGCAGCCCGGCATCGTAGGCCACCATGAACAGGGCTTTGTGCTTGAGGTTCTTCACGACGGCGAATAGACGTCGGATCTCTTCGCGGCTCAGCACGACCGGTAGCCGACGTTCGCGTTTGGGACGCGGCACCGCCTCGATCTCTTCCGGTCGTCCGAGCGTCTGGTCAAACAGATGCCGCAGGGCATTACGCTGAATCACACAGTAACTGCGCGACATTCCGCGATCGATCTCAGCGACCAGATACCGCCGCAGATCCTCACCCGTCGCATCGACCGGAGAACGTCCCAGGAATCGGGTGAATCGCTCGACGGCATGCACATAGACCTTGATCGTGCCGGGCGAAGAATTCCTGAGCCTCAGATCGTCAATATATCGTTGTCGCAAGTAAGCGTTCGGTCAGCCCATGGTCAGTCAGCGGGATTTGGCGAGGGTTCGACGGCGTCGGCGTCGGTCGCGCCTGGCGGTGGCTTTGCGGCGGGATTCGTCCAGTCGGTGCTGCAGCACGGCCTCCGGATGCTGGGCGGCCCAGCGATCGGGAAGCAGCTTTTCGAGTGAGGCATCGTCGGCGTGTCGTCGCAGCAGGAGTTCGCGGACGTAGGCCCACGGTTCCAGGCGATGCCGTTTCGCGCCGGCCAGGATCGTGTACAGCACGGCCGCCCGTGGCCCGGCATCAGTGCTGCCGAGAAAGAGCCAATTCTTTCGTCCGATCGCTTGAGCACGCAAAGTGCGTTCCGAAGTGTTGTTGTCGATCGTCAGACACCCGTCGGTCGTGTAGCACCGCAGGGCATCCCACTGATTCCGGGCATAGCCCACGGCCTTGGCCAGAGCACTCTTGGGGAGCACGGTCAGAGAAAGTCGTGCCAAGTAGGCGTCGAGCCGGTCCAGCACGGGGTCGGCCTCCGCACGACGCAGTGCGCGGCGAGCCTCCGCCGATAGCTCACGGCCTCGATTTTCAATGTCGTACAGCTGCTGAATCCACTCCAGCACCTGGTACGCTTCGCGCGGGTAGTTATTGCGCGCATCGAAGAACTTGCGCCGCGCATGGGCCCAGCACGCAACTTCGATCACGACCTTTCCAGACTCCAGGGAGATCGCGTCGTAACCTCCGTAGGCATCCGCGTGAAGATAGCCGCGAAACCCCTGCAGGAAGGCCTGCGGACCATCCCGCCGTCGGCTCATCGTGAAATCATACACCGCATACGGATGCTGCTCGTCGCCAATGTAGGTCCAGAAGCGGCCTTGGCGGCTCCCTTCTTTTCCGCCCATCAGCACCTTGACCGGCGTGCGTCGGTCCATAGCACGGGAGACTGGAGGACCCGATTCCGTTGCAGATCGTACAGCGGCTTCAGCAACTCGGCTGCCGCCGACACCCAATCACACAACGTGCTCCGGGCAATGTGCAGCCCGTGTCGCACAGCATCGGACTACCGCCCTCGGCCTTCCTCCTCCCTGACCGGTCGGCGGCCTCGGTTGCTTCCTGGCGATACAGCGGCAGGTGATCGCCAAACTTGCTGACGACGATCTGAGCGATCAGCCCCGTCCGGCAAGGCCGGTTTGTGCCTGCGGCTGCAGGATTCGGGCGCCGAACGTTGTTTTGGCCCGTCCGCCGCGTGCGACACAAACCGCCACCGGCGGCCGGCGATGCCGCGTGCAATCGGTCGCTCGGGCGGTGGCGGACTGCACACGCCGTCCTTGCAGTAGCGGCAGGCATACTTGGGACGCGCATGTTCGTGGACTTCCAACTTCGCTGGCACATGTTCGAGGATCTTGGTGACGTCTTCACCAATGCGGTCCTTGTCGCGCCCGCAACCACTGCAAATCTTCTGTTCGGGGGGCAGATCCTGCTCATGCCGGTGGTGTGGCAGACGGGAAAGGTCGAGTTCCCGGCGACGGCGGCGCGTATGACCGGTGACCTGCTGAAGCGACTCCGTAGACTCGGGAGCGGTCGGGGGTTCGGCATCACTTCCGGGAGTCAGGTCGAACAGATGCTGCTGCCCGTCGGCTTCGACCACCCACTCACCGCGACGGCCATGCACCCAGCGCTTGTACCACGCCAGTTCCTCCAGAGTTGCGGAGTGCTGCTCTTGCAATTCACGGAACGAGTCCGATGTCGCATCCAGCACACGATTGAGTTCAGCGGCCTGCTGATCTGACGCGGCGGTTCGCTGCTGCAACTCTGTGGCACGTTGTTCGGCGTTGCAAACGCGCCGCTCAAGCTGCACGGTTTGCTGGAAGGCAGCCAGCAAAAGGCGAAGGCACTCACCGAGGTCCGTCGGAAGAAAGTCGGCGTTCTCCATCACGCCAATCGTTTTATCGACTGCGGCCAGTTACGCCAGATCGCTTCCCGAAAAAATCGGAATCTTTTGAGAAGTGACTCGACGATACCGCCTGCGACGGCGTCCGCTCTTCAGGTCAAAACCACCCAGCAAGTTGGTCAGTTGCGTATAGGTCAGTTCGATCCCCGGCTGGTCACTCTCGAAATCGGGCAACTGAAACGTCCCCGCCTCCAATCGCTTGTCGAGGATGCAGAACCCATCACGATCCCAGAACAGGATCTTGATGCGGTCGCGACTTCGGTTGAGGAACAGGAACAGATGTCCTGAGAGTGCGTTCTGCTTGAAGACCGCTTCCGCCTGGCCCATCAGGCTGTCGAAGCGGTCGGTCATCTTCGTGGGCGTCGTGCAGAAGAAGATTCGCACGTCCGAGAAGTTCGTCATGATTGCGGCCCCTTCCAGGGGCGTAGCGAACCCGCCGCTCGAATGACTTCGACCAACACCGCCTGGCCAACACCCAGCGGCAGCCGCACGATGCCACCATTGGGCAACTCGATCTCGACGGGGGAGGCCTTGAGCGTGATCGGTAAAAACACCGCCTCACCTGTCTCAGCCCGTTCACGATCGGCTTGCTCCTCTTTCAGTGTATCGGGGATGCCATCGGCCAGCTGCCTTGCCCAACGATGAAACGTCGATTTGGACACTCCTTCGCGCAGGCAAAACACCTCGCTGCTTAAGCCGCTTTCCTTGTGGCTTTCCAGCCGTTGCTGCCACGCCAGATAATCATCCAGCCCGCTCGGCGGTCTGCCCATCACTCGCCCCCCATCAACTGCACTGACGGGAACCAGCCTATACGACCTGACAAGTATGGATTCGGCGAACGCTTACTAAAAATGAAACGAATTTAGGACACACGCAGCGGCTTTCCGAATCCCTCACAAGGCGGGAGCATTCGGCCGCCGCGAAGTCGCCGCTTCGTGCGTTCGGTGGAAAACGCCGATGACAGCTCACGACTTCTCGAACTGACAGCGGTTGGACAAGCCGACGCAGCTCAGCGTTTCGCCCGACTGCAGGTGGTGAAGGAGACCTCTGCGCCTGCGCCACTACATCGACGACAACATTGTCCTGGTCTCGAAGGCCCTCGCCAAATCCCGCTGACTGACCATGGGCTGACCGAACGCTTACGTCGTCGGAGTCATTTTCGTGTCCCCTGCTCACGAGTCCGCTGGACTTTGATGACAAGACGGCCGTCTCGGACCATGCTGCGTTTGCCATCTCGTCGTCACCGTGGCCGGGAGCGCGAGCGGTTCGTGAATGGGCGTCCTGCTCCGATGCCGGTCGGCTTGGCGGCTCTGTCTGAATAGCGGGGAATCGGTTCCAGCCGTGAGCGAATGCAATCGGGCGGCAGCCGCTCGAAGCCGGCTCGGCGGCGACGTTCATTCACCGCCCGACGGATGGTGTGCAGTTGCCATTGCACGGGCTGGTAGGCGTCAAACGGCAGGTTCCAGAACTCGGAGCGGAGTTTGTCGGCCGAGCGGTGCAGGGCCAGTTCCAGGAAGAGGGCCTGCAGTTGCCGGTAGGTCTGCTGTTCGATTCTGACGTGGCCTCGCCGCTGGGGGTCGCGTTCAGCCACCTCGGGATGCTGCCACGCTTGAAACCGGCCTGGGCATAACGCACCGAGTAGCCGCCGTACAGCAGCCGGTCTTTGCGGATGTCACGCAGTTGGTTGGCGTGGCCCGCTTTGAACGCATGTCGTCCCTGCGTGGCCAGAATCACGAAGAACCGCTCGTGTCGCAAATAGCGAACGGCGGCCAGGCCCTGCTGCTTGCGGTAAGCCTGCTCGCGGCGTGGCAAGTCGATTTCGTACTTGGAGACGATGTTTTGGTCCACGCGGCGGGGATCTTTCTGACTCGGAATCGTGCCGGTCGTGTACCACCGGAACCCATGATGCAGCTAGCCCGTCACCAATTGCCGGATGAACGCTTCCTGGGACACCATTTCACATCGATACGCCATCAACGGTAAAACACAAACTCTCTGGAGAAATTCGACAGGGCGCCACCACCGATTCACGATCCCCCAACCTGGCCGCACCAAGGCTGCGAGTTGGGCCCATCAGACCAAACACGGCACCCCCCGCACTGTCCCTGTCACCGGCTGTAACATCCCGCGGGGGAACGGTCAGCCGCCGTGGCGGGAGGGTTCTGAAATATCCCCAAGAACGCTGAGGCTCGTCGGAATTTCGTCCGTTGATGGATCAGAAGCGTGCGATCGGCCAGGCAGCGACCGGGCTGTCTTCGCTCATCCGCCATGCTCCCGACGGCGGACGAAACGTCCCTTCCCGGCCGGCCGGCTCCCGTGTCCGAGGGACAGATCAGCTCCCCTCACGCCGGTCGTGCCTCACCAGGTGGGGGGAGTTTTGTTTGTTCACCACGGCACAATACTCCCCCCCGGAAAAGCCGTTTCCTTTGGAAATCCCTCAGCAGCGCTTGGCGTCCCATCCCTGGTTGCGGCTCACACGTCGTTTGCCGGTCGCTCCACAAGCAGGTGGTCACAGCCTGGCTGTGCGGCTGCTCTCCGAACGAACTGTTTTCTTTGTCCAAGTCCGTACCAGTGATAAGCCTGCACAGAAACCTTTCTCGTGCGGCGGAACCTGTGGTGAAGATGCACTCCGCCTGCACGTCGTCAGTTGGCTGCCAGAGCCACGCTCCTCTCCCGAGCAGAATGACTTCAGCCGCTCGCTGCACTTTCCCAAGGACCGGGTGCCGGGGAAATTGCCCCGGCACTCGGCACACCAGCTTACGCCTGCCCCCAGCGGGGGCAGGCGCATTTGACAGCAACTTCCGTCAGCCCTTTCATCCTCGCACTCATCTCGGTGCCAACCGAGACGCGAACGTGATCTTGTGACCGTCAACAGCCACTCACACGCCGGGGCTCCCGCCCCGCTGCCTACTTGGGCCCCACTCCCCGTCTCCAGCGTTTGAAACACCCGATTGGTCAACATCGGGCACCGGCCATCACGCTGGCTGCTGGAGACCTTCCCTCTTTAGTCACGGCCTTCGTTCTCTGTGTTGCGTCGCTAGCCGGGCGTGACCCGGCGGAGCCCTCCCCCTGAAAACCAGACTCCCGTCTGGCCCCACTTTCCAGCAGACAGCGTCTGCTGATTTCCCCCTACGAAAACAGAAGCTCGGGGTACCGAAGCGGAGGGCCGGTTCGCAGTTTTGACACGCCCCTCAAAGAACTGACTGGCAAGCGGTTCATTTCCCGCCTTTTTACAGGTTGAGCTTTTCGCGGTCCGTTTTTGATTCACGGATCCCTGAGGCCGACCACAGCCCCGGTGGCTGCTGTCACCAGCAGCCAACTCCCCTGCCCAGACGCGTTGAACGGGCATCGCAGCCCGGACCCCGCGAACGGGATTTGGCAAAACGTCTGTTTTGCCGCACCCGCTTTGCCAGAGCACGGACCTCTTGCGAGGTCCCCGCTCTGGGTTGCCTTGCGGCAACACCGTGACGACTCCGATGGCAAACGCCCATCGAAGCTTGTCAGAGTCGCCCGACTTCGCCGGGCGGTGCCCTTGCCGAGTCGAGTGAGCTCGCTCTGCCCAAGGCACCACGCCACCCTGCGGTATCGGATCGAACTGACGGATTACTCTTCAGCGGTTTGTGTCTGGCAGACGAGGCCAGCCACAAACCGCGCGAAGGATTACTCGTCAGAGCCTCCGTCGAGAAGGGCAAGCCAGTTTCCCGGCACCCAGCTCTACGGAACGAGCACGCGTTGGGCGATAAACCCCAACCCCTTAGACCGGTCGGCAACCGGTTTTACCGGGTGTGCTCGGCTGTCAAACTGGCGTCTCGCGTTGTTGGCCTTCTGACCGGTGAATTGGCACCGGCTTTCAGGTCGCCAGGCTCCTGCCTGGCGAGGCCCCGCATCGTGCCGGACCACCAACGGCGTTTTCGCTTCAGTGACGACCACAGTGCTCCGAATCGGACACTGCGCTGCTCAAGCTACCAGTCCCGGCACAAATGGCAATTCCTGGCATCGGCCGCTGGGGATTCCCAGCACCCAGACCGCCGGTCACTGGGCCATCCGGCATCCGGACCGTGGCTTGTCTGCCACCAATTGACGCACGACTTGTTTCCGTGGTAATCACTCGGGAATGCCCACCGGGACCCCACGCACCGAGCCCAACGCGGCCGCCGAGCCGATCACGATTTTCGTAGATCTTGCCTGTGGAAACTTCGGACGCGAGCGGCCGCTGATCATCCAGCTGGCGGCGATCGCCGTGGACCGCGACCTGCACGAGGTCGACCAATTCGAGGCGCTGCTGCGGTTCAATGAACGGTTCGCCTCCCGCCGGCTGCTCACTCGCAGGCGCTACGATCGCGACCGCTGGCAGGCCGAAGCCCGCGATAAGCGGGACGTGGCGCTGGCCTTCCGCCGGTTTCTGCGGCGGCATGCCACGCATGCTGTCGCGCATGAGGGCCGCGTGTTTCAGGTGGCCCGATTGGCGGCGCACAACGGGGCCGAATTCGACGGACCTGTGCTGCGGACCTGGTATGAGCGGATGGGTCTCTCGCTGCCGGCCAGCCGGCGCGTGTTGTGTACGCTGCAGTTGGCCGAGTGGTTCGTTCTGATCAGCAGGCAGCACTCACCCCCGGCCGACGTCAAGCTGGCGACGCTCTGCCAGTACTTCGGGATCCCGCTCACGGACCACCACACGGCCCTGGCGAACGTGCGGGCCACGCTGGAACTGTTTCGCGTCCTCAGCCGAGAGCTGCGAGGCCAAGCGGCGGATGCGGCAGCTTGAAGCGGCCTGTGGATAACCCAAAAACTGCTGGTGGACTTCGCGTCGCACTTGGCCGCGCCAAGTGGTGGACCTGGCGTCGCACTTTGCGGTCCCAGGGGTGGACTCTGCGTCGCACTTTTCCGCTGCGGCCACACACTTCGCCACCCGGCAACCTGCCGAATTGATTGGCCAAACGACCGTTTCGCCGACCCGTCCGCCCGTCTCCCTCAAAGTACTTGTTTCAAAGAGTACAAAAGCAACAAAGGAGAATCGCCTGTGGATAAGTCACCAAGAACAGGAACTGCCGATGAACCGGCTCAGGATTTTCTCGGACGACTGCGGCCGACGAATTCACCGGCGAACCGCCGGGCGTTGCGCTCGGCGACGTGAGTCGGCTGACCGGCTGCCTGAAAGTGAGCCAGCATCTCGCCGGTCACCTGTTCGTAGACAGCCGCCGCATGGGCGGCCGGCCGGTCAATGCTCAAGAACGGAGCGGCCGGTTCGTGATGGCCGCTCTCGCGCCCGGACGCGCCCGGAGCGCGGCGTTCTCGCCGACGGAGCGCCGCGAACCAGTCGGGAGGCGTGCGCCCGTTCTCGGCCGCCTGGCGGACGTTATCGAGGAACTAGGCCTGGGGGGTTTTGCGGAAGAATGTGCGACCGTGCCGCTCCAGGGCGGCGAATGTCACGTCGGACCAGACTTGCACTTGCCCGGCCGGGTAGTGGTTCAGGACCCGCCGTGCGTCCCGGTCATCGAAGCCGATCGCGCGGAGTGGTTCGTACTGCGGCGAGTCGGCGGCGTTTCCTGACACGGTCTGTCCGCCGCGCTGATTGAAATGGGGTCCCCGTTCCATGGCCAACAGGTACCACGAGCGGCCCCGTTTCTCAAACAGCCCCTCGACGCCCACTGCCTGCTGCGGAGCTCGGATGACGTGACGCGCCACGAGCGTTTGCAGGCACCGCTTCAGCTTGGCCTTCAGGTCGCGGGTGTGGAGTTCGGGTGAGAATCCGAGCCCATCGATGCCCAGCTGCCGCAGCTCAAACCGAGGTGAGGAACGGCCCCGCCCGAACAGTTTCGACAGCAGCAGGAACAGCCGTCGAGTGCCGCCGTCCAGACTGCGATACAGTGGCAGGTCAAATGCGAACCGGCCGCCGACCGGACGGCACAGTTCGTAGAACAGCGGATCCCACACGAATCGCCAGGTGCGTGACGAAGCCGGATCGAGCGGCAGGCTGTCGCCGAAGAAACCGAAGCTCACCTGCCGGTGCTCTTTGCGAAGCGGATCGTAGAAGTGGTCATTCTGGTAGCGGACGGCCGCCAGGCGGCGAATCGATTCGCGAAACAGCTGGTCGTTCTTGCCTCCGCCCGAGCCGGCCGTGATGCGGCCCAGCCGGGTGAGGCAGTAGTGGGGCGTGGCCTGCCATTGGCCGCCGGACTCCGTCTGCGCCGAGGTCAGTGCGAGCAGGCCCCACAGGAAGAACTCGTCGTTGGCGGAGGGACCCAGCGGGGCGAACACCTGGGCCTCGGCCGTCTGTCGCTGGCCGGTCTGATCGGTGAAGCGGTAGCGGGATTTGTGCGTGAGGGAACCGGCCAGTGAGACCCGGCCGTCCAGCGGACAGAGGGCGTGCTCGACCAGGGTCAGCTGGCCCAGCCCCTGACGCTGGGCTGTGGCCGGTGGGGGCGGCTTGGTGGTTTTGCTGGCCTTCACACCCATGGCCTACCACGCCGCCGGGCATTGCAACACGAGAAACTTGTTGACGACCTTCGGCCGCTTGTGCCACGCTATCGACAGACATTTCAAGGACTTGGCCGGAATTTCCGGTGGAAATCGGCAACGATCGTCATCGGCAACGATGGTGATCGTCAAAGACCGCAAGGAGCCTGTGGAACGGACAACGATTTGCGTCATCAATCAAAAGGGGGGCGCTGGGAAGTCAACCAGTTGTTTTCATCTGTCGGGAGCTTTCGCACAGCTGGGTCACAACGTGCTGGTGATTGACGCCGACCCGCAGGGATCCATCTCGCAAGGCTTCTTCGGTTCGGCGCACGTCGAGAGTCTGGCCCCGCAGCAAACGCTGGCTGCGCTGTTCGATGAGGACCGCTACCTGGCCGGACCGGAGCTGCTGATTCACCGCACGCCGGTGGAGCGTGTCTGGCTCGTTCCGGCCAACGATTCTCTCTCCGTCCACAATTGTCCGGCTCCCGCCACCGCCGGGCTCAAGCAATTTGTGCTCCGAGAATTCGTGCGGGGACTTGTGGAGTTCGACCTGGTCCTGATCGACTGCCCGCCCAATCTCTATCAGTGCAGTTGGAACGGGCTGCTCGCCGCCGACGCGGTGATGATTCCGGTCCCGCCGGAGGACTTCGGGACACAGGGGCTGCGGGTCGTGCACCAGGCGATTACCGAGGCCCAGACCCTTAACCCCGTCCTGGCGGTTCTGGGCCACCTGATCAGCCGTTACGACCGCCGATTGCTGGTGCACCGCACGTACGCCGACAAGCTGCGGCAGCTGTACGGCCCCAGCGTGCTGGCCACTGTGATTCCCGAAGCGGTCGCCTTCAAAATGGCGGTCACCTGCCGCCAACCGGTGACGCTCTCCCATCCCCGCTCGACAGCGGCCGGTTTGACAAGCCTGTTGGCGCGTGAGATTCTGGCCCGCACCGAGGGGAAAAGTGCCCAGCGGCACCTGGGAAAGAGTGCCCCGCGGCACGTTGCGTAACAGGAGGCCATGGCCAGTCCGAGCAGCACACTGCAGCGTTTCGACCATCATCTGGAGGAGTCCATGGGCGTGCGTCCGGCGGCGGATCGTCGCCAGGGGCTCCGCCCCCCGCTCGGCCCGGTGCCGTCCCGTAAGGATGCCGACCGGCGGCCCTTGCGTGGGTTCGGCACGTTGCCGGTGGATGAGGTGATTCCCGATCCGGCCCAGCCCCGGACCGAGTTCTCCGACGAATCGCTGCAGCGGCTGGCCGGCAGCATCCGTGAGCAGGGTCAGTTGAGTCCGATTCGCGTCCGCTGGTCAGACCGGGACGAGCGCTGGATCATTATCTCGGGTGAGCGGCGCTGGCGAGCGACCCAGGCGGCCGGATTGCCCACCATTGACTGCTTTTTTCATGAGACCGAACTGAATCCGTCGGACATCCTGGAACAGCAACTGATCGAAAACCTGCTGAGAGAGGACCTGCAGCCGATCGAGGAAGCCAAGGCTTTCGCCGACCTGATGGGGATCAACGGTTGGAACGGCAAGCAATTGGCGGCCGCGCTGCACGTGGCTGCGGCCAAGGTCAGCCGGGCGCTGGCGCTGCTCCGGTTGCCTGTCGACATCCAGCAGCAAGTGGACACGGGCCAACTCTCGGCTCGTGCGGGATATGAGATTTCCAAACTCAAGTCGGACGAGGCACGCCGGGCGGTCGTCAAACAGGCGGCCGGCGGCGGCCAAACGCACGCCGAGACCACCCGCTCGGTCCGCCAGCGACGAGGCCGGGCGCGCACCAAACCGCGAGGCGTCAAACTGACGTTTCCGACGGAGACCGGATGGAACGTTGTGGTGACCGCTACCGGAAAGGGCAACTATCACGACGTCGAACAGGCACTCCAGCTGGCCCTCGAAGAGGTCCGCTTACGGATCGACAACAATGTGCAGCTGTACTGAACGCGCGCAACCGGACCAATACAGGAGCGGGGAAACTCGGCTGAGTTCATCCGAACCGCGACCAATTCGGGCAGCCCATTCTGGCGAGTTGTCCGAATCGTGTGGTCCGAGTTGCGGCAGAATCGTACA
Source organism: Planctomycetaceae bacterium (assembly GCA_029259845.1). Lineage (GTDB taxonomy): Bacteria > Planctomycetota > Planctomycetia > Planctomycetales > Planctomycetaceae > JAHBXU01. Next base: position 710 of record JAJDEI010000280.1, on the reverse strand, counting down.
GTCCTCAGAGGTCACCGTCACCTGAGGATCCCGTCTTCCGAGCCATGCCGAACAGGTTGTTTGGCCTCAGCGAGCCGGACGCAAATCCGGCTCGGTGGTCCGCTCCGCGGAGGATTTTTCGCACGTTGAAATCGCATCGGGGGGCCTCCAATTGGCAACAGGTTGTCGCGCACAATGTGTTCGGCGATACCTGCAGTGAAACAACTTGTCAGAGCAGAAGCCTCCACCCCTCAGTCATCCTGCAGTGAGAGCCGTTCTGAAACGGCATTTGACCCGGGGCCTTTGTGGAGTCTCCACTTCGCGCGCATGACTCCACTTCGCGTGGTTTTTGGCAGGCCACAAGTGCCACTTTTCGGACCGATCTCCCGCAGGAGATGGGGAACCCCAAGTCGACCAACGCGAGCCACGTCGCAGGCCGTCTCACGAGGCAGGTCGCATGATCGACTCCGAAGATTGCGAAGTGCCGGCGACCGTCCGACGGACTCATGCACGCCGTCGACAGGGGGCGTCGTCAGATTCGACAATCGGATTATTTCGAAAATTGATCGTGTACATTTGAAATCGAACGTTTAGCCCAAGTTCCCCAGTGATTGACGTAAGTGCTTGCCGTGTAACGGTCGGGCTGTGAAAGTCGTCACTACATTTCGGTTGGCTTGAGTTGGCTGGGCAGGGTCATGCGGAGGTGTCCGAGCAGGATCGCTTGATGATCG
>JAJDEI010000279.1 GCA_029259845.1 Planctomycetaceae bacterium | reverse complement strand
ACCTTCGCCTTGAAGCGTGGATCAAATCGACGTCGTGTCCGCGCCATCATGCACCTCCGGATGACGCCACGATATCCTCTTCTCAACCTCCCCGAAATCTACCTTAACCAGTGGTCCGAAAACCGGGGTCCACTTCAGTTGCCGCACGCGTTGGGGGACGCCATCGAGGTGCCGTTGGCCTGCATGCTGCGGCTCAGTCCGTAGTTGGGGACCGGTGAGAATGCGCCGCCCGGTGCGAACAGATCGGTTCCGGCAGCGCCATCGGTTGTGGGGCCGCGGGACGTCCAGGTGTATGGCATGCCGTCGAGTGTTTCCCGCAGCCCGTACTGGGGCGACATCATCTGTGGACTGACATACGCCCCGATGCCCAGCAGCGCGTCGCTCGTCCCGCCGGGGGCTCCGACGGTCGACAGTGCCGGCCCGGCGTTGCCCGCGCTGGCAACGAAAATCACCCCCTGCTCGCGGACCACTTCAGAGAACAATTCGATCAGCCGTCCGCGATTGGCCGTGCTGGCCGGCTCGCCATAGCTCATGTTGATGAGGTCGCAGTCGCGATCGATGACCGCCCGCAAACCCCGGACGAGTGCGCGTCCGGTCTCCATGCCGCCGATGCGGTTGTCGCCGATCTTCACGGAGACGATTTGTGCCCCGGGCGCAACACCGCTGCGTTCCGGATGATCCGGCTCGTAAGCCGCAACGATGCCGGCGACGTGCGTTCCGTGCGCCCCGGAGACGGCGACGATCGACAACCGTCGGCCCTCGTCATAGACGTTGACCGAGAGATTCAACTGCGACCGCTCGCCGAACGATGTGTATTGCTGCTCGCGGTGATAGTCCGTGAGAGCGGTCTCGTCGGACAGGTCGCCGTCCTCATCGGTGTCGATGACGGCCCGCCAGACGTCTCCATCATGAAAAAGCACGCAGTCGTAAACCGGTCCAGGGTCGTCGAAGTTTTTCAGGGCGTCGCCCAGCGCGTCGAGCCGCGCCTGCAGCTCTTCACGCTCTTTGAGTTGTCCAGCGGAAGCCTGAGGATGCCCTTGGTCCCAGGCGATTAACTGCTGCCGCAAATCGGCTTCGAGTGTGTGCAGACGGAGGTCCCACACTTCGCGGCGTTCGCGGTTGAGCCGCTTGACGAGATCCGGAGGGAACAACTCGTATCCTCGTTTGAGGCCGAGCCGATAGTTGCCGGACGGATTCGTCCAGTCGGCGTCCAGGGTCAGCGGGCGCCCGCTGAGCCCGTCCAGTTTTCCATCGACCGGCTGCCTATCGGTTGTCATCCGCACGTCGCCGTCACCGGTCGCGTCGATCAGGTCGACGAACTTGGGACGCCCGTCGGACGTCTGAGACAGTCCGGCAGCACCGGGGTCGACGCCCGTGTCGAAGATAGCGACGACGACCCCCCGCCCGTCGAATTCCGGATGTTCCTGTAGAAACCGGAGGGCACCGGTCTCCTGTTTGGGCAGCAAGCCGACCGTTGGGAACGGACGCACGTCCGGCTCGTCCGCACTGGCCGAATCGTCCTCAGGGGACGCAATCGCGGACCAAAGCACCGGACAGAGCGTGAACAGGACGACCGATCGCCGGATCAACCAGGAGAAGCGCGGCACGGCTTGATTTCCGAACAGGGAACACGAATCAGGGTTGTGTTCGTCCAGTCTATGCCGCGGCACGGCCCCATGCGACGGGATTCCGTGATCGACGGGCGTCTGTCTCCAATCCTCCCTCAAGCCGTCAACATTCGATCCGCAAGGGCGGCGGACCAAAGAATTCAGCGAGTGCGACACTTCAGCCGTCTGAAGGGTCGCTCGGAGCTGACCATCGGCCCCATGAGCCAGGTGTCAGTGCCGACCGTAGGAACCCTCCGTTTCTAGGAACACTGATCTTCACTCATCGACACTCATTGCCGAATAGCGATCGAATTCCAAAGAGTCATTCGTGATGATTCGCGAAGATTAGTGTTCCCATTCTTTCCAATACTTCAGATGGCTGAAGTGTTACGAGATTCTGATTCCGACATTCGACATTCCCCGTCCCTTGCACGTTCGCAAGATTCATCCAGCGCGGCGGGGCTGTTTCAAAACCTGATCCGGGTGGCTGGGAAAACAGGTTTTGAAACAGCTTCATGGCTGCTCAGAACTCGCCCGCCGGTTCGCCGTCGCTGTGTTGGCCGAGGCGGCGGAACGTCTCCGCGTCGATGCGGTCGCTGAGGAAGCGGACGGATGTGTCGGCGAAGCCGGCGTGGAAGCCGCCGCCGTGATGGCTGGAGAAGGCGGCGATGTGTGTTGTCCGGTTCGGTCGGGACACATAGGGAAACGGCTCCTGCTGGCCGACTGTGCCCAGCACGAGAGACGCAGGGCCTTCCCGGTGGTCGGGATGGCCGGCGATGCCGGCGGGACGAAAGGCTCCCGGCACCGCTGCGATCCAGGTCGCTCCGGCGTCGATCGGCGGCAACTCGTCACTGACGATGTAGCGGGCCACGCGCTCGCCGATGATGATCGTGTTGGAGCTGCCGTCACGAATCGCGAAAATCGGCACGTGACTGTTGCGGTACAGTATCCCCGGTCCAGGCGGCGCGCCGGGTTGCTCGGTGAGGCTGCCGAAGCCGTACATCCCCACGTAGCTCGATGAGCCGAGCAGAAACGGTCCCCAATCGAGTTCGACCTCGAAGGCCGGCTCCGCCCCGGCAGCGGGGCACGTCCACATCGGCAGGACAGCGCTGGCGTTGCCGAAGTTGGCCGGATCAGTGATGTCGAGACTGAAGTCGATGCCTGATGCGAAAGCGGTCTGCTCGAGAAAGTCGAGCAGCAGGCAACCCCAGGCGAATCCCGGACCGGTCTCTTGGGCGGCCCCATCAGTCCGGCTGACGCCTCGTGACACGTATCCGGGCGGGAAAGTGTCAAACTGATCGTGGTAGAGCGAGAGCGCCAAATTAATCTGTTTGAGATTGTTCTGGCAGCGTGTGCGGAGCGCCGCCCGGCGAGCTTTAGCGACCGCGGGGAGCAACAGGGACAACAAGACTGCGATAATGCCAAAACAGACCAGCAGTTCCAGCACGGTGAAGCCGCGACCGCCATTCGTCCGCCGGCGATTTGACCTGGCACGCGGTCTCCGCCGGAGAGTAACGGCATTTCGAAACAGCGGGGTCAACGGCATGCGGGCGCCTTCCAGTTGTGTCGGTCCTGTTGGGCCATACGGCGAAGTCGCCCCCCGTGTTGGAACGATCCGGCTCGTCCGGCCTGGGGGCAGATGGCAAATGTCGTCGGTTTCGGCATTGGTATGCGGGAAAAGTTGGGGACAGGCCGCACCACACGCGGTCGGACGGCGGCGGAGTCGAGGTCCGTGACTCGCCCCCTCAGCAGTCCGGAAACGGGACATTTCTTGACCTGACCGGAATTCGCGGATACAAGTAGTCGATAATGGCTAAGTTTCGCCACGCGGCAGCTGTCCCATTTTTCACGGGCGCGGGGTATCCGGCAGACTCGATGCTTGGCATCCGGCGTCATCGGTCAGACGACGTCGCGACAAAGCCAACTGTTGTGTCACCGCCGGCGGCGCGGTGAACTCCTGATGTTCTTGCAAGAAAGGCTCGAAGACTATCGACGCATCCTATCGGCTGAATGAGCAGATCCGTCTCACCCCGGTCCGTGTGGTGGACCAGGACGGAGAGATGGTCGGCGTGATCCCCACGGAAGAGGCCCTCAACATCGCCCTGGAGGCAGGACTCGATCTTGTCGAAGTGGCACCGAATGAACGGCCGCCCGTGTGCCGTATTCTGGACTATGGCAAGTTCAAATACGAGCAAAAGAAAAAGCAGCAAAAAAATGCCAAGACGCACCACACGCAAATGAAGGAGATTCGCCTCCGGCCGAAGACCGGGGAGCATGACATCCAGTTCAAGATGAAGCGGGCCCGCGGGTTCTTGGGAGACCGGGACAAGGTCAAACTCAACATCTTCTTCCGCGGTCGGGAAAACGCCCACCACAACCGCGGTCGCGAGATCCTGCTGTCGATCATCGCGGATCTTGACGATATCGCCAAGGTGGAGAAACCGCCCGGCATGGAAGGCGGCCGCAATATGACCGCCGTCCTGGCTCCGAAATAGTCCGGACCGCGTTTCAGGTTTCGCCGCCGGTTCAAAGCTTGACGGGGCCGGGACCACCCCCAATCCGCCCCAAGTTCACGACGAAGACTCGAAATTCGGCGTGGGGGGCAGGTTGTCGAATTGAATTGGGTGGAAACCATCTGCGGGTAGTCGCTATACTGCGACGCTTCACGGAGTCAGCCCTGCGGTTTCTTGAGGAACCGTGACCATTTTCGTCTGAGATTCGAGCGATGCCGAAGCAAAAGACCCACAAAGGCATGAAGAAGCGGTTCAAATTGACCGCCTCCGGAAAGGCCAAGCACCGGACCGCGAATCGCGGCCACATCCTGGGAAAGAAGTCGGGCAATCGCAAGCGAAGGCTGCGGGGGGATGCGGTCGTCGAGGGAGCCGAGGCGATCAAGATTGCCGACGCGCTGCGGCCTTGCCGGTGACGAGCCGCGCTGGCACAGACATTCCAACGCCGCCATCAAAACGAGATTCCGCCGCGCAAGCCGTCGGCGATTTGATCGAGGGACATCATGAGAATCACGAGTGGAGTCGCCCGCAATCGCTCGAAGAAGCGGTGGTTCAAAGCGGCGAAAGGGAACGTCGGAGGCCGCAGCAAGCTGCTCCGCACGGTCAAGGAGACAGTCGTCAAGGCGCGGGCGTATGCCTATCGCGACCGACGCACCCGCAAACGCGAGTTCCGTGCCTTGTGGATCGTTCGGATTACCGCCGCCTGCCGGGAGCGAGGCATGCGCTATTCGACCTTCATCCACGGGTTGACGCAGGCCGAAATCGCGGTCAACCGCAAGATGCTGAGCGAACTGGCGATCCATGAGCCAGCCGTGTTCGACGAGTTGGCGGACGCTGCGAAGGCCGCCGCGGACGCCTGATTCTCAGGACGGGCAAGTCGCCCACCCGTAAGAGGCTCTGACCGGCGGCGTCGCCGTGGCAGGCAGCGGTGGCTGGGGCGCGGTTGTGCCCGCGCAATTCTCAAGGACGGAACCGTCTGGGGCTGTGGCCGGCTTCTCCTCACCGCACTCAGCCCCAGTGAATGCGGGTGGATTGACAATCAACGGGCAACAGCGCCCCAGCCACCCTCATTCGAGGAAGTGAATTGGGACACGGTTCCGAGAGGCTTTGATGGACGCCGCCAAAGAGATTGCCGAGTACGAACGGGCGGCTTTGGCAGCGATCGCCGCCGCTGCCGACGCCGAAGCTTTGGAGGCGGCCCGCGTCGAGTTCCTCGGCAAGAAAAAGGGCCGGCTCAAGAACCTGCAAAAGCTGCTCGGCCAAGTCTCCGCTGAGGAGCGTCCGGTCCTCGGCCAGAAGTTCAACGACGTCAAGACACGAGTCACCGCCGCCCTCGAAGCGCGGCGAGCCGAGCTCGACCGGCCCGCGGCTGCTGTTGAAGGCATCGACGTCACCCTGCCCGGCAAGCCGCTGCGGTTAGGAAAGCGGCATCCGCTCACGCAAACGATCGGTGAGTTCAAGTCGATCATGGCGCGGCTCGGGTTCTCCGTCGTCGATGGCCCGGAGATCGAGGACGAAAAGCACAACTTCGAAGCGCTGAACATTTCGGCCATTCACCCGGCCCGCGATCCGTTGGACAACTTCTATCTGGCGACCGCCGAGTCCCGCAGCGGAGGGCCGTTGTTACTGCGCAGTCAGACGTCGACCGTGCAGATTCGGGTGATGGAAAACACGCCGCCGCCCGTGCGAATCGTCTCGCTGGGCCGCGTTTACCGGCCCGACACGATCGATGCCACGCACTCCTGCATGTTCCATCAGATGGAAGGCTTGTGGATCGCGGAAGGGGTCACGCTGGCGGATCTCAAGACGGTGCTGCGGTTGTTTGCGACGTCCTACCTGGGGGATGACGTGACGATCCGCTTCCGGCCCTCCTTCTTCCCGTTCACCGAGCCGTCCGTCGAGGTCGACATGCACTGGGGGGACGACTGGATGGAGATCGGCGGCGCGGGCATGGTCGATCCGAACGTGCTGCGGTCCGTCGGGTACGATCCGGAGCAGGTGACCGGATTCGCGTTCGGACTGGGCATCGAACGCTTCTGCATGCGGCGGCACGGCATCACCGACATCCGCCGTTTCTATGAGAACGACGTGCGGTTCCTGCAGCAGTTCTGAGCGACAGCGCGTCTCATTCGCCCATCGTCTCATTCGCCCATCGTCCCACAGGCGACGGTCGGAGCTGTCACAGGTCGAAGTCGAACCGTCGCTGGTGTTCTGAAACGTTCGCGCGCAGGCCCGACTCCGAGTTGTACTTTGCGGGAAGACCGGCAGAAGGACCCGCATCGGGGTCCGCGTCGTCGCCCACCGGCCCCAGGGTGATCCGCACGTTCTTCTCTCCGGGCAGGCAACCGGGCTGCTCGGAGTTGAACAGCAGCTCATAGCGCCCCTCTTCGTCGGTCCGGCCGTACGAGAAGGTCGTGTCGTCACTCTCGAACTGAATGTTGGCCTGCGGGAGCGGTTTGCCGTCGAGAGTCACGCGACCCGAAACTTCAACGAGTCCCAGTTCGCTGTAGTCGGCCTGCCGGACAGGGTCGCAACCGCAGGCGGCCAGCATCGTCAGGCAACCGATGGCGACGCAAACGCTCAACGGGAACCTCCCAATCAGCGGTCGATACTCATGCAGGCGGGTGGCCCCGCCGGCACGGCTGGGTGCCGCAGGCATAAGATGCTTCACACGGGGCTCGCAAATCATCTGGAACGTCCGGTCGCTGAGTGTGAGATGTTTTGTCGCTACGCGACCCAGCCGTGCCGGCGGGGCCACCCGGCTTGTTTCCGTCGCTTCCGTGGTTCTTGAGTCCATGCGGTCCCCGACGCCACTTGACGGGCGAATCGTTTAAGTAATTAGATGATGGATTGACGGTCGGTTCTCGTGCGGCTACCATCGTCTAATGAATTCGATGATGTCCGTGGGCGACAAGCTCGCTTCTGTCCGGAGAGACGCCTGATGGCGCGCAGGGAATCGGAACATCCGACCGAACTGGAACTGGAAATCCTCAAGGTGCTTTGGGACGAGGCCCCGCTGCCCGTGAGGGACGTGCGGGATCGCCTGGAGCAGCACGCCGGGCGGCCGCTCGCCCATAGCACGGTCATCACCATGCTCAACATCATGGTCCGCAAGGGCTATCTGCGCCGCAAGAAACAGGGCAAGGCGTTCTTCTTTTCTCCCAAGGTGGAACGCGACCGCGTGGCGGGCGGCATCATGGGGGATGTACTCTCCCGCATCTTTGACGGCTCGCCCGCTGCGATGATGCTCAACCTGATCGAAACCGCCGACCTCGACGCCGACGAACTGGCCGAACTCCGCCGCCTCATCAGCCGCAAGGCCCGGGAGCAGTCATGAATCTCGAACTGATGCTCGACCCCACGTTCAGCGCGCGGCTCTGTCTCACGCTGTTGCACTCGCTGTGGCAGATGGCCCTGCTGGCGGCGGTCGCCCGGGGCATCGCCCGGCTGTCGCGGCGGCGTTCCGTCG
>JAJDEI010000278.1 GCA_029259845.1 Planctomycetaceae bacterium | reverse complement strand
GTGCTTTCGACGTCGGTCAGGCACCCCCCAGACGGGGTGGGGGATTTGGCGGCGAAACCACACCGGCGTCACGCGGGAGCCAGACCCACCAAGACGCGATTGAGCAGGCTCAGGTCGCAGTTCCCGCCGGAGAGGATGCCGACGACGGTTTGGCCGGCAAGTTCGTGGCGGAGTTTCCAGGCGGCGGCAGTGCTGGCGGCTCCGGCCGGCTCCGGAAGATTGTGGGTCGCTTCGAGGATCAAACGCATGGCCGCGACGATTTCGTCATCGGTCACCAGCACAATGTCTGAGACCAGTCGCCGCATGATGTCGAGCGTGAGACTGGCGGAACTGCGGGTGGCCAGTCCCTCGGCGATCGTGTCGATGGAATCTTTGGTCACTGGCGTGCCCGATCGCCATGCCTCGGTCACCGCCGGCGCGCCGGCTGCCTGGACGCCGATCACGCGGGTTCTCGGGTGGCGGGCGGCTGCGACCAGGGCGGTGCCGCAGATGCCGCTGCCGAGGCCGATGGGAACCAGAATGACGTCGGGCTGCGGAAGCTCGTCGAAAACCTCGATGGCCATCGTGCCGACGCCGGCGATGAGCAACGGTTCGTTGGCCGATTGAACGTAGCGATAGCCGTGCTGTTGGACGAGTTTTTCGCAGTACGTTTTGGCGTCGTCGAAATCGCGGCCGTGCTCGATCAGTCCCGCTCCGAGGGCCCGCATTGATGCGTTCTTGCCGGGGTTATTCCCCTCCGGCACGACAAGCCGGACCGGGACTCCGAAACGGGAAGCTGCAAAGGCGAGAGACTGTCCGTGGTTACCGGTCGTGCAGCCGATGATGCCCCGCCGCCGTTCCTCTTCGCTGAGACTGTTGACGAAGTTGACGCCGCCGCGCACTTTGAACGCACCGGTCGGCTGATGATTCTCGTGCTTGAGGGAGAACGAAAACCCCAATCGCTCGCACATCAACGGCCAAGCATAAAGCAACGTCGCTCGTAAAGACTGACGGACGACCGGCATCGCCCTGGCGATGTCTTCGTAAGTCGGGGCCTGCGGATCGACAGTCATGGAACACAGTCAGGGAGATAGGAGGTAAGGCGGGTTCGGGAAGTTGACGGGTGGGGTCGGCCCCACGCCACCCATCCAGCGCTGCGGCGCAACGGCGTCTGGCAGTCCGTTGAAAAACTCGATTCCGCGTGCCACTGCCGTCTCGTCCGCGTGCCACTGCCGTCTCGGCAGTGCGAGAAACCAGTAAGGTTTCAGACATCTGCACGGCTGATACAGCCGTGGCACGCGTTTTTCAACGGGCTACTGGGCCGATCAGCGTTGCATACCTCCAAGCGACGGGTCGAATTGCGGAGGGGTATAGAGGAATATATCGACTGCATACTCCGCATAGTCGAACCGTATCCGTCGCACTTTTCGCTCGTGAGAACAGTGCGTCCCGACCCACCTGAACAAATCCTCGTTCAGTCCTGGCCGATTACTTCGCAGAACGATCCAGAGTCGTCCGTGAGCGTCGGCCAGGTCCTCCAGCGTAACGACTGCGTTCGTTTCGGAGAGGGGAATCGCCGGCTCACATCCCTCTGAGTAGTGTCGAAACAATCCGATCGAAAATCCTGCCACCCGGTCGCCGGCCTTCCAGTTTTTCTCGACATACTGCGCAGCTGTTCGCATATCGATACGAGATCCATCTTTGTAATGGCTGACGAGGCTGGGGAGGTTTCCCAAGCAGGCGACTCCGACCCAAGCCGCTCCAAGCCACACACTCCGACTGTGCAACCCTTCAAAAACGGTTCCAATCGCGCAGCCCGCCAGCACCAAAACACCAATGCTGAGCGGGAAAACGTAAGCAGGATGATAAGTGACCAACGATGGGAAGACCACGGTGGCTCCCAGCCAGCCGAGAGCACAGGTGATCCAGTACCAATTCTGTGACTGGCGCTCGTGGAGCAGGATGAGAAAACCCAACGCGCTCAACGAAGCGATCGGCCACCCCAGCATGTTGACCGAAGCGAGTACGGAATGAGACACGTCATACCCCCACGCTCCACTCGCGTTCCAGCCGGTTAGGAGCGGCTTCAGATAGACTCCGAAAAAGACTCCCAACAGAACCACCGTTGCGACAAACACAGCGATCACGTTCCGTGGCATCGGTTGGCCCTCAGCGTACGCGCCGGCCAAGATGCCGACGAACACGATCATGACCAATGCTCCCATGACGGTGTGGCAAAGCACGGCAGCAATGATCGAACAACTCACAGCGATGCTCAGCAGCGTCGACCGACGTGATGCGGCAAACGCTCCGATCAGAATACACAGATATGTGAAAAAAGCGGCCGCAATGTAGAACCGCGTCTGCTGGCTTTGGAAGACGTGCTCCGGCCAGAGGGCTACCAACAGTGCGGTCGCCATGGCCGCAGGGCGGCCTTTGAGCATATCGAGCATCAGGAAGACCAGCCCCACGCTCAACGACCCGAGAAAGGCCATCGTGACACGGCTTCCGAATTCATCGCGCCCGAAGATTGAGTTGTTGATGCGGTGGATACTATAGCTCAAAGGAATGAGTCGCGGGAGGCGATAGGCCTGTGACTTGTGTGGGGCGTCTTCTTCGCCGAACAGTGACTGTTCCTCTCTCAATGTGGCCCTCTCATCACCGGCAAAGGGCCAATCGCCGAGCTTGTAAAATCGCAACGCTCCGGCAAATACGATCAATAGGAAAGTAAGAGCCAGCTGCGACGGGAATCGGGTAACTACGGACATTTCACATCCTGTGCTCTGCCGCCTGCGTGATTCAATTGCACTGCTGCTATTTGAATACAACGTGCTTGCTCTTGGGAGCATTCGACGGGTGGCTGGGGTCGTGCATTAGTGTGCCTGCAGCGCTGCGGGATCCCTTTGGGCGACCCTTGCCACCCATCGTGTGCCGAGACGCGGCGGCGTTCGGGCCTTCCGGTCATGATCCTCCCCGAGGGGATCCCTGTTGCGGCCGTTCCGGATCACCTTCAAGCGGCAGGCCGACGCGCTGCCCGGTCCAGGAGGACTGGTAGATGGCGAGGATCAGTTCGACGCTTTTGCGGCCCTGGTGGCCGTCGACGGCGGGAGTTTTGCCATCTTTGATGGCGGCGAGGAAATCCTCGAACTGCTTTTGATGGCCGACAGCGGAGATGGCCTTCGGGTCGGAGGCACCGCCGCTGGTGGCGCTGCCTTTGCCGAATTTCTGGCGGATTTCGTCGTCTTCCGGCTGGGCGTCGGCGAAATCCCACAGCAGGATGTCGTCCTGCTCGACGATGACGGAGCCGGTGGTGCCGTGGATTTCGGTTTTTTTGAGCAGTCCGGGGTAGGCACTGGTTGTTGCTTCGAGCGTGCCGAGGGCGCCGTTCTTGAAACGGACGACCGCTGCGCCGGTGTCCTCGACTTCGATCCGTTCGTGAGCCAGCGTGTCGGTGAGGCCGCACACCTGGGCGACGTCGCCCATGAACCAGTAGAGCAAATCGACGTTGTGGATCGCCTGGTTCATGTAGGCTCCGCCGCCGTCAAGAGCCCAGGTTCCCCGCCATCCGCCGCTGTCGTAGTATTCCTGCGACCGCCACCATTTGACGTACGTGTCCCCCAAGGTGAGCCGTCCGAAGCGACCGGCGTCGATGGCCCGTTTGAGCGTGAGATTCGCCTCGCTGAAGCGGCTGGGCATGATGGTCCCCAACTTGACGCCGTTGGCATCGGCGGCGGCGATGATCTCGTCACATCTGGTGAGTGTGATCTCCAAGGGTTTCTCGACCAGCACATGCTTGCCCGCGTTGAGGGCGGCAACCGCCGGATCGCGATGCGCCCCGCTCGGCGTGCAGATGGTGACGACGTCGACCGCGTCGTCCGCCAGCATGGCGTCCAGCTCGTGATAGGCTGTGCAGCCCTGCGCCTCAGCGAACTTGTCCGCCGCCGCAGGGAACATGTCGAAGCAGGCGGCGAGCTTCGCATCGGGGATGTGCCCCAAGGCTTCTGCATGAAAGTTGGAAATCATTCCGCAGCCGACGATGCCGAATCCGGTGGTCATGGTTGTTTGGTGGGTAGCGGGTCGTGGGGGAGGGTGAATCAAGCCCGCGGGCAGCGACCCGTGGGGCCAGTTTGCGCTTGACGCCGTCAGTCCCTAACGACGGAATACACGGAACCCACGGAAATGTGAAGGGAACCGCATGGATTCTTCGTGCCTCTGAGTGCATCTGCTCAATCGCGGGGGTGGCTGGGGCACACGGGAACCGATGATCGGCCACCCGGGCGGAATCTCGGGGCTGTGGACGTTGAACGAACCGCGTCACGGCCCCAGTGTCCGGGCTGAGGTCCTGTTTCCGTTGCCTCCGGAACGCCCCAGCCACCCAGCGGGCAGACAGCGATCGGCAAGGCTGTCGGAGGACGGCACGTTGCTACGGTTCCCACACCGACACAATGGTTCTATGCGGCCTTCTTGAACTCGGCGCGCGAATCGAACATCTGTCCCTTCGACCGGCTCAGTTCGGCGATCGTGTAGTAGTTGCCCAAGCTGCGGGCGGCCTGCTGGAAGCTGTCGGTGACCGTTTCCCGTTCCTGTTCGTCCAACGCGATGAATGACTGCTCGTCACCGGCATCGTAGGGGAGCATCTCGACGCCATTGAGGTGCGGATGTTGCTCGCGGATTTCGTCCCAACGGCCCTGCCGCGCGGCTGCCGTCGCCCAGCCGAGCCACGGGGCGATCCAGGTTGATTGTGCCTCCTGAGCCGCCAGGAAATGCTCACGAGCGGGGCCTACCTTCTCGTTCATCAGGCACACGAGACCCTGTAGATAAGGTCCGACCGACCAATCGGCGACCTTGTCGGCGAACTCGTTGGTGAGCGTCTCTGCTTTGGTGCGGCCGACGGCGACGGCCTCGACAAGGCGATCGTATTCCTCAAGGAGCGAGCAGGCTTGCTCGCCAAAACGGCTCCGCAGGACAGCCGACACGGTCGGATGATGGGGCCACGGTGGGGGAATCAATTCCTCCTGCAGCGTCTGCAACTGCTCATCAACAGCCCCGACCGACTTCTGAAACTGCTGCTCCTGAAACGCATCGAGCCGCGTTTTCTGACGAGCCGAGCTGAGCGACTGAAAGACTCCCAAACAGGCTGCCGCCGCGACGGCGGACGCTGTGAGCACCACATTGTCCGCGAAGAGGTAGGCCGCCAATCCCAACAAGGCGATAACCGACTCCAGGACAGCAAACAACCAGGTCTTCATATCTCTCTCCCGACCGGATTCTGTGAGAATCAAGGCGCGGGATGGTAAGCCAAAGTTGACAATTCGGGCAATGGCGATCGACGACGGTCACACTCCCGTTCCCGAGCTTCCGTTTGGGAACGCCTTTTCCGCGAAGCTTCCGCTTCGCAGCAGGCGAAGTGCCGTCGGACGTCGAAATTGACCCGCCCCCTTCGGCGGCAGAGGCGGGCTGACCAGTGAGGTCCTCAGCACAAGCTTGGGAACCAGGAGTGTGCAGAAACTTCTTGTTGCGAAGCTGTGTAAGCAGATAAATCGGGGTCCGGCAGCATTTCGTGGGAGTGAGTCGTTGACGGACACCCCGAGTTCTCGTCGCCAGGAATTGGTATCTGGCTCCCCAGCGTGCGCCTGACTCCCCAGCGTGCGACAGTCCGCTCCCGCATCCAACCAGGAACGCGACCACGGTTGACGTGACTTCAACACCTTCAGCGGTGATAATCCGGTGCGGTCTCGTCACCAAGCCGTGAAGGGGGAACACATGTCCAACCAACTCGATTGCTTTCTCGCCGAGCATGCCGAAGTCTCGCGGCGGTGGTTGTTGCGGACTGGGGTTGCGGGTGCCGTCACACTCGGCACTTGGCCGTTTGCTCTGGCGGAGTCTGGCCGGTCTGCGGTGCTCGAAGAGGCGATCGCCAAACTTGAACCGTACTTCACGCTGCAGGGCGACTTCCGGGACGTTTCGCGCGGCGAGCCCACGCCGCACTCGATTCCTGATGAAACAAAAGTGCAGGTCGGAATGACCCGCGACAGTTGGCGACTCGAAGTCAGCGGTGACCCGGACCACCCTCCCCGCCTCCGAAAGCCGCTCACTCGGGAAAAGGGCAACGCGTTCGACTTCAACGATCTGATGCAACTCGCCGAACGACACGCTGTTCGGTTTCCGAAAGTGATGACGTGTCTCAACATCGGCTGTCCGCTGGGGACTGGTATCTGGGAGGGGGTGCCGCTTCGCGAAGTGTTGTGGCTCACACGGCCCAGTGAGAATCTGCGGCGAGTCTTCTACTACGGTTACCACAACGGCGATCCGGAACAGATGTTCCGCAGCTCGCTCCCGGTGGGTCGCATCCTCGAGGATCCGTTCGACCTGCCGCCGGTGATTCTGTGTTACAAACTCAACGGAGACTGGCTCACCAGCGAAAGGGGCGGTCCGGTGCGGATCGTGGTGCCGGAAGCGTACGGCTTTAAGTCGATCAAATGGCTCACCCACGTTGTCCTCTCCAACATCGCCCACGCCAACGACACCTATGCTGAGCAGAACAACGACGTCGACAGCCCGCTCAAGACGTTCGCTGCCACCCTCTCCGTGCCTAGTCCGGTCAAACCGGATACGCCGTTTGCCCTTACCGGATACGCCCAGGTCGGCATCTCCGGGCTTAGCAAGGTGCAGGTTTGGCTGCATCGTGAGGGGGACGAGATGCCCGCTGGCGGCCGCTACTTCTCAAACGCACCGTGGCAGGACGCAGAGATACTATCGCCCCCCAAAGACTGGGGCGGAGGTCTGCCGGACAACCGCATCCCCTCTCCGACCCTCGGCTTCGAGCTGGGGACGGACAAGCCCGTCTCATGGCCGCTTCGCCTCACAAAGGTGCACTGGGCTTATCGCTGCGACGGGCTTCCCGCCGGTGAGTACGCACTCCGCTGCCGCACGGTCGACGAAAAGGGCTACGAACAACCGCTGCCACGTCCATTCAAGAAATCCGGTCGAGCCGCCATCGAGCAAGTCACCCTGCAGGTCACAAGTTGACATCCTTAGCGTTCACCAGTCAGGGGCAGGCACACGGGTCTGTCTTGGGGGGGAGTCGTCTCGAAAAAGGGCTCATCGACTAACTGCCCGTTGAAGAACTGGTGACATCGTAACCCGAAGCGTGAGCGAGGGCCGATATTGCGAGGAACCAGCAAGTTGGATGACCTCGCTTACGCTTCGGGTTACTTTTTCAACGGGCTGCTAACCTGCCAAGTTGCTGTTGCCGGGAGGACGATTTTCAAAAAGCAAGGAGTTCGTTCGGACCCGGCGCTTCGGAGTGTCTTTGTGTGAACGATCCAGACTAGTTCTGTGGTGCGAGTTTCAAGACGTCTTGGGGCCGGGTGACAAGACCGCTGCGGATGACCAGTTCGACGCTTCTTGTATTACGAATGTCATCCAAAGGGTTGGCCGACAGTAGGACGATGTCGGCCCATTTGCCCGCCGCGAGCGAGCCCAGATGATCCTCCTGGCCCAACACGGCGGCGTTGTGCAGCGTTGCCGCGCGGAGTGCGGCCGCGGGCGGCAAGCCCGACTCGACGAGCAGCTCCAGTTCCTGGTGAAGCGAGAAGCCAGGCGTCACCTGCGGCTCGGGAGCATCCGTCCCAACCAACAACGGAACCCCCGCGCGGTACAGCTTTCCCGTTAACTCCTGATACTTCGCAAACTCACGCCGCCGGTCCTCCAAGGTTCCTCCTTGTGGGCAGCCTGTCCTGGCCAGATAGATGGGCCAGAAGTCGCGGAGTCGTTTGGGAGCCAGCGCATTGTCCGGGTGGTCGCGAACTTCGGCGACATCGGGGAGCAGAATCATATTGCGGAATACGGCCAGGGTCGGATCGACGAAGACCTTTCGATCCGCCAACTCGGCGACCAACGCTTCGCAGAGCGGATTGTCCAAATCAAGGCGGCCGCGATGGCCCGGTTCTTTCGGGAGATCGCCCGGAATGACATAGTTGAAGACCGACCAGATGTGTTCCAGGCAATCGATTCCATCAGCAACGGCCTGCTGTGCGGGGTAGGCGCCCAAATGTGCTGTGACCAACAGACCGCGACGATGTCCTTCTTCGATGATCGCCCGTCCGATGTCGCGCTTTGTGCCGGCGTAGATTTTGAGTGTGGAGATGTTCCATCTCTGCAAGTCATCGAGGAGTGCCGGGACTTGAGCCGGGTCGGTCACGGCGCGGCCAACATCGCGATGGATGGGCGGGTCGGCGTCCAGCAGCGGACTGCACGTGAACACTCGGGGACTGCTTTCGGGATGCCGCGTCGCGAACCGGGCGACCAGCGTCGCCGCCACGACCTCGTCGCCCGTGCTGCGAACCGAGGTCACGCCCGCCGCCAGAAACAGCGGCAGCAGTTCGTCCCCGGTCACACGGGCGAAATCACTGACATGCACGAGATGCACGTGAGCATCAATCAGTCCGGGCATCGCGAACTTGCCTCGTCCGTCGATCCGCAGAGCGTCTGCAGGAATTTCGTCCGGCAAGCCAGAAGGAGAAACCGAAACGATCGACTCTCCTCGGGTCACGATCGTCCTGTGCGGCAGCAGCGACTCGCTCTCCGGATCGAAAACCGTGCAATCGACGATCGCCAGGGCCGTTTGGGAATCGTCGAACGCCGAGGCGACGGATGTGAGAACAAGTGAGACGCAGAAGCCAAGCATTGTCGATTGAAGCATGGGTTTGTGTCCCTCGGGCGGCGATGTTCGGGCGGCGATGTTCGGAAGGCGCGGGATGGGCGCGCCTGTGGGGAAAGTACGTGTCGTGTTTTTCGATGTTGAGCCAGTCTCACTGTTCTCGAAAGCGGGAACCGGATTGATCATATCCCCCGAAGCGGGCATCGGCGAATCATCATGCAGCAAGGCCAACAGGGACGCCGCACGGGCCGTATGAATTATCGTCGGGGTGGAACGCAGACGGTGCCTCGGTTAAATTGACCTTTCAGGGAGATTGACCTTTCAGGTTCGGCCATCTGAAACGGGGAGACGTGCAATGAAGACGATCATTCTGTCGATCGTTTTATGGAGCGTGGCGGCGACGACCAGTTGGGGGCAGGTGCGCGTGCTGGGGGGCAATTCGGGTGCGGGACTGCGGTTTGAGGACTTGAAGCGGAATGACAATGAGAGTCTGGTGAAACGCCGTTTTCAGCCGGTCGCTCTGCCTGACCTGTTCAGCGTGGACGAACGGTGGAGCAAGGGACGCACCGGCGAGTTCGCGGGCACGTTG
The DNA here is from genome assembly GCA_029259845.1 of Planctomycetaceae bacterium. GTDB lineage: Bacteria > Planctomycetota > Planctomycetia > Planctomycetales > Planctomycetaceae > JAHBXU01. Next base: position 8,609 of record JAJDEI010000278.1, on the reverse strand, counting down.
GCCGTCAAGCGTCCGACCGCCTACAAGGTCGGCGACTGGGGTTGCGTAACAAGGCCTTTTCGCGTGCTGGATGTCGTGAGCAAGACCGAGTGCCTGGCGCTCCTCAAGTTCCGCAACGCGCGGCCCATGCTTATTCGGGGGTTGGACACGTCGCAAGCCAGCGTTGGCAAAGAGTTCGTCCTGCAGCACCCGGTTGTGATTCAAGGCACCTACGACTATGCCGCGGGTGATGGCGCCGCGGGAAAAGGGGCCACACAGAGCGCTCTGGTGCTTGATCGCGCGCGGTTCGATAGCTTTGTGGCCGAAATGCAGCCGAAGGACGCGGCCCAGCAAACGTCCGCCAACGCCGCGTCAGTTCGCGATTGGTCCGACACGAAGGGCAACGTGCTCGTGGCTCAAGCGGAATTCATTGAGTTCAAAGACAACCGGGTGCACCTCAAACGCAAGGACGGTGGAAAAGCGGTCGATCTGGGGATGACCCAGCTCAGCCGGGGCGATCGAAGATGGATTCGCAACGAGCTCAAGAGGCGCCGACCGAAGGAATAACGCCTCGCAGGTTCCGTCACCTTCCAGTCGGCTTGGCTTCAATTCGCTGGGATCGGGCGACTGGGACTGCGCAACGGGACCGGAAGATATCCGCCGAACGCGATGAACCCAAGCGGCGTCAATCTGACTCAAATCCCCCATTACGAATGGGACTCAATCGTAGCGCTGTCGGACTCGTCAGGTGAACTCGTCGTGTGTCAGTGGTCGTGTGTCAGTGGTCGTGTGTCAGTGGTCGTGTGTCAGTCGTCGTGTGTCAGTCGTCGTGTGTCAGTGGTCGTGTGTCAGTGGTCGTGTGAGGGATGCGTGACGGTTCGGGACCCCGACAATGGAGGGCGGCTTCTGTCCTGACGATCCCTCGAACGAAGCCTGACAAGGCACTCGCGCAGCATCAATCAGGGATTGAGGGGCGAGCCGCAGACGTCGCAACGGACTCTTGCCGGCATCGCGAATCAGACAATTCACCATTCTCCGACAGGACCGTTCTCTCGACACGAACAATCCGGTTCAATACCCATCTTCGATTGGCAGGAAGTAGCGGAACGTCGGCGGAAGCCCCGAATAGTTGTTGAAGAAGGAACCGAATCCGGAGCCACCATATCCATACCCGCCACCGCCATAGTTGTTGTAACGGTTGTAGAGGAACTGTGGTTGCCGCTCGATCGGCTGGTTCAGTTGGGGCGTGTAGTTGCGGTGGACGACGATCTGACGCTGATTCCCGGTCAGGAGTTCCATCGCCGTTTCATGCCGATAGGATGGATTGGCCAGATACTCGGTTCGGTTGAAGGGGATCGCGTTGTAGATTCTCGCGTAGGCAACGGCCTCTGGGGCGGCTGTCGGATTCGGAACGATCACGATTCCCGCATCGTGGGGAACGGCCTGCGGGACCTCTTCCGGAGCAACTGGTGCGGCTACTGGTGCAGGGGCTTCGACGGGAGCGGCGGCGGGAGCGGCGGGTGTGGGAGCTTCGGCGGCGGGTGCCTGTACGAACTGCGTCGCCGGTGTGATCGCGATCGACCAGTCGCCGCCCTCTGCGGCTGGCACGCGCACCACGTCCGACTTGGCCATTTGACCGGCCAGAATCACCGCCGCAACCAGCGCCAACAGGAACGCCCGCCGCAGCAGTGGATTGCGAGCCTGGAACGGACGGGTTTGTCTGAAGAGGAATGCGAACATCGTCAATTGCCTTTGATCTCTGCGGTCGTGTTGAAATCGCCGCGATGAAAGGGTCGCGTTGAAAACTTGTCTCTCTTCGAGCCTACGGGGCGCACCAGACGAAAGTCAAACCGTATTCTCTCGTCCCGGATTCACCGGGGTGCACTCAGTTTTTATTGCGAGTCCGGGCAAAGTCGTGCCACTGCTTCGGTCGGACACGAGCGGTTTTCGTTTGCTCACCGGCACTGCTTGTCCGTCCGAAGCAGTGCGAAAGCCATTTTCCGCGTCGAACTCGGACGGCCAGGCAGTGGCACCGAAATCCGCGCGTGCACCCGATTCACCGGCCCAGGCGTGCCATGCGTTGACCCTGCTCCGGTGGCGGGCCTACATTCCGTTGACACGGCGGCAGATCAAACGGCGAGCGCGACGCGCGATTCGACGGCACGGTCACTGCCAACGCTGTCAATGCTGCCTATGATGTGGCCCACCCTCATCCGGAGTCCCCCATTCCATGTCCGCAAAAGCCTGGGGAGGACGGTTTGCCGAAAAGACCGACGCCCGCGTGGAAGCATTTACCGAGTCGATCAGCTTCGACGCCCGGCTCGCTGATGTCGACATCCGCGGTTCGCAGGCTCATGCCCGAATGCTGGCGAAAGTTGGCCTGCTGACGGACGACGAAGCCGTCCTCATCGTCTCGGCCCTCGACGAGATTCGCGGGGAGATCGGGCGTGGTGAGTTGCCGTTCCGCGCCGAGCTCGAAGACATCCACATGCACATCGAGAGCCGCCTGATCGAGCGGATCGGCGATGTGGGCCGCAAGTTGCACACCGCCCGCAGCCGCAACGATCAGGTGTCGACTGACTTACGGCTGTACGTCCGCGAGGCGATCGACCGCCTGGACGAGTTGCTCACCAATGTCCAACGGGCGTTCGTCATTCGGGGGGAGACGGACGCTGAAGTCATCCTGCCGGGTTACACGCACTTGCAGCGGGCCCAGCCCGTCATGGCGGTCCACTACTGGCTCGCCTACTGTGAGAAATTCCAGCGCGACCGGGACCGGCTCGCTGACTGCCGCAAACGCGTGAATGTCTCGCCGCTTGGTTGTGCCGCGCTCGCCGGGACGTCGCTCCCCATCGACCGGGAGGAGACGGCGAAGTTACTCGGCTTCGATACGGTTGCGGCGAACAGTCTCGACGTGTCGAGCGACCGCGACTTTCTCATCGAGACGGCGTCCTGTCTGGCGCTTGTTGCAGCCCACCTCAGTGGCTGGGCCGAAGAGTGGATTCTGTGGAACACGACCGAGTTCGGCTTCCTCACGCTGCCGGATGCGTTTACGACCGGGTCGTCCATTATGCCGCAGAAGAAGAATCCGGACATCCTCGAACTGATCCGCGGCAAGAGTGCCCGTGTGATGGCTGCGGTCCCGCAGCTGTTGATTCTGGTCAAAGGCTTGCCGCTGGCTTACAACCGCGATCTACAGGAGGACAAACTAGCGCTGTTTGCAGCACTGGACACGCTGACCGCCTGTCTCGAGTTGATGCCTGCGATTGTCACTGGTGCGACGCTCAATCGGGACACCATCGTCGCCCGGCTCGAAGAAGGCTTCCTCGACGCCACGACCTTGATGGAGTACCTGATCCTGCGGGGCGTCCCGATGCGGACGGGGCACGAGACGGTCGGCAAGCTCGTCGCGCTGGCTGAGTCGCGCAGCTGCCGCCTCGCCGATTTGCCCCTCGACGACCTGCAGAAGGCCTGCGATGTCATTGACAGTGCCGTGTACACGGTGCTTGGGACAGAGAACGCTGTCAAAGCCCTCCAGAGTTACGGTTCCGGCGGACGGGATGCCGTCACCGAGCAGTTCGCCGCTTGGCGCGAGCGCTTGACGCTCCCATGAATGCCGTCTGTCGCCAATTTGCCGCCGTCGTTGCCGCCGGGCTAACAGGAATCATGGGTTGGAGTTAGCCCGGAGCCAACGGCGACGGTCATCGGCGCGACGTTCCAACTTCAACAAAACGTTTCCTCTGGCGGGAATCTCTGATTCGCCTTGGGGCGGAGCGCGCGGCTCTTGCAATTCCTCTGCCCACTCACCATAATCCCTCGCTCAGAAGAGGTTACGCAGAAAAAACCATCACGAGGGAATCGCGGTTGTGTCGCTGACCAAAACAGACATTCGCCGAATCCGCAAGAGGCGGGCCCGCCTTCGCAAGAAGCTGACGTGCCGATTTTGCCCGGACGGTGTGATTCCCCGCCCCGTCTACGTCGACTACAAAGACATCAAGACGCTCAAGCAGTTGGTCGACCGGGGGAACCGGATTCTGCCGAGGCGGCGGACCGGGACGTCCGCGATTTATCAACGGGCCGTCCGCAAGGCGGTCATGCGGGCGCGGTTCATCGCCCTGCTGCCCTACGTGAGCGAAGATTGAAATCCGTCAGAGCATCTCCGTTCGGGCGTTAGGCTGTGTCGCCGGAACCGCTTTCACACATTGCGGAGAATCTGCGCGGCGTCCGAGCCCGTATCGCTGATGCGGCCAGGCGTTCCGGACGAAGCGAGTCAGAGATTCGGCTCGTCGCCGTGACGAAGTACGCCCGGCCTGAATGGGTGACTGAGCTGCTCCGCCGGGGTGTCCGCTTGCTGGGCGAAAGTCGTCCCCAACAGTTCGCGGAACGCGCTGGTGAGTTTGAGGTGCCCCGCTTGGACGCACCGCAGTCCGGCGCAGCGGATTCTCGACTGCCGATCGAGTGGCACTTCATCGGACATTTGCAACGGAACAAAGTGCGATTGGTCCTGCCGCACGCCTCGCTGATCCACTCGGTCGATTCCCCACGTTTGCTGGAGCGGATTCGCGAGGTCGCCGCCGAGTCCGGCATCGCTCCCGCGGTGCTGCTGCAGGTGAATGTTTCCGGCGAGGCAACGAAGGGCGGCTTCGCTCCGGACGCCGTGGAGCAGGAATGGCCGCAACTGGTCGCCGCAAAACCGGCGAAGATCGTTGGCCTGATGACGATGGCCCCCGCCTCGGAAGATCCCGAGGAAGCGCGACCGTTCTTCGCCGCACTCCGTGAGTTGAGAGACCGTCTCGCCGTGCAGTCGCCGCCGGACGTCACGCTGTCCGAGCTGTCGATGGGCATGAGCGGCGATTTTGACGTGGCCATTGAAGAAGGCGCAACGCTGGTCCGCGTGGGGAGCGCGTTGTTCGAAGGGATGTCTGACAGTTGAGCCACTGGCCCGACGGAAGGGGCGCGGCAGCGACCGGCTATCCGAGACGTTGCGACGGGGAGCGGGGGCGGTGCTGCACCGGTCGGTGGTCTTACCTCGCCAATCACGGGGGCGATGTCGCTGTTGGGTGGATCGTCACCGCCCCTTGATCTGAGGATTCTCGTTGCTCCAGGCACCCGCGAGCCCCCGACAGCCGTGGCTGTTGCGCTCGCCGTCGTGATTCCCGTTTTCTGAGGTTCCCAATGGTCTGTCGCGCAGTTCATAGTGGAAACGACAAGCGGCCGCCGCGAGCAACGAGTTCGAGAGTTTGCTTCGAGCCGCCCCTGCCCCGATCGTGCCGAATTCATCCTGGGGCTGAAGTCAAATGCTCCGATCGATGTGGAGTTGCCGAACATGGGTGTCAGAAAGCCGGGCGTCTTCCAGCAATGGCTGGACGTGGCGCACGACGCGCCGTTACACGTACCCGAGCTCACCGACATCCGCCTGCCGGTGCTGGTCGTCGGCGCCGGGCCGGCGGGTCTGGCAGCGATGGCCGCTCTCAGCCGCGCGGGGGTTCGCTTTGAAGGAATCGAAAGTCACAGCGGTGTCGGAGGGATTTGGGACGCGGCCAATCCACTCAGTTCCGTCTATGAGGGGATGCACACAGTCACGTCTCGACACACAACGCATCTCGGACGGCCGATTCCCGAAGATGGCCCGCTGTTCCTCCCTCACCGGGACGCCCGTCAGTATCTGGCTCAGTTTGCCGAACAGGAGGGGCTCGTCGCGCATCTTCGGTTGAACACACGGTTTGAAGACGCTGTGAAGACCGAACGTGGAACGTGGCTTGCGACGCTGCATGTGAATGGTCAGCAGGAGACCGTCGAGCGGGAATACCGGGCGATCGTGATCGCAACCGGCAGCCACAACCGGAACCATCGAATTTTTCCCCGAAGCCTGTGGGACGACGCGGGCGGTGGTGGACTCGATGTGATTCATGCGGCTGAGTACGAAGACAACACGAGGTACGTCGACAAGCGCGTCCTGGTGATCGGTGTTGGTAACTCGGGAACCGACATCGCCGACAAAGTCAGTACCGCCGCCAAGCGGACGCTGCTGTCGGTCCGCACCCCTCCGTGGATCAATCCCGCCACGGTCCTGGGGACGCCCTGTGACAAAATGGCCGCCGAATCCCGATGGCTGCCGCACTGGTACGAAATGGCATCCTTTCACATCGCGCGGCGACTTGCGATCGGCTCTTCGAGCCGGTTGGGGCTGCCGAAGCCGCGGCACGCGCTGCTCGACCGGCTGCCGGTCAACGACCGCGGCATCGTGCGGGCGATTCTTGACGGGCGCGTGCAGATTCGATCAAACGTTTCTTCACTGGAAGGCGGCGTCGCGAGCTTCGAGGACGTTCAAGAGGCCGACGAACCGGTCGATGCGGTGATCTTTTGCACCGGTTACGCGCGGCAGTATCCGCTACTCCCCCCTTTGGATGCCGATGGAGAAACGCTCCGCGATCTCCTGACGTTTTTCCTGTTTCATCGTGATGAACCGGGACTCGCCGTCATGACTGAACTGGTCGGGACATGGTCGTGCTGGCCGATCTTCGTCCAACAGGCCCGTGCCCTCGCAACGTATTTCGCCGCCGAACAACGTGGGGGACGAAACGTCGGGCTGTTCAATGCCCGCCGGTGCGTTCCCACGCCGGACCTCAAAGGCAAGCTTTTCGGCGGCGCCGACGCGTATCATGTTGATTACCGGATTTACCTCCGCGTGCTCCGCGACCTCGTTGTGTGGCTCTCCGGGCAGGGACGTCTTGATTAGGTCATGTTGACATTCAAATGGGTAGCACGGGTTGCCTCAAGCCGTGTCGCTCCGCGACAAGAAGCCTCTGCGTGAACCGTCCCGTGATGGACAAGCTTCCTGCCGCTGCGCGGCACCGGTTGGGACAACCGGTGCGACCCCGAGTCCGCCTGAGAATGGAACGTTTGTCATGTCAACACGACCTAACGGTGTCGATGCCGTTCGACGAATCCGATGCGAGCGACCGAATTGCGAGAGGTGACCGTCGTGCTGTTTCCGCTCCCGTTCACACCGTTTGAGTACTATTACTGGTGCGATGACCGTCCAGAGTCGCCGACAACGTTCCCGATCGAGTTGGTCTTTCGAGGCCCTTTGCAGCGGACGGAGTTTGAACAGGCCATCCGTTCGACCGTTGCCCGGCATCCGCTGCTCAACGCGGTAGTCGATCCGCATACGGGCCGGTTGCCTCGATGGATCGACGCAAAGGGCCGGGCTGCGCCGATCGACTGGTCCGACGCAACGCGTCCCCTCGGTTTGTCGCCCATCGGATTCCTCGACCTCACGTCACTGCCGGGGCTGCGGGTTCAAGTCCGGGTGTCGCCCGAACAATCGCGCGTCGTCCTGCAGTTTCATCATGCCTGTTGTGATGCTTTGGGAGGACTTCAATTCATTGAAGAACTGCTGGTTGTGTACGACTCGCTCATTGCAGGATCGTCGTGGGATGTCCGGCTCCCGCCGCTCAATCCGGAGCAGCTACGCCTGCGGGGAGACTACGGACTCAGTGCCGCGGACAGTCGCCCGGGTTTGCGGGACGCCCTGATCACCGCACGCATTTGGGCGGGCAGCCTGCTGCGTCGGCCGAGTATTCTGGAGACGCGGCATGGGGAGGAGCAGGGACATCACGCGTCTCCCGAAGACGATCGCGGATACCTTACGGAGACGTGCTCGCAGGACGAGATTGTCCAGTTGCAGGCAATCGCGAGCCAAGCCGGCGCAACACTCAATGACCTGATGCTTCGTGATTTGTTTCTGGTCCTACACCGCTGGAATGTTGAACAGAGTGGGGCTCGCCGGCAGCGGCCGACGATCAATGTGCCGGTGAGCCTTCGTTCGCGGGCCGACCGGGAGATGCCGGCGGCTAACTCGCTCGGTTTCTGGTTCCTGCATCGGACCGCCGCCGATTGCGCCCGGCCCGCGGCGCTGCTCGGCTCCGTCCGTGAGGAAACAGCCGCCGTCAAAAAGTGGCGGCTGCCGCTCTATTTCATCGGCGGACTGGGCATCGCGGCCCGCGTCCCCGGACTGATGCGTCAGATGCTCCGCAGAAAGACGAGCTTCGCGACGGCCGTGTTCAGTAACGTCGGCCGCGTTCTCTCGCGAAGTCCGCTGGAGCGCATCGACGACCGGCTCCAATGCGGGAACGTCGTGCTGGAGCATGTCACGGGAGTGCCTCCCATTCGCCCCGGCACCCGAGTCGCCGTTGTCGTCGTCACCTATGGCAACGAGACGACCATTAACCTCCGCAGTGACCCGCGCTACTTCTCCTCATCAGCCTCGCGGCAACTGCTCGGGCAATTCCGAGACCAACTGCGCGTCACCGTGGAGACGGCGCCCTCTGCCGTTGGTTCGCCATGATTGTCCCGTTGCCAATTCCGGGCGTAGGGCGAACGTTCTCTTGAAGTTGGGGCATCTCACCGACGTCGGCCGTCGCCGTTGGCTCCCGGCTAACTCGCAACCATGACACCTGCGAGCCCGGATGTTTCGTCCGCTAATTGGTGATCGAGGTGGCGCGATAGCCTGAGATTCGGTCAAGGGAGGGGGGACAACCGAATCCGTCCACCGAATCCAGGACCGGTCGCGTGACAGAGTGTAACGCGCAGGCCGTCACGTTTTCACGGCTGCCGCGCCGCCGAGT
>JAJDEI010000277.1 GCA_029259845.1 Planctomycetaceae bacterium | reverse complement strand
TCTGCACATTTTTCAACTCTCCGCGCGATCGAATGCCGGACTCGATTCGACTTGAGAAACCACCGTTTCACCCTTGGCTGAAGCGGCCAAACTGCAATCATGTTTCAGAGGCCCAACATCGACGTGCGATTGCCGTGGGTCAGCACCCTCCTTGATGATGTGTGTGATGCCTTTAGATTTCCCGGAGACAGAAAGGAGTTGATCGCGCACTTAAAGATTGAGCTGGCTGAGTCCGAGGCTGGGGCTGCGTGGGTCGCCCGCCAGGAGAGGCTGGATCGCGACGCGACTAAGTAGCGTCCCTCTCCCACCGGCTCGGCGGACTCGCGGCATTGCTCTCGTCGCGCTGGCCGTTTATCGCGATTTCCCGCTACGCCTTCGCCGGCCCTGGAGTCGCTGCCCGTTGACAGCTGGTCGGCCGCCCGAAAGCAGTCGCTCGCAGCTCTAGTAGATCGCGTATTGCGTTCACTTAACAGGATCGCTATGTCTGCGCGGGTGTCCCTGTATTCTTGATGAAGTTACTAGACAAGTGGGATGGCGAGACACCGGGTCTCCACATCATCCGGCATCACCTCCCCACAGCTTCGCGCGATCGTGCGGCACGTCCGTCCGCTGGCAGGTCGTCACAACTCCACGCCTTTCATCGCCCGCTGATACCGCTGCTCAAGCTGTTCGTCAAAGACCACGTGCTGATAGACCGCAAGTGTCTCCCGCCGGGCGTGACCCGTAATCGACTGCAATTCCGCATCTGGCATTCCGGATCGCGTCAGGAACGTGATCGCCTGATGTCGGAGCGTATGAGGCGTGGCTCGTACACCGGCCTTCCCTGCGTGCTGCTTCACAATCTGCTGAATCCGCCGCGTTGAGAACCGCGAGTTACGCCGCGTCTGGAAGAGCCAACGGTTCTGCGGGTGTGCTGCAATGTGCGTCCGAAGCGCCGTGGTGAACGACTTGCCGAACAGGACGTACCGATCCTTCGATCCCTTCCCCTGTTCGATGCGAATCTTGCAGTCCGTCAGGTCCACGTCGTCGACTCGGATGTTGCACAGTTCGCTGACTCTCACGGCTGTGTAGAACATCAGCCGCAGCATTAGCGAATGCTGCACGTCTTGAGCCTGATCGACGATTTCGTAGAATCGCTGGAAGTTGTGAGCGGAGAGAACACGGGGGATCGTCTTCGGCTGCTTGGCCGGCTTCAGTTCGCATTCCTGCCGAATTCGCCGGCTGACGTACCGCCAATCCTCGTAGTCCAGCCCGTGTTTCCGCACAATGCGGGCGATCTGAGAGACCACGCGGGATTTCGTATTTCCGTCTTGTGTCGCGCCGTTGGTGAGGTTATCGGCCATCGGTGGTGTCTCCGGTGTTTGTTTTGGACGGTTGGATTTCGTGAACACACCATTCTGCGAAATTGCTCAGTTGAGCATCTCGCCGGCTTCGATCTTCTGGAGCATCGCGCGCAGGTTGTTCCGGCAGGCCTTGGCCAGCCGCACGTATCGCTCCACCGGTTAGCCATCCAGCCCTTCCATCTGAGCGATGACCCGCGCCCGCTCCGCAAACGCTTCCGCCAGACCACGCCGGCTGAGCGGAATCTCGATGCAGCGCGAAAGGAACGGACAGGTATCAGGGACGTCATCAAACAGAGACTCTGCTCCGTCCGCGGTCGTCGTGTAGACGATCGCCACATGCGACGGCAGCCGCTCTAGCAGCGTCAAAAACTCGCCGATGACACGAGCCGTGAGGAGATGAGCCTCGTTCACAATCCACACTCGCCCCGGCTTCGAGCCGATGGCAAAGCAGCGCATGCCCCGATCGATCTCATGTACTATGCCGACCGTGCACCGGCCCGCGTCGACTTCAATGACGTTGCCCGGATCAGCGATCTCAATTGCGAGCAGTCGGACAATCGACGTCTTGCCTTGCCCACTTCCGCCGGTGATCCAGTAGGCCCGACCGCCAAGCCCGCGTGGCCTGAGACGTTCGATCTTGGCGAGGGCTTTTTCTTGCCCGATCACTTCGTTCGATACTGCTCGTAAAGTTGCATGATGGTTTCTCCAATGAAGGTGCATGAATGAAAGAGAGAGCGGCCCGCCGATCCGCAGACCGGCGAGCCGGAATCGGAAACGGTCACACGGCAGCCGGATCGGCCAGCCGTTTCGCCGTGTCAAGCACCAGAGAGACCAAATCACAGGTCCGTTTCAGCATCCGCTGACTGGCGACAACCGGCTTGATGCCTTCGTGGCCGCACCACGAGCGCACGTATTCCCAGCATCCGCCCAGGTCGGTATCGACCGGCTGTCCGAGACACTCCAGCAGCACTGCGCCCCCCAACTCGGCGACCGTCTCTTTCCGCCACTTCGGCTCATGGGCCGACAACTGGCCGAGCCGGTCATCCGCAGCGTGGACCATCTCGTGTGCCCATGTCGACAGGTTGCGCACACCCAGGGCGATCGTCCCATTCCCGCCGGAGTACCATCCGTTCGTCGCTCCGCTTCGACCGCCGTACGTCTCGACTACCAAGCCCCACTCGCGAGCGACGTCAACGAGCGGGAGCATTTCAACCCACCGGAGCAGTTCCGGATCGACCTCCGACAACAGCTCGCCGTCGGTCTGCGCCAGACCAAAAACCGCCGTCCCTTTGAAGCCGGGCAGAAACGACTTCCGTTCCCCGTCGTCATCCTCCCGCGTCTTCATCACCGGCGAGAGGATACAGAACGACTTCTGCCCCTTCCGTACGAATCGGCTGACGCTCTGCCACTGACGGAAGCCCCGCGCATCCGAATTCCCGTGCAGCGCCACGAGCAGTTGATTCGCCCACGACCACGCCCGACAGGGCGAGCCATCCTTCCGCCGGATAAATACCGGGGCGATCGCCGCCGGGAGTGTCGAGGGAGACTGGAACGCGCACAGGATCGAGTTTGCTGCCGTTTCCGCTTTGCCATAGACTTTCAACGTTCGACCTTTCACCTTTAACCAGTGAAGTTGGACAGGCCGCGTGTGGGACTGCTATCCCCGCGGGGCCACTTCTATTGGTGACTGACAATCAGTCACGGCGGCATACCCTGCGGACCCCACCCATACGGAAGAACGCTAGTTTCCAAGGAACTACGCTCGCTTCCGTGCACGCGCAGAACGTGCCGCCAAACGACTCGGAAAGAGCGGCGCAACAGGCTCGCAATAGGGACGCAACAAAGCGCACACGACCATCGCAGAGCCAGTGGTGAGGGAGGAAGCGGGACTAGCACGCCGAGACAATAGCGACTAACTAGCGGCTTCTAACATGTTACCCGCCTTGCATATAGAGGGGTGGGGAGACCCCCGCCGGGTTCGGGACTACTAATGGGTTGGACGCCGACACTTTCCACCCCAGTTTACCCGCCCGGTTCCCGCGTACTCGTCCGGCAGGATCGCGGGGGCAGTCGGACCGCCATCCCCTTCCCCGCTGGCGGATACGTGCGTACGACGCTATTCGCGCGTCACGCTTCGAAGTCGCAACGGCATTCGCAAACAGCGACGGACTCCGACCGGCTGATTGAATGGCGGCGGCGCGAGTGGTAGACTTGAAGCGTCCAGCCAAGCGCACAATCAGGAATCATGCCGCAAGGCATTCAGGCCCGCTCCCGTTTGGCTGGACACTAAATGGGGCGGGCCTTTTCGTTTACCACGAGGGCTGGCAATGGCTAGAGACGACGCGGTCAATCGGCATGTCCAAGCAAGGCAGGAAGAGGAGGAGGCTGCCAAACGCGCAGATGCGCTGGCCAGCAAGTATGTTGAAGCGGCTCGAAAACTAGGCAACTGGCGGACGACCGGGTTTTCTCATAGGCGGGCTAATGGTTCAGTTGTTGAACCGCACGCCGGGTCCACTTCCGTTATCAATATCAACGATGTTCCTAGCCTGGGAGCGATTCAATAGGCGCGAGAGGAGTGGGTCCAGAAGGATGCGCAGGTCCGGGGTTGTATCGAGGGACTGACGATGGAGCAACGTCGAATTCTTGGAGTATCTCGGGATTAACCGAAGCAGTCGACACTTGGGATATACGAGACAGGATATGCAGAGCATCGCTCTTCTCGTGGGCGTCAGCAAGCAACGCTCTCACTGCACGTTCCAAGGATTCGATTCTCTGCTCAGTTGTCCGCTCAGAATTCATGAAAGGAGCCCCGGTTGGAACCAGCCAACCGGGGCTTCACGCTTGGACGAGTTGTCACACACCGACCATGTTTCCGATGCGAGGCCGCGCGGTTGGCGTGTGACGTCTCAAGTATCTTTGCCGGCGGCAGATTGTCAATGGCCGACAGTTACTCGTCGGCCGAGTTCCATTCGTCGATATCGTCCGGAATGCCCAAGTCCGCTGTGTCATCACCAGTATGAATCGAGAAGGTGTGACCGTGGGCGAGGTCCTCTACGGCTTTCTGTGCCGTCCTGTAACGCCCGAGGCTGTCGTCGTCGTGCATCGGGTGAAACCCATTGCGGTCCTGCCCGATATAGAACCGACCGACGCGAGTATCCCAAGAGCAGAAGAGCTTCATTCGGTTGGTCAATTCAGGCTTCCTCAGTGTAAGCGTCGCAGTGCGCGATTGTACAATCCCCAGCTTGAGCGATCCACAGTGACGTCGGAATCACCATGTCTACAGCCGAGAAATCAATTGGACGCGAGGACATTGCCCGACGAATGGCTCACCCTCTAGCCGCCCGTTGAAAAACTCATTCTGACTGCAAGCGGTCAAAACTCGTCAGCTCGGCGTCGCCACATCTCGACGTATCTAGGGATATGTCTGCGATTCGGCTCCTTGATCTGACGAGTTTTGCCGCGCTCTCGCCGACGAAGCAGTTTTTCAACAGACTGCTAGACGCTGGAAGGAGCCGTCACGTCTCCCCATCATCCCACGACCCGCAGCGACGGCTTCCCTTCTCCCACCGGGTTGTCCGCCGCCTTCTCCACCGGCTCGTGCTTCGTCCGCTTGGCCTTGGTGCTCCGCTTGGGTTTTGCCTTGGGTTTGGCTTCGACCTCGCCGAACAGCCATTGGCGGACGTGGTCGGTGACGGCTCGCAACCTGTCGTCGGAAATGCGTTCGCGGTAATGCCCGGCGGTTGACGCGTCGACGTGGCCCATGACGTGGCTCGTGGCCAATGGGTCACGCGCATCGTCTCCGACGGTCTGGACCGTGTGACGAAGCGAATAGAACCCTCGCCCCGTCTGGTAAGCGCCGATCGACCTGAGCCGCTTCCGGAAGCGGATCGTGATCTTGTCCGCACGCCGTCCGTCGTCAGTGACGGCCACCCACGCCCCGCCACGGGACGTGAGGAACAGACGGTCGGCCAACGCATCCAATTGCGGCTCCGGCCTGTTGTCGATGACGCCTCGCAGTGCTGCGATGGTCTCGGGTCACAAGGGGACGCGACGGGCAACGCCGGTCTTAGGGCGGGGGAAGCTGATCCATCCGCCATTCAGGTTGATTGACTTCAACGTGACCGCTGACAGGTCGGAGTTTCCGAACCCGGTGTTGATCGCCAGTAAGATGAGCGATGCGAACGTGCCATCGGTCTCGTGGAGCATCCGTCGGATTTCTTCCGCCGCAAACAACTTGCCGCCCCGTTCGGCCTTGGCAGCCCGTGCGGCCCGCTTGGATGTCGACTTGAACCCCGGCCCGAATCGGGGCAGCGTGTCGATCAACTCGCTCTCGTAGGCCCAGCGGAGGATCATGCGACTTACGGTGACGGTCTTCGCGAGACGGGAGGGAGCGTACCTCGCTGCCAGCTTATGCCGGAAGGCGGCGAAGTCGGTCGGTCGCAGTTGTTCCGGATCGACGCTGCGACCGAAGTGAGCGACCATCTGTTCCCCGGTCCAGCGGTAATCGCGGAACGACAGCGGGGACAGTTCACCCGCCTGCGTTCGCTGGTCAGCATCCGCCAGGTAGGCGTTGACGACATCCGCCAGCGTGACGACGACGCCCGCAGCGGGCGTCGGGGTTCTCCCGGCTTGCAGCTCATCCTTGATTCTGAGATATTCCTCCAGCGCGGCCTGCGGGTCGATCCATTTGCCGAAGAAGTGAGTTTTTCCGCATATCTTCTTGGCCCACTGTCCATTCCGGTGACTGTACAGCGGGAAGTCCGGACGCGGTTTCTTCGGC
>JAJDEI010000276.1 GCA_029259845.1 Planctomycetaceae bacterium | reverse complement strand
GTCACTACAACGCGATCGGCCGTCATCCGACTCTCAGACCCTCAACGCCCGACCATCAATCAACGACTTACGACAAACTCCGGCTCGAAAAAACTTTCAGAAACACCGATTTCCCAAATCACTGGGGAACTTGGGCTAGCCGGGCCTGCGGCAGTGCCTCCGCTTGGAACGCCGAACGCTCCGCCCGTAATGAGTACGCTGAGGGCGACCGCCCTGAACCTCATACGCATACGTGGCCTTGGGCTCCCGATTGCCACAACCCTCCCCGAACATGCCTTCAAAGTCGGGCGCCTCCTCGCCAGAGTGGGTATCGTGAACTACGTCATCAGCCCTGACGGGTGCACTCGGCTTTGATTGCGCGATTGCACAAAGCGGGTTATTGTGGCGGTTTTCTACTGCCCCTTTGCCCATGGAGACTGACCGATGACAGGGATGAATGGGGATGATGTGACGCCGGACGAACGGTTGCTTGCCGAGCAGGCGATCCTCAATTTTCGGGAACTCAACAAGGCCGGCCATGCGGCGGCGGACGGGACGAAGCTTAACGTGTGCGAGAGGTTGGCGGTTGAGCAGGGCCGCGAGCTGACTCGCAAAATGCTCGAAGCGAGTCTCCACGAGCAGGCCCCAGCGGTCGAAAAGTCGAGCCTGTCAGCGAGCGCGCTGAACCAGCGGCGCCGACCCGGACGTGCTCCTGCGGAATGAAGCGTCGTCATCGGGGCCGCAAGGCCCGCAAGCTGACCACGGCGGCCGGCCATGTGAAGCTCAGCCGCGTGGACTTCGAGTGTCCGGCGTGCCGGGACAGCGGCGATCCGCTGGATGACCGGCGGGGGGTCGTGGGGCGTTATTCGCGGGAGGCGGAGCGGCTCACCTGCCTGGCGGCGGCGAGTTGGTCGTACGACATCTCCTCGCAGCGCTTGCAGGAACTGTGCGGTTTGACGGTCGGGCCGACGACGATTCGCGAGATCGCCCAGCGACACGGAGCGGCGGCCAACGCGTGGATGCGGAGCGAGCCGCAGGCCGCCCGCGGATTCTTCTGTTCTGATCGCGAGTGCGGCCTCGTGGGTTGAAGGGATCGATCTCCAGTCGAATGTGGTCGCGGGCACTGAAGATTTCGGCAAGCCGATGGCGAGGCCGAGTTCACCACCGCCGGCACGTGTGTGAACACGACCGGCGGCTGGCGGGAAATGAAGCTGGGCATCTTTTCCAAGCGGGACCGCGGCGAGCCGGCGACGCCGGAGGAATGGGAGTCGCGGACGTTGCCCCGGCCCCAAGTTCGCACGGCGTTTGCGGCCATCAAGAAGAGTGAGGAGTTCGGCCGCCGCTGGAAAGCGTGGCGCACACGTTTGGGATTTCCGGACGCCTCGGCCATCAGCGTGCTGGCCGACGTTCGGCGCGCTCGCCGACAGGCTCGACGGGGCGAAGCGGATCTGGGAAGAACAACGCCAGCCTCTTCCGGGTGCCGACGGCGTGCTGGACATTTTCCCTGCCTGGCAGCCTCTCTCGGACCTGAGCAAAACGCTGCACACCGACGAGGCCGACATCGCCGCGTGGACCGATCAGGCGCGAAAGACGCTGTTGGAATCGGGCTGGCCGGGAATCGAAGTGTCGCTTCGAGAAGAAGCGAAAAGCCGCAACGACTCTCAGCAGGCCGCCGTCGGGGAGTTGCGGAATTATCTGGCCAATCATCAACAACACCTGAACGACGCCCAGCGGCTGGCGCGTGGCCAAAGCATCGGCAGCGGCCAGGTGGAAGGAGGCTGCCAGAACCTGATCGGCCGCCGCCTCAAACAGACCGGCGCCCGCTGGCGGGTCCGCCGCGTGAACCGCATGGCGGGCCTCTGCTCGCTGATGGATAGCTACCAATGGGAAACCTACTGGGAACTCGCCTGAAAAACCAAACCGCCAAAATCCGCGCGTGCACCCTGAGACGGACGACAATGATGCCACTCTTGGGACGGCACACCATCTGGGGTATCATCAAGCGACCTGACCGCCGGTGCGATCAGAACAAAATCCATCTGGGAAATGTTGGTTGGTTTGTGTACGCGGCCGAACGTCGACCGGTACTGGGAGGGGGTGAACCGGCTGCTGCCAACCCCATGTTTGAAGATCTTCGCCTGCTCAATCAGGCGTCTCTCGATCCACAGGAGATCCCACGATGCGACGAATCTGCATGACCTTCCTTCTGACGCTCGCCACCATCGGGCTGCCAGCCTTTACTGCCGACCTGCATGCCCAGAATGATGGTGGCCAACAAGGACAACGTGGCGAACGCGGCAGGAATCGTGGCCAACGAGGGGGACTGCGTGGTGGACGCGACACGGGCGTGATGGGCTTGCTCCGTCTCGATGAGGTCCGCAGCGAACTGCAACTGACGGAAGATCAGGCCGAGGCGGTCCAGATCCTTGGCGAAGAGCTGAGCGAGGGACGACCGGAATTCCCCAGAAACTTTCGTGAAATGAGCGAGGAGGAGCAGGCGGCGGTTCGTAAATCGTTTGAAGAATGGAGCACCAAACAGAGTGCCTCCGCAAACAAGGCCTTGGCCACGATCCTCGAACCCAAGCAATTCGAGCGTCTGACTCAGATCTCAATTCAGCAGCAGGGAGCAGCCGCACTCCGCAATGATGCGGTCGCCACGAAGCTCAAGCTGACCGACGAGCAGCAAACGAAGATCGCCGCCGCCATCGCCGAGAGTCGGGAAAATCTCGGGAAACAAATGCGAGAAGCGTTTCAGGGAGGCGGCGGAGGTGACCGCGAAGCGATGCGAAAGAAGTTCGACGAGATTCGCAGGAATGCAGACAGTCAGATTCTCTCAGCGCTCACCGATGAACAGAAAACAATGTTCGAGGAGATGAAGGGCGAGGAGTTCGCCATGCCCCAACGAAGATTCGGAGGACGCCGAGGCGGTGGCGAGGGCCGCAGTCGACGAAACCGCAGAGACAGTGAGGAGTAACGACCGTCTCGGGTCGTCACCGCCAGCTTCTTCCGCCACTGATAGAACGACGCCACGGCCACCATTTCAAGACGACAAACCTCATCAGCGACCGACAACGTCGACCAGATTGGCGTCTCGTTCTGCGGCTGGGATCTCCTGCAACTCATCAATCTTGTCAGGTAACAGCAGGCATGAGTCACGCAGAGCGTGGATGTCGTTTTCGACCTTTGTCATCCAGTAATACTGGCCGATGACACGAATGGAGAGCATGCCGGCCAGTGCCAACCAGAGTACGTTGCGTTTCATGGTTCCGGTTTCCTTCGATTGGTTCACCCGGTTGTAGTCTGCGGTCCCCACGTGTATCCGGCCAGCCGATCGACCGCTTCGTAAAGCGGTGGATACGTGGCGTGCTCAACCGCCACGACTTCCAACAGCGACCGGGCCTGCACCGGCTGCCGGGCCTCCAGGAAAAAAATGGTCAGCATGATCCGTGCGGGGGCAGGTTGGGATGCTGCTCACGGGCCAGGATCAATTGGGCGAGGCACTGATCGAACTGCTGTCGTCGAAACACCTCGTGGGCTTGCTCAAGTTCCTTGATTTCCGGACCGCCATCGGTGCCGGCTGCAGGAGGCAAGAACAAGCGTTCGACAGACTTGACGGCGGGAATGATGACTTCGGCCGTGGCGGACGAGGCGAAAACCAGAACACTCACACCGCAGAACAGCCAAGATTTCCAGAATGGTGCGGCAACAGCCTTGAAAAAACCAAAATATGTATTCACGGCGGGTATCTTGCAGCAATAAGCAGGTGTCGACAACCGCATCAGATCTCCTCCGCCTGACGGAACCCCGTGAAAGTGGACAGGCCATCGACCATACCACGGCCATGAATTGCCGACCACCTTTTGGGGAGGTCTTGCGTGGGCTTCCTCCCCGAATGGTCATGTTGGGGAAGTCCACCCTGTCACCCGCTGGAGAACCGGTCGCACAAGGCGTGACTCAATTCATGTCACTGTTGGCCACCGCATGCGGCCCGACACACGACGTAACCTGCAGCCAGCCCCTCCGGTCACTCGGCTGCGGAGTTCGCCTTACTCGCTGGAATGATTCTGTCCACCAATTTCTCGCGAGTCAGCATTCAAAGGTCGTCAACCTCATGATTCCCGGAAAACAATTCCGTTTCTTCGCCGGTCCCGACTCCGCATCGCGATCTCCTCGTTGGCACCTCATCACGGATACAGTTTTTGGGGCCAACCCGCCGATATCCCGCAACTGCTTCCGAGAGGTATTGATCCGGGGTCCCGACTCCTGAAAACCGTCAGGCGGCTGGATCGGAACGCCGCGCTGTCCAGAGTGCTGTTGTTTATTGCCAAAGTCATTGCCAGATCGAACGATCGGCAGTCATCCACACGTGTTTTTTCCGGCCCGGTCGCAAGTTTCGATCAACTGCATATTTTTCCCTTTTTCCCCGCAACGCCATCCATAGGATCGTTCCCGCAATAACACGGACAATTCCACCTGTGTGGTTTTCTGGCCAATCAAACCCCACGGAGTAGTTCGTCATGTCTGAGTCGACGCACTGGACTGAAGACGCGCATTGGATGGATGCGCTCAAACACTTTCACGATCTCCGAGATGGTGGGGCGACATCGCTGACCCTCGATATTGCAGCGATCGAGGAAGGTGTTTTCGATGCCGATGAACCTGCCGACAGACTCATGGAAGCAATGGTGTCTGCCAACGAGCGGGCGGGGCACGACGACCATCAACGTGTGCAGCCGGGTGCAGTAGCGGATGATTGCGCGATTGGATAAGGGAGGTTATTGTGGCGGTTTTCTGTGGGCCCTTCACTTCAGGAGACACGTCGATGGCAGGGATGAATTGGGATCAGATGACACCGGAGGAACGGCTGATCGCCGAA
>JAJDEI010000275.1 GCA_029259845.1 Planctomycetaceae bacterium | reverse complement strand
GTCACTACAACGCGATCGGCCGTCATCCGACTCTCAGACCCTCAACGCCCGACCATCAATCAACGACTTACGACAAACTCCGGCTCGAAAAAACTTTCAGAAACACCGATTTCCCAAATCACTGGGGAACTTGGGCTAGGGCGGTCAATTCCGAGGCGGCACCAACAACCGACAACAGCCTCACTGGGACCGATCACCCCGCGGTCTTGTGCTGTACGCCGAACGCTCCTAAGGCCAACGCGGAGGGATCGTCCGGGGGCTATACATAAGCTGTCCCGCCACTAGAATCGAAGTGACGTTGCCAATGCCGAGCCCTCCGGTCAAAGTCATGAAAATTCTCCTCGCCAACCCGCGCGGCTTTTGTGCCGGGGTCAACATGGCCATCGACTGCCTCGACGAGGTTGTGCGGACGTTGGGGGCCGACATCTATGTGTATCACGAGATCGTGCACAACCGGCATGTCGTCGATCGCTTCACGCGGCAGGGAGTGACATTTATCGATGAGATCGGCGAGGTGCCGCAAGGAGCCATTCTGCTGTACTCGGCACACGGCGTCTCGCCGGAGATCCGGGAGCAGGCACGTGCTCGTAATCTGCGGACGATCGATGCGACCTGTCCGCTGGTCACGAAAGTGCATCTGGAAGCGGTCAAGTACGCCCGCGCGGGGTATCACATCGTCCTCATTGGCCACGAAGGACACGACGAGGTGATCGGTACGATGGGCGAAGTTCCGCAAAGCATCACACTCGTGGAAACGCCGGACGACGTCGGCCGCCTCGAATTCTCCGACGGTGCGAAGATCGCCTATCTCACGCAAACGACGCTCAGCGTCGAGGAAGCGGGACAGGTCATCGGGCGGCTGGAGGAACGGTTTCCGCACATCGAACATCCGCCCAAGGAGGACATTTGCTATGCGACGACGAACCGTCAGCATGCGGTCCGGGAGCTGATCCCCCAGGCGGATCTTCTCATCGTGCTCGGAAGCCAGAACAGTTCGAACAGCCGCCGGCTGTGCGAGATCGGCAGCATCTTCGGCAAACCGGGCCATCTCGTCGACGGTCCCGATGAATTACAGCCAGCGTGGTTCGACGGCGTCGAGACCGTCCTGATCACCGCCGGAGCCAGCGCCCCGCAGGTCGTCGTCCAGGAGACGGTCGACTATCTGCGAGGCAAGTATGGGGCGATTCTGGAGGAGGTGACGACCCGCAAGGAACACGTCACGTTCCCGCTACCGAAGGAGTTGCGGGTGCTCGCCTCCGGAAGGTGATGCCGACGCGCGCAACCTCGGCGGCGCCCCCCCAATGCTCCAACTCCGTGCGTGGGGTGGCTGGGGCGAGCTGAAATCGGCGACCGGTCAGCCGCTTGGAACTCTGGCGCCGAGGACGGTGAACGAACCGCGTCACGGCCTCCGTGTTCGGTCCCAGGACACCTCTCGGTTGCCTCAACGACGCTCCAGACACCCGGAAACGAGCGAGCACCACCATCGAACGGTTGCTTTCGTGCCCAAGGTCCCGGCCCAGGCCCGTTCAAAGATTGAAGGTGGGCAACCTCGTAACCCGCAGCGTCAGCGAGGGACGAATCGCTCACTCACGTTCGCTTCCTCGCTGACGCTTCGGGTGACCATTGAGCTTGTCCCGGTCGGTCTTCTCCAAAGTGAAACTTTGCATGGCCCAAGGTCCCGGCCGCTGGAACTTGCTGGCCGGACAGGGCAGGGATACGATTGATTGTCTTCGGTTGCTTTTTGTGAGCGTTGGAATGGCGGGTGAGGTCGGTGGGTCGCATCGGTCTTCGACGAGGATGACAAGGTGCAATGCCGATCGATCCGCAGCAGACGATCTATTACAAACGGGCCCGTTTTACTACGCGGCTCCCGCGGAACTATCGGTATGCACCGTCGCACTTCTGGATGGTGGAGGAAGAAGACGGCGTCTTTCGCGTAGGACTGACCAAATTCTCCACGCGGATGCTGGGGGATTTCGTGGAGTTGAGCTTCGACGTCTCGCCCGGCGACACCGTTGAGGCCGGGCAGGCCATTGGCTGCATCGAGGGGTTCAAGGCGGTTTCGGACCTGTATTGTGTGACCCGTGGCCAGTTTGCCGGAGCGAACGAAGCACTCGCACAGGACCCTTCTTTGCTGGACCGTGATCCGTACGACTCAGGCTGGTTGTACCGAATCCGGGGCAGCCTCGACGAGTCGATCGTCGACGTTCACGGCTATGTCGAGTTGCTAGACGCCACGATCGACCGTATGCTCGATGATCAGCAGCAAGAACCGAAAGAGAAATCGTGCTGAAACCGAGTTATCTGATGATTGGCGGCTTTCTGGGAGCCGGCAAGACGACATCGATCCTGCAACTGGCTCGCCGCCTGCGGGACCGGGACCTGCGCGTCGGGCTGATCACCAACGACCAGAGTTTCGGCCTGGTCGACACGGCCATGCTGCGGTCGCACGGGTTTGAGACCGAAGAGATTACCGGCGGGTGTTTTTGCTGCCGATTCGGCTCGCTGGTCGACGCGGCGAACAAATTGACTGAGGATTCGAGACCGGACGTCTTTCTGGCGGAGCCGGTTGGCAGTTGCACCGATCTGCGAGCGACCGTCAGCTATCCGCTGCGGCAAATGTATGGCGACGACTTCACCATTGCCCCGTTGAGCGTGGTGCTCGACCCGGTTCGCGCCTCGCGAATTCTGGGGGTCGAGCAGGGAAAGACGTTCTCTCCCAAGGTTTCCTACATCTACGAAAAGCAGATGGAAGAGGCGGACATCCTGGTGATCAACAAGTGCGACTTAATTGACGAACGGCAGCAGAGCGCGCTTCAGCACGCCCTGGAGGAACGCTTCCCCCAGGCGACCGTTGTGCGAGTTGCTGCGCGGACAGGGACAGGGATTGATGAGTGGCAGCAGTTGCTGCAGGATGCGGAAGGCAACTTTGCGCGGTCCATCGAAATTGATTATGCGGAATACGGTGAAGGCGAGTCGCTGCTCGGCTGGCTCAACCTTTCGGCGACGTTGTCCGGCGCGGAGTTTGACGGAAACGTCTTTCTAACGCGGCTCGCATCGGGCCTGCGTGACCGCCTGGAGAGCGAAGGGGTCGAGGTCGCGCACCTCAAGATGACCCTCACCCCCGACTCGGGCAACGACTTGGCGGTGGGGAATCTGGTCAGGAATTCGAGCGCCGTGGAGCTGTCTCACGAGCTGGCCGAGCCGCTCGAAGAGGGACAATTGATCGTCAACTTCCGTGCCGAGGGAGACCCCGCCCTGTTGAAACGGATGACGGAGGAGGAACTGAGCCGGTTGTCCGCCTGTTTGACGTTGCAGGCCGCGGTCGGTCAGATCGAGGCGTTTCGTCCGGGCATGCCCGTTCCGACGCATCGTCTGGCGGAAGTTTTGTGAACCGGGCCGCTTTGTTGTTTTGAGTTGAGTCCCCTCCCCAGCGTTGTCCGTCATCGCCCCAACCTGTCGAGCCAACCGCAAGAACACTGATGGATCACCCCCGCCGAATTTTGTACTGTCACTGCGCCTTTGCGCAAGTGATCCCCAAGGACGTCAAACAGGGGGTCCTTGAGCGTCTGGCCGATTCGGGTGCGGATTTCGAATGCGTGCCCGATCTGTGTGAGATGTCGGCGCGGCGAGAGCCGTTGTTACAGCAACTCTCCGAGCAGCCGAACACGCGGATCGCCGCCTGTTATCCGCGTGCCGTCCAGGGATTGTTCACTGCTGCGGGGTCTCCCCTGAAGGAATCAGGGCTGGAGATTGTCAACCTGCGGGTACTGAACGTTGACGAAGCAACCGAGGCGTTGCTGCAACCGGCAGCGGCGGAGACCGCGACGCCGGAAGTGCCGGAAACGCCCGGATCGGAAACGACGAACGGAGAGTTATCGTGATTGCGCCGGCCAATCTGAAAGTCCAGGTCCTCCTTTATGAGCGGTTCCCCGCAGAGCCGTTCGAGGCGGGTCTTCGCGCCTCTTTGCTTGCGGGACTGCTCGATGGCGGATATCCGGTGCAGGTCCTACGCGGCGAGTCGGAAACGACTGAACGCGACCGCGGCAACGGTGAAAATCGCATCCTACTGGGGTGCTTCGGCGGCCAGCCGCCAATGGACGACGGGGAACACGGATTCGAGCGGGTCCGGGATGTTTCCGGGCTTGGCCGCGACGAGATCCTGTCGTTGGTTGAGGAGGCGATGGGAGAAGTTCAGGAAGCCCCGGTCGGCCGGCGCTGGAAGCCGTGGTTCCCGGTCATCGACTTTGACCGCTGCACGCATTGCATGCAGTGCTTGAGCTTCTGCCTGTTCGACGTGTACGGCGCGACGTCTGACGGAAAGATTCAGGTTCAAAACGAAAGCAACTGCAAGACGGACTGCCCGGCCTGTTCGCGGGTCTGCCCCGAAGTGGCCATCATGTTCCCCAAGTACAAGGCGGGGCCGATCAATGGCGACGCGGTCAGCGACGACGATGTCCGCCGGGAAGCGATGAAGGTCGACATTTCGGCCCTGCTGGGGGGCGACATCTACGCCCTGCTCCGAGACCGTAGTGAGAAGGCCAAGTCCCGCTTCTCAAAGGAACGCGATGACGAACGCGCCTTGCGTGAGCGGGAACGCTGCCTGAACAAGCTAAAGGCAACGGCCAGCGGATTGGAGATTCCCGGCGAAGTACTGGCCAGCTTGCCGAGCGCCGACGAGATTCGGGAAAAAGCGGAAGAAGCTCGGCGCAAGGCGCAACAGGCGTTAGCACTGGGATCAACGCAGCAGTAGGTGTCATCGCCGAAACTTCGGCATGACCATGAGGCAATGGGAGTAGACGGATGTCGGTGACGTTGAAATTGGGACGTCGGTTCATCGCCGAGACCGACCCGCGGCTCATGCTGAAGTTTGCCTACAACTTCGGCTACAAGGGCATGCGGTCCGTCCAGAAGTTCAAACGGCGGCTCAAGCAGGGCGTGCATTTCCCACCGTTCCTGTTTATTTCGATCATCAATTCCTGTCAGTTACGCTGTCAGGGGTGCTGGGTCGATGTCTCCGCCAAGCGGCAGATGATCGAGTTGGATGATCTCAACAAGATCGTCAACGACGCCAAGCAGCATGGCAACAGCTTCTTCGGACTGCTCGGAGGGGAGCCGTTTTTGCATCCGCAACTGCTGGAATTTCTGGCCGCTCATCGGGACTGCTACTTCCAGATCTTCACGAATGGCCAGTCCATCACGCCGGAAGTTGCCCGCGAGTTGCGGCGTCTGGGCAACAGCACCCCACTGATCAGCATCGAGGGCTCCGAAATTGTCAGCGATGAACGCCGCGGGGGCAAAGAGGTCCTGAACAAAACGCTGCAGGGATTGGAGAATTGTATCCGCGAGCGGTTGATCGTCGGCGTGGCCACGAGCGTGTGTCAGACGAACTTCGACCTCGTCAGCGAAGCGTGGTTGCAGCGGCTGATCGACATGGGGGTGATGTACGCCTGGTTTCACACCTACCGGGTTGTCGGACCGGACCCGACCCCCGAGTTGGCGCTCTCGCCCGAACAGGTGCTCGAACTGCGGCGGTTTGTCGTCCGCATGCGGAACACACTTCCCATCGGGATTGTGGACGCCTACTGGGACGACAAAGGGGAAGCGCTCTGCCCGATGGCGACGGGGGTCAGCCACCACATCGGACCGTCCGGGGCGATCGAGCCTTGTCCGATCATCCAGTTCGCCAAAGAGACGATTCACGATAAGGGCAGTTTTTACGATCAGGTCACACAGTCGGAGTTTCTGTCCGATTTTCGGAAGACGGCCGCCGAGACGACGCGCGGCTGCATCGTCCTGGAACGGCCCGATCTGGTGCGCGAACTGGTGGAGCGGCATCAGGCCCCCGACACAACCCAGCGCGGCACCGCTCTGGCGGAATTGGACGCACTGTCCCCCCGCACCAGTCAGCATCTTCCCGGACAGGAAGTCCCCGAGGAACATTGGATGTATCGTTTCGCCAAGAAGCACTACTTCTTCGGTTTCGGCGCGTACACGTGAGTGAGGAACGGCGCGGAAATCTATTGACCTCGTTCCCAAACTTTGTTTGGGAACCCACTTTCGCGAAACTCTGTTTCGCGGGCGCCAAAGCAGAGCTTTGCAGGAGGAGTGTTCCCAAGCCGGAGCTTGGGAACAAGGGGCCGGTTCGGGTTTTGAGGTTCGGATTTCCTTCGACATTCTGATTTCGACATTCTGATTTCAACCTTCAACCTTCGACCAACAACTGATACCCCCCCAAGAAAACGCGTCCTCTGAGTATTCGAGTCCCCGTTTCGATTGAGAGTCCCCATGCTAGATCTGCCGGTGGTTCAGTTGCCCCAGAGCGTGCCGATTCAGGCGGAACGTCCTCCGATGGAGAACATTCCGCAGACACGGGATGAGCGGGAACGCATTCGCGAACAGCTGCGCGATTTCGTCAAGCTTCGCAATCCGGTCCCTCCGTTGCGTGTCGACGAGCTGCGGCAAATGGCGGAGGAGTTCGTCGAACGTAACGGACTGCGGCGGCTGTACACTGATTACGTCGCCGTGCTGCTCAACAGCGAAGTCTGGCGGGACACACTCGCCGCCGTGCCGTACGACCGCCGCTTGTTGCTGCTCCCCAAATGCATGCGACTGGAGGACCGCTGCCCCGCTCCGTTTGACGAGTTCGGGTTGTTGTGCAAGCAGTGCGGCCTCTGCTCCATCCAGGACCTGCAGGAAGAGGCGGAGCGGCTCGGCTATGCGGTGCTTGTTGCGGAAGGCTCTGCATTGGTCACGGCCATCATCGAGACCGGCCGCATCGAGGCGATCGTCGGCGTGAGTTGCCTGTCGGTGCTCGAAAAAGCCTTTCCCTTCATGGAGGCAGCCGCCATTCCGGGCGTCGCCATTCCGCTCCTGCAGGACGACTGCAAAGATGTGACCGTCGATGCGGAGTGGATTTGGGAAGTCATCCACCTGACGAGCGACGACCGGACGCATCGCCTCAACCTCGATGCCTTGCGGGCCGACGTGCAAACCTGGTTCGAGCCGGCAGAACTCGACCGTCTCATGGGACGGGCGGCGAACGACACCGAACGCATCGCCCGCGAGTGGCTCGCCAAAGATGGAAAGCGCTGGCGTCCGTTCCTCACGGTCTGCGCCTGGAAGGCCTTGCAGGACGATGCCGCGGCGGTCTTGCCGGACGACTTGCGGCGAATCGCCATCGCGGTCGAATGTTTCCACAAGGCGTCGCTCATTCACGATGATATCGAGGATGACGACGACGTACGTTACGGCGACGCCACGCTGCACGTTTCTCACGGCGTGCCGATGGCGCTCAATATCGGCGACTTGCTGCTGGGCGATGGGTACCGATTGATTGGCGAATGTGAAGCGGCCCCGGACTGCGTCGTCGCCATGCTGCAGGTGGCGGCGGCCGGTCATCGCATGTTGTGCCTCGGGCAGGGGGACGAACTGAGCTGGTCCCGCGACCCGCAGCCGCTCAGTTCCCTCGAAGTCCTGGACATCTTCCGCCGCAAGACGTCGCCCGCCTTCGAGGTCGCCTTGCAGTTGGGGGCTCTGCTGGGCGGCGGCGATGAAACGGTTTCGTCGGTGCTCACGCGGTACAGCCGCTCGCTGGGCATCGCCTATCAAATTCGGGACGACGTGGAAGACATGGACGACGGGGATGCGCTGGACGTGACCGCCGTCATGCGGCCGACGCTGCCGCTGGCCGTGCTTCACGAGCGGACGGTCGCCAATCCGGACGAGCGGGCGCTCGTCGATCGGGCCTGGCGTCAGCAACTCGATGAGGGCGAAATTGAGCCGGTCCGCCAGCTGATGGAGCAGTACGACGTGCGGCAGCGCTGTCACGTGCTGCAGGAGTCGTACAAGGAAGACGCGCTGCGGGCCTTGAGCGATCTGCAGACCGCCAGTCTCAAGGGGCTGCTCCGCCGCGTCGTCAGCAAGATCTTCCATCTGGAATTGAAGGGATGGTGCAGTGAGTTTGAGGATGCAGATGGTGCAAGTGGCGCGGCTGGCACCGAAGCTGTTGGAGAGCTCGACGCCGCTCGTCGCTGATTTTTTTCGGTCGCAGCAGCGGGACGGCGGGTTCTGTGACCGGGACGGACAGCGCGACCTGTACTACACGGTCTTCGGCGTGGAAGGGTCACTCGCTTTGCAACAGAGTCTTCCGGACGGGGAGCTTGAGGCGTACGTCCGGTCCTTCGGCGCGGGCGACAAGCTCGATTTGATTCATCTGGCGTGTCTGGTGCGTTGCTGGTCGGCCCTGCCGGCGGCGACGCTTCGAGACTGTCCGCAGGAGGAACTGCTGGCGAAGATCGAAACGTATCGGACGACCGACGGCGGTTACGACTCAGTTTCAAACAGTTCAGCCGGCTCGCTCTACGGCAGCTTCATGGCGCTGGGAGCCTATCAGGACTTGCAGCAGCCGATTCCCGAGTTGGAGACGCTGCTCGACTTCGTCCGGGAGTTGCGCGATCCGGCCGGAGGCTTTCACAACAGCCGCACGCATCCGGTCTCACTGGTGCCGACGACCGCCGGCGCGGTGGCGCTGCTTCGCAACGTGGGGAATCAGCCGGTCGATCCGTCGATCGGGCAGTGGTTTCTTTCCTGCTTTGATCCGCAGGGGGGATTCCGGGCGGGAGCGGACGTGCCGATTCCCGACTTGCTCTCCACCGCGACCGCCCTGCATGCGCTGACGAGCCTGAAGATGGATATCGGCGGGCGGAAGGAGTTGTGCCTCGATTTCATCGATACGCTGTGGACCAATCGCGGCGGGTTCTATGGCCACTGGGAAGATTCCCACGTAGACTGCGAATACACCTACTACGCCCTACTGGCGCTCGGCCATTTGTCACTGTGATGGGATGTTCACTTCAGCGAAAGCAGCCGATGTGAGCCTGACCGTTGACGAGGCGTTGTCCCGGACCCGCGAGTCTCTGCTCGCTCTGCGTGGCCCGCACGGGCACTGGTTCGGAGAACTGGCCGCCAGCGCCCTCTCGACAGCGACCGCTGTTGTGGCGCTTGAAGCGTTTGTTGAGACGCAACCGTCCGGTTCTGCTGCCGGTCGGGTGACTCAGGCGCGGCGACTGGTCGATAGCGGCGTCGAATGGCTGGTCCGCACGCAGAACGCCGACGGCGGTTGGGGCGACACGGTCCTCAGCAACAGCAACATCAGCACGACGGCACTCGTTTGGGCCGCCTTGGCCCGGCATGGCGAAGACCACGCGGCGACTGTCGATCGGTGCACGGAGTGGCTGCAGCAGCATGCCGGTTCGCTGGAGCCGGAGGTGCTGGCCCGCGCGGTTGAACGCCGTTACGGCAAAGACCGGACCTTCTCGATTCCCATCCTGACGACTCTGACGCTCACGGGACGTCTCGGTCCGTCGGCCGACGCCTGGAAGCTGGTCGCCCAACTCCCCTTCGAACTGGCCGCCTGTCCTCACCAGTGGTTCGCGCGGCTCAAGTTGCCCGTGGTTAGCTATGCACTGCCCGCGCTGATCGCGATGGGGCAGGTGCGGCACCGGTTCCGTCCGACGTTCAATCCGGTCCTGCGGCTGGTGCGGCGACTCACACGTTCCAGAACGTTGCGCGTGCTGGAGTCGATCCAGCCGGCCAGTGGCGGGTTTTTGGAAGCGACCCCGTTGACGAGCTTCGTCGTGCTGAGTCTGGTCGGCGCCGGGGAAGGGGATTGCCCGGTCGTCGGTCGCGGCGTGGAGTTCCTCATCCGGTCAGCCCGGCCGGACGGCAGTTGGCCGATCGATACCGATCTGGCGACATGGGTGACGACGCTGGCAGTGAACGCCCTGAGTGCGTCCGGTCCGGTGACACACTTCCTGTCGGAGGAAGAAAGTTGCCGGATTCGGGATTGGCTGTTGGGACAGCAGTATCAGATCGAACACCCCTACACGCACGCGGCACCGGGTGGCTGGGCGTGGACCGACCTGACCGGCGGCGTGCCGGATGCCGATGACACCCCCGGGGCCCTGCTGGCGTTGTGGCATCTCGCCGGAACGGAAGCGGCTGATGCGGCCGAG
Organism: Planctomycetaceae bacterium; assembly: GCA_029259845.1. Classification (GTDB taxonomy): domain Bacteria; phylum Planctomycetota; class Planctomycetia; order Planctomycetales; family Planctomycetaceae; genus JAHBXU01. The sequence continues at coordinate 4,201 of JAJDEI010000275.1, read as the reverse complement.
AACGGTGTTCGCTGGCTGCTGGACCTGCAAAACTCCGACGGCGGGTTGCCCACGTTTTGTCGCGGCTGGGGCCTGTTGCCGTTCGATCGCAGCAGCGCCGACCTGACGGCACACACCCTGCGTGCCTGGTGGTGCTGGTACGACCAGATGCCGCGATCGATGCAGGAACGGATTCACCGCGGCACCACGCGGGCATTGCGGTTCCTGCAACAGACGCAACGCGCTGACGGTGCCTGGGCGCCGCTGTGGTTCGGCAATCAACATGCTCCCCAGGAAGAGAACCTGACCTACGGCACGAGTCGCGTGCTGCTGGCTCTGGCGACACTCCCCGCCGAAGCGATGCGATTGGCAGCGACACTTCCGAGGACCAACGCTGCCATCACCTGGTTGTTGGCGGCCCAAAACGATGACGGCGGCTGGGGCGGTGAAGCACAGACGCCCTCGTCGATCGAGGAGACCGCGTTGGCGGTGGAAGTTCTCAGTGCAGTCTGCCAGGCGGAGATGTGTCAGGCGGGGGAACGGGACGCCGAAGGACCGCGCGGACCTTCAGAGCCGATCTCCCGGCTACGGTCCGCCATTGGGCGCGGCACGCAATGGCTGATCGACAACACGGGCGGCGGAACGGAGTTTTCTCCGTCGCCGATCGGGTTCTACTTCGCCAAACTGTGGTACTATGAGAAGCTGTATCCGATCGTGTTCTCGTTAGCCGCGCTGGGACGGGTTGTCTGTCTCGACCATCCGCCGGAAGCTCAAGACGCCCTTTCGAAATCCGCTCCCGATGACCCTCTACCTTGATTGCAACGCGACCACCCCCATCGACCCGCGGGTGCAGGCGGAGGTCAACCGCTGTTTTTCCGACGAATACGGCAACGCCGGCAGCCCGCACGAATTCGGGCAACGGGCGAAAGGGATCGTGCATGCCGCGCGGGACCGCATCGGGCGGGCTGTCGGTGCCCGGAGAAACGAGGTGATCTTCACCAGCGGTGCCACGGAGAGCAACAACCTGGCGATCCTCGGACTGGCTGCGCACGGAGCGGCGGCGGGCAAGCGGCACATTGTCAGCACGCAGGTCGAGCACAAGGCGGTGCTGGAACCGTTGGACGAGTTGCGAAGCCGCGGCTTCGAGGTCACGCTGGTCGCCCCCGAACCGAGCGGCCGTGTTCGGGCCGAAGCGTTGATCGCGGCGATTCGCCCCGAGACGCTGTTGGTTTCGGTCATGCATGTCAACAACGAGACGGGGGTCATTCAGCCGATTGCCGAAGTCGCCGAGCAATTGCAGGATCGGGCCGTCTTTTTTCATGTCGATGCGGCCCAGGGATTTGGCCGGGAGCGGGAACAACTGCGACAGCCTCGGCTCGACCTGATCAGCATCAGCAGTCACAAGATCTACGGGCCGCTGGGAGTGGGGGCGCTGGTCGTGCGCCGCCGCCGCCGCGAGAAGACGGTCCCGTTACAGCCGTTGATGTTCGGTGGGGGACAGGAACTCGGCCTGCGTCCCGGAACGTTGCCGGTGGCGCTGATCAGCGGCTTCGGCCTGGCGGCTCAGATCGCGGATGAAGAATCCGAGCAGCGTCTGGCAGTCTGCCGGCAACTGCGTGAGCGCATCGTCGCGGGCCTGGCGCCGCTGCGTCCGATCATTCATGGCGACCCGGCGTTGGCGCTTCCTCACGTGCTGAGTCTCTCGTTTCCCGATTGGGATGCGGAACAGGTGATCGAGTCGCTCGTCGGCGTTGCGGCTGTTTCGACCGGCTCGGCCTGTACATCGATCTGTGCGACATCGAGCCATGTGCTGGCGGCCATGAAGGTGCCCCTGCCCGATCTCGACGGCGCCGTCCGGCTGTCATGGAGCCACACAACGGACGCCGGGCAGCTCGACCGCGCACTCCCGCAGATCGTCGAGCGGCTGTGCGGCCGCAGTGCGTCTACTGCTCAGCCCGAGCTTTCTTCGTAGTGCTTTGTCAAACCCAAAAATCTGGGGTTGGAGTTCAAGCTTTAGCTTGTTTTCGCAGCCTAAAGGCTGAACTCCAACTCCCAGATCAAAGCTTGACGAGGCAGACGATCGCCGCTCATTGGCCAGAAGCCTGGCAGGCATGCCTGGTGCGAGGCAGCAGAGCGGGTTCTGATTTCGAGATTCGGACTTCCTTCGACATTCTGGTTTCGACATTCGACATTGCCCCACCCCGCGTTTCCCCGAATGGTAATGAGGAACGAGGCAGCGCATGCGGCGGTCATTGATGCGCGGATGCTGACTCAGTCTTCGTCGGTTTCAGGTGGAGAGAATCCGTTGCAAAACCTTTGCGGATCCACTCGTTGAGCCCGCCCTTGGCGCTGCGGACGTTGCGATAGCCCTTCGACTTCAGATAGAGCGTGACATGCTTCGAGAACTTGCCGATGTTGCAGACCGTGACGATCGGCGCGTCACGGTCCTCCGGCAGTTCAGCGGTCCGGCCCGGCAGCTCCTCCTGGGGGAGATTGACCGAGCCGGGAATGTGCGACTCGGCAAAGTGCTCCGGAATGCGAATGTCGATCACGAAGGGGCGCGTGTCGGATTGCAGTGCCTCGCTGAGGTCTTTCACACGCACCGTGTCGAAGGGGTTCTTGAGGTTTTCGATCAACTCTGCCAGGAACTGCTCGTTCTTACTGGGGGCTGCGTCGGCCGCTGCGTCGTCGTTCTGGGGAGCGAGTTCCGGGAAATGACGGAGGACTGACGAGGCGTACTTGAAAATGTTGTCCGGAAAAATCACCACCACGACATTGCCCGGTTCATCGGGGACGAGCCGCAGCGCACCGGCCAATGCCATGCCGGAACTGGGTGCAGCGATGATGCTCTCCTCCCGATTGAGGCGGAGGCACATTTCGTACGCCTCGCGGTTGGTGACTTCCGTGTCGCCGTCATACTCGTCCGGGCAGTACAACTCGGTTTGCTGGAGTTGCCGGCGGCTGCGCGTGCCGGGGATGTCGTGCCCTTCTTCCGGGCAAATGCCGAGAACTTGAATGGCGGGGTTCTTCTCTTTGAGGAACCGTCCGGTCCCGGTGATTGTGCCGCAGGTTCCCAGCCCGGCGACGAAGTGCGTGATCTTGCCCTCGGTCTGCCGCCAGATTTCGGGACCGGTGGTCCGGTAATGGGCCCCCGGGTTGGCTTCGTTGACGTACTGGTCGAGGATTTCAAACTCGTCGTGCGTCGCGGCGGTATCCCGGGCTTGGGCGATCGCTCCCTCCGGAGCGCCGGGGGCGGGACAGAGTGAGTCGTCCAGTTCGACCACATTTGTTCCGAAGAACCGCAGCACCGTCCGTTTCTCGAGCGGAATCGCCTTCGAGAGAGGGGTTTGAAGCGAGTATCCCTTGGCGTTGCCGATCATCGCCAGTCCCAGCCCGGTGTTGCCCGACGTGGCCTCCACCAGTTTCTTCCCGGCGGACAGGATCCCCCGTTCCTCGGCATCGCGAATCAGGTTCGCCGCCACGCGGTCCTTGACGGCTCCAAAGGGGTTGTACCACTCGAGCTTGGCGAACACCTGGGTATGCTCGAACGGCACGACCCTGTTCAGACGCACCAACGGCGTCGGGTTCTCCTCATCACAGAGCAGCCCCAGAATCGAATCGTACACGCGGCGAGAATGGTCATTTGGCATAATGCGGAAATATGATGAATGACGCGGATCGCTGCAATGTCATCTGCCGGATTCCCGTGCCGGGATGCAGGCGCTGGTCGGTCGCGGGACGAATGTGCATCGGGGTGTCAACAGGGAGCAATCGGCGACAGATGCCCCAGAGCCTCTCCGGAACCTGAAGTCGTGTCTCACCGGGAGGGCGAGGCTCCCGCCGAGCCGAGACGTGACGATTCGGCCACAATCGTGGACATTCGCTCTCCTGCGGGGGCCGATCCCCGCGATCCCGTCGAGATAGTACGGCATCGTTTTAAGTGTAGCGGGTTTTGGCGGCGTTACGGGGCGGTTATGAGGCATCTCAGCGTCCACAAGCGTCCAGACGACGCTACACTTAAAAGCCGCCCGCACTAGTCGGACCCGCCGGCTCCGCTTGCGGCTCGGCGGGAGCCTCGGCCTTAGCCCAAGTTCCCCAGTGATTGACGTAAGTGCTTGCCGTGTAACGGTCGGGCTGTGAAAGTCGTCACTACATTTCGGTTGGCTTGAGTTGGCTGGGCAGGGTCATGCGGAGGTGTCCGAGCAGGATCGCTTGATGATCG
>JAJDEI010000274.1 GCA_029259845.1 Planctomycetaceae bacterium | reverse complement strand
AAGTGCTTCAGTCCAATTCGTTACCTCCTTGAACCGCCCCAAGGACTACCGGATGGAGCGACCAGTTTCCGGGTGGGACTACCTCCCACTGAAGTCCCAAAGCCTTTTCACGGCACACGCAAAGCCGGACCTACGTCACTGTTCGCCCGGGAAGTCGTACCGGCATTCAACAGAGCGATTGAAAAAGCGTCGAACGGATCGTTTCACCATTCTGACCGAGAAACAGCCATGATCAGCACACACATCAACAAGATGCGCGAAAAGCTTCAGGGCGGAGAAACCGTCCTGGGCGCAGGCATTACCGTCACCGACCCGACCGTGACTGAGGCGCTGGCTCCCAGCGTCGACTTCTTCTGGATCGACCTGGAACATAATGCCATGACGACCGAGTCAATGCTCGGCCATTTGATCGCGGCACGAGCAGGCGGCGCTCCTTCAATCGTTCGAATTCCGAGTAACGATGTTGCGTGGGTGAAGCGTGTGCTCGATTCCGGTGCGGAAGGCATCATCCTGCCTCGCTCGTACTCGGGACAGGAGGCGGCTGACTTCGTCGCAGCATGCCGATACCCGCCGATGGGGACGCGGGGCTTTGGGCCTCGACGGCCCATGCAGTACGGCCGGCTCGGTCAGCAGGAATATCTGCGGCAGTCAAATCGGGACGTTTTCGTCTCGGTCCAGGTCGAGACCGTTGAACTCCTTGAGGATCTCGATGAGGTTTTGCAGATCGAAGGCCTCGATTCCCTGGTTCTCGGACCGCAGGACCTGTCCGGTTCAATGGGCCGGCTGGGAGACACGACACACCCTGAGGTCATCGAAGCGATGGAGATGGTCGCGTCAAAGGCCAAAGCCGCCGGCAAATTCATCGGCTCCGGACTCGGCGCTGATCCGGCGTTCGCTCAGGTCCTCATTGATTGCGGAGTGCAGTGGATGCAGGCCGGGAACGATTTCGAGTACATGATTCATGGCTGCGAACAGACATTTGGGAACATTCGCCGCGATGCTTCGTGAAAACTGGAGACGGCCGCCGCGTAGGTCAGGTTTTGCCTGACACAATGGCTTCGAGGCACGAACGGTGTTTGGCCGCCCGATCGCGGAATCCGATCGTCAGGCAAAGCCTGGCCAACTTCACTACGTCACTAGAAATGAATGGCCCGGCCGTCGACTGCCAGCGCGGCCTCTTTGACCGCCTCGGCAAGCGTCGGATGCGCATGGCAGCAGCGGGCGATGTCCTCGCTGGAGGCACCGAACTCCAGCGCTGCGGCGCACTCCGCAATCAGCTCGCCGGCATGAGCACCGATGATGTGGACGCCCAGCACGCGATCGGTCCGCTCATCCGCAAGCATCTTGACGAAGCCGTCGGTCTGTCCGCTGGCCCGCGCGCGACCGTTCGCCAGGAACGGAAACTGCCCCTTGCGGTAAGCCGTCCCCTCCTCCTGGAGCGCCTCTTCGGACTTGCCGACCGTCGCAATCTCCGGCTCGGTATAGCACACGCCGGGGATCGCATCGTCGTTGACATGGCCGTAACCGGTGTAGAGCCGCTCGACGCAGGCGACTCCTTCCTCCTCCGCCTTATGAGCGAGCATCGCCCCGCCGATCACGTCCCCAATGGCGAACACGCCCGGCTGCGATGTCTCCCAGTGCGCGTCAACCGGGATGAACCCGCGATCCGTCGTCTCGACGCCGATGGTTTCCAGTCCGAGGCGGTCCGTGTTGGGCCGTCTCCCCACAGCCACCAGCACGCGGTCGCCCTGCATCGGTTCGTCGCCATCGATTTGGACTTCACATGTTTTTCGATTGACTTGCACACTTTCGACGCGGCAGCCCAATCGGAACCGGATGCCCTGCTTCTCGAAGATCTTGCGCGCCTGCTGAGCGACCTGTGCGTCCATGCCGGGGAGAATGCGGTCGAGGTATTCGAGCACCGTGACTTGCGCCCCGAGCCGCCGCCAGACGGTGCCCAGTTCGAGTCCGATGTAACCGGCACCGATGACGATCAAATGCCTGGGGACTTCGAAAAATGACAGCGCTCCCGTGCTGCTGACGATGCGTTCTTCGTCGAGTTCGATCCCCGGCAGGCTTGCGGGGCTGCTGCCGGTCGCAATCAACACGTGCTCGGCTGTGATCGGCAGCGCTTCGTCGTTTCCGGCAACGACCACGCGCTGCGGACCGTCGAATGACGCATGTCCCACATATCTGGCGATCTTGTGCTTCTGGAACAACCCGTCGATGCCGCCGCCCAACGTATTGACCACTTGCTGCTTGTGCTGGAGCATGGCGGACAAATCGAGCTGGACCTTCCCGGAGACGATGCCGCGCTCCTTCCAGCCGCGGGCTGCCTCTTCGTAGAGACGCGACGACTCCAACAGCGCCTTGGACGGAATGCACCCAACCCGCAGACATGTGCCCCCCAGCATGGGCTCCTGTTCGATGCAGGCGACGTCCTTTCCGAGTTGTGCCGCGCGAATCGCCGCGACATACCCCCCGGGTCCGGCACCGATGACAACGAGGTCGTGATGAGGCATGTCAGACCGCAGGGCGGGAGGTGGAAAACGCCATTAAGCTTCAGTCGGCGTCAATGAGTGTAATGACAAGCCGCTTGCCGACCGCTTCGGCATAGCGGACGAGTGTTTCGACCGTGGGGTTCTCGCGCTGTCCGTTCTCCAGACGGGATACGGCGGAGCGGTCCATGCCTGTCTGTTCACGAATATCCGCCAGACTCAATCCCCGTGTCTCACGCGCGGCTCGGAGTTCCTGAAGGATCTCCCCAACGACAACCGCGGCCCGTCGCCGTTCCAGGACGTGGGGCATTTCCTCGGCAATCTGCTCACGAATCCGCCGATACCGGTCCGCCTCCTGCCGAGTCAGGTGCCGATCCCGAGTGCGGTGTCGAATTTCACGAGGCATGAGACGTACCGTTCATAACAATGGACCTGACCCGTTTCCGCGTCAAACTTCGTATGCCGTCACCGGATACAACTGCACGTCGTCAATCTGCTCGTAGACGACGGCGATCTCCCGGCCATCGAGCGCCGGGCCAAACGCGATCGACAGGCCACTCGAACGACTCTCCTCCTCATGCCGCAGATTGGCCAGTGCGTTGGCGACGTCATCTCTTGTCAAACCGTGCTCCAGGATGTGCCGCACGTTGCCGTCCGGGTCATCCTCCAGATCCCATAACAACTCGACATACGCCATGACAGGTCCCGGCTCTGGTTGTGAAGGTCGTCATAATCTCTCTCCCGTGCAAAAGGGACTCGACTTGCGTCATGACGGATTTCGACGCTGTTGACTTATTGTTCCACATTCAACGTGGGCCGTCAAGACGTTTGAGCGGCTACGGCACCGACCTCACACCTCCAGAAACAGCCGCGCGGGGTCTTCGATGACTTGCTTGATTCGCCGGAGGAAGGTCACCGCTTCGCGGCCGTCGATGACGCGGTGGTCGTAGGTGAGCGCGACGTACATCATCGGTCGGATGACGACATCGCCGCCGACGGCGACCGGCCGGTCCTGAATCGAGTGCATGCCCAGCACGCCGGATTGGGGCGGGTTGACGATGGGGGTGGAGAGCAGCGAACCGTACACGCCGCCGTTGGAAATGGTGAACGTGCCCCCCTCCAATTCTTCGAGCCCGATTTTGTTCTGTTGGGCCCGTTCGGCGAAATCCGCAATGGCCAGTTCGATCTCAGCAAGGCTGAGCCGCTCGGCGTTCCGCAGCACCGGGACGACGAGGCCTTTCCCCGCACCGATGGCGACGCCGATGTCACAGTAGTTGCGATGAAGCAGCTCGTCCCCGTCAATCTGCGCCCCCACTTGGGGAAACTCGTTGAGGGCGTCGACGACCGCACGCACGAAAAACGACATGAACCCCAGCTTGATGCCGTACTTCTTCGTGAACTCCTCCTGATACCGGCTGCGAAGGGCCTTGACCTGCGACATGTCGCACTCGTTAAACGTGGTGAGCAGCGCGGCTGTCTGTTGGGCTTCCACGAGACGGCGGGCGATTGTCTGGCGCATGGGCGACATCCGCGTGCGGCGCTCCTCGCGCGGCCCGTCGTCATGTGATCCTCCGCTGCGATGCCGTTGCACGTCTTCCTTGAGGAGCCGTCCTCCCGGACCGGTGGCTTCGACGTCTTCCGGCCGCAGATTCCGCTGCGCGAGTTCCCGCCGCGCCGCCGGCATCACCCGCACGCCGTCGTCGCCGCTGACAGACGACCTCGCCTGCGGGGACGCATGAGACGTCCCGGTCGCGGCCTTTCCGGACGGATGTCCCTCGGGAGGCGGACCCTCCTCAAGCTGGGCGATCACCTCTCCCACGTCGGCGGAGTCTCCGGCCTGTTTGCCGATGTGCTGAATCACTCCTGCGACCGGTGCCGGGACGTCAAAGGTCGCCTTGTCGGTCTCCAGGCCGACGAGGTTCTCGTCGACATCGACCCAGTCTCCCTCCGAGACATACCACTCACCAACAAATACCTCGGAGATGGATTCGCCGACGGCGGGAACTCGAATCGGAACGGTCATGAATGAACCCTTGACGGAGAATCAAAAGCGCGACGGAATGGATTCCGGGAGACTCACCCAACTGTTGTGAACACTCAGCAAGACCGCCGGAGTCGGGCCAATCGTAACCCGAAGCGTTAGCGAGGGAGTTACTTCACGTCGTCGCACACGGACTTCCCGGTGCAGGCTCATCCTCGCTGACGCTGCGGGTTAGTGTTTTTCTCTCGCTGAGGATTCGGGTCTCCGGTCTTGGCCTTCGGACACGTAGACGACTGCTGCTTCGAGGCTTTTCTCATCACTCAGGTATCGAATGCTTCCGCGTTCCGCCCACCAATGTTTACGCCTCTCGTCAAATTGCTGTTTCAGGCATCTCGTCGCCCATGCCTTCAGGTCGGTTCGAATTTTCTTCGGAGGTGTATCAGCGGCGGAGACAACAACATGAACGTGATTCGATCGACAATTGACTGCATGAAGATACCAGCCACGGTAACGGCACGTTTCCCCAATTTGTTGTTCAACTGTGTTCCGCTGTTTCTCGGTTAATCGACATGCCTCCGCAGTCATTCTTGCCGCTGCCGCTGCCTCACGTGCGGGGCAGGGCAAACGTTTAGTTCCGATAGCCAAGGATAGCGAAGAGGCGTTGAGGATTCCGTGTGAAGCTGCGGAGGGTGGCGGTGATGTTATCGATTTTGAGTTGCCGTAGGCAGTTGAGGCCGGCGTTCCTCAGCGCG
>JAJDEI010000273.1 GCA_029259845.1 Planctomycetaceae bacterium | reverse complement strand
ATGACGAAATGGGACACCGGGTGTCTTCCGACGTCTCTTCTGCAATTCACGCAAAGTGTTAGGACCAGCGCGGCGCGATTAGCCCGGATATTTCATTCGCCGGTTGCGGGCGAGGGATTTTGTTGGGGTCGTGGCGGGGGGACGGGCGGGGGCGGCGTGTGGCGGACGGGGTTCTGGGGCACGGCAATCGCACGTTGGTTGCCACACGCGATGGCTGTGTGACTTACGATGCACGCCCTCTGCCCAGGCTGGGCTTCCGCAGCATCAGGCCAGGCAACAAGTTGGGATCACGTGATTGTTCGACGTGCGATTGCCGTGGTCCCCTGGCGAGGCCGGCCCCCCCTGCGGGCCATGCCCGATGGAACACACGCACTCAAAAAACGTACAAGATGTGCCTAAACCAAAGGCCTCGGCTCCCGCCGAGCCGCGCGGCCACATGCAGATTCGATGCGAACCGCAGCGAGGCAGGATCCTCCGACATTGGCATTTATGTTGCAGTCCGCCTATAACGACCGACCCGGGGGGAGACTCTTCCGGGACGTCGTTTGGGTTGCGTCCTGGCCTGGACCAACGCAAGCCGCCTCCAGCGAAGCCGGAGCACCACGTGTGAGATATGTTCCAGTTCACTGACTCCTCAGGCCGGGTGATCTTCCTGCTGGGCGCGACGGTCGTTGCGGCCATCGTCTCCAGGGCGGCGTTCCGCAAGATCGGACTGCCTTCGATTGTCGGGTTCCTGGCAGTCGGCCTGGGGCTGCGTGCTGCCGATGACCGCTGGGGACTGCTGGCCGGCCCGGGCAGCGAGATGTTCGACGTTCTTGCCGACGTGGGCATCGCCTGCCTGCTGTTTCGTGTCGGCCTGGAAAGCAACTTACAGGGTCTGGTTCGGCAACTGAGACGCGCCTCGGTCATTTGGATCGGCGATTTCACAGTCAGCGGGATGCTGGGATTCGCGACCGCCTATTGGCTGCTCGACCTCGGGCTGGCGGCGAGCCTGATCGTTGGGACCTCGCTGACGGCAACGAGCGTCGGCGTGTCGGTCGCCACGTGGCAGGCGGAGAATGCTCTCAAGTCCGCCAGGGGCCAGTTGATGGTCGACGTCGCCGAGTTGGACGACGTCTCCGGCGTGCTGCTGATGGGAGTGCTGTTCGCCGTCCTGCCGCTCTTGAAAACGGGAAGCATCGAAGGCCTGGGCCCCGCCTTTGCAGAAACACTCGGCCTGTTTCTGCTGCGTTTGGCCGCATTCCTGACGTTTTGTTATCTGTTCTCACGTTTCGCGGAAGAGCGGCTCACGACGATGTTTTCCCGGCTGGGCCTGTCCTACCCGCTGATGGGGCTCGTCGTCGGCACGGCGTTCGTCATTGCCGGGCTTGCGGCTTCGCTCGGGTTCTCGATTGCGATCGGCTCGTTTTTCGCGGGCTTGATGTTCAGCCGCGATCCCCACGCCGTCAAAGTCGACGGCAACTTCAATTCGCTTTACGAGTTCTTCAGTCCATTTTTCTTCATCCATATCTCACTGAACGTGCAGATGGAAAGCCTTTGGCCCGCGCTGGGGTTAGGGATGATGCTGCTGGTCCCGGCGATCCTGGGGAAGCTGTTGGGCAACGGACTGCCCACACTCTATTTCGAGGGGCGGATTGGCGCGATCCTGATCGGTGCGAGCATGATCCCCCGTGCTGAAATCGCCATGGTGATCATCGAGCACGCCGTCGAACTCGGCCCCTGGGCCATGCCCCCGCGGGTGTTTGCAGCGATGGTCTTCGTCTCCCTGGCCACCTGCACCCTCTCGCCACTGGCCGTCACGCGCCTGCTGCATCGCTGGCCGCAATCGGTGCCATCCGCAACTGCGGCCTGATGGCGGTCGAGCGAGTTCTGCCATCCGTCGAAGGACGAGCTTGTCGGCGAAACCGCGGACGTCGACGTCCGCGACATCCCGCTGCGAGACACGGCAAGCGTCCGCCACAACCGTCCCTCGCATCCGTCCCCTGCAGCCGTCCCACGCCCCCGTTCATCAGGCGAATCAATACCGGACGGTCAAACCGACGTCGAGGATGTGCACGGAGAGTCGCGAGGTCACGCGTGAGCCGGGAATGGCACCGAGCGGCGAGAGGATCGGGCCGGAGATTTCGCTTTCCGGGTAGAACGAATAGGCGAGGTTGAACCACACCTGCTTGAACAGCCGGTACGACGTGCCGGCATGGAACTGGTGCTGAAAGTACAGCGGCGTGAGCACGTTGAGAGACGTGAGCGACTCCGGAATCGGATTCTCGTTGAAGGTGTACCCGCCGCGCACGTAGAGGTCTTCATTCACTTCGTATTGCACGCCGGTGGCAAGGGAGAAGACGCTGTCCCAGCCAACGCCGGCGATCGAGCCGTCGGGGTTAAACCCGGAGCGGTCGAATCCGTCGGTATTGGCATAGTCGAGGTAGCGAAAGTCCGCGGAGACGACCAGGTTTTCCCACCCGGAGTAGGCCGCACCGAGCGAGACGATCATCGGCAAGTCGAGGTCGTAGCGGCCGACCGCCGGAAGTCCGAGTTCGTTCTCGGTCTGAAAACGGAACGTCTCCATCCACTGGGGACTTTTCCAGGTGGCCCCCAGGTGCAGGCCATCCTCGGTCTCATAGTACACACCCAGTTGGACGCCTCCGCCCCAATGCGTACGGGTTCCGCGGCCTGAGGGATACCGGGCCGCTCCGCTGCCATCGGCATCGTCGGGAGCGGCAATGACCAGCGGGTCGATGATGACATCCGCGAGGGTCAACGTCGGCCCCGCACCCACCGACAGCCGGTCGGTCACTTGGTACGACACCGTCGGAATGATCTCCAGGAAGGCGGCTTGGGTGTAGATTCGTCCGAGCCCCCCTGGGACTCCCGGCGTGTTCGACTGCGGGAGGAAGTAGGGATTGGTCGCGCTCGCGGGGAAGTTGGTGCGGAAGCCGGCCGCCCCGAACATCCCCAGGCCGACGGTGAACGGGCTGCCTTCAATTTGATGCACCCAGCCGAGCGTGGGGACCGCAGAGACCCCCGGTTCGGCCCGAGTCGATCCGGCTGCTAACCCGGTGATGGACGAGTCGGTTTCGATCGTTGGCAGCACCAACGCCGTGCCAAAGCCGATCTCCGAGCCGGGCAGGGCGGAGATGGAAGCCGGGTTCCAATACAGCGATCCGATCGCTTCGAGCGGAGCCGCCGTGCCGGCGCTGCCCATCGACCGGTTCACCGGCCCCTGCGAAGCAATAAAGATCCCCTGGCCGAACGCCATGCTGGAAACAAAATGGACCAAAAACAGCCCGCCAACCAGGCACCAACTCTGCGCAAAACGTCTCATCCGGAGCCTCCGCATGCTCTACTTCGTGCGCCAATGAGGACCAATCGTCACGGCCAATCTCATCAGGTCTATCGGCAACCCCCGAATCGCAGGCGAGAACAACCCGGCTCGCCAATTCGCAATCGCCGGATCGCCAGGACGACTTGGCCTGTTTTACCCAGATTGCGATTTCATGGAGGTCGTTTGAGAAGCCTGTCATCGTTCCAGAGGCGGCGAGCCCGTCATGATCCGCCCTGTGAATGGAGCATCTAAGCGAATCGAGGCACCGTCTGAGACCAAACGCGGCCACGACAGGTTGCCCCGGCATTGGGAAGCCTTCAGCCAATCAGTGGGCGCTCGCGGTGCGTCGGTCGGGTTTCTACAATCACGGGATGCGAAATCAACAGGCGACACAACTGCTGTTTGAATTGTCTTATCCGGGGCGGCGGGGGGCGCGGTATCCGGCGTCGGACGGGCCGGTCCGCGCGCTCGACGAGTTGCTGCCCGCGGAGCAATTGGCGGAGGAGCCGCCGCCACTCCCCGAGGTCACCGAACCGGACGTGGTGCGGCACTTTGTGAATCTGTCGACGCTCAACATGTCCGTCGACACGCACTTCTATCCGCTGGGAAGCTGTACCATGAAGTACAACCCCAAGCGGCACGAGCGGCTCGCCAGCCTGCCGGGGATCGTCGATCTGCATCCGCAACAGCGGGCGGAGGACCATCAGGGCATGCTGGCACTGCTGTTTGAATTGCAGGAAATGCTGGCCGAGATCGCCGGGTTGCCAGCCGTGTCGCTGCAGCCGGCGGCGGGGGCGCAGGGGGAATTCACGTCTCTGCTCATCGCAGCGACATATTTCCGGGACCGGGGGGAACAGCGGACGAAGGTCATTTTCCCCAGCAGTGCGCATGGCACCAACCCCGCCAGCGCGGCTCTCGCCGGCTTCGACACCGTGCAACTCAAACCGACAGCCAACGGACTAGTCGACCTGGACGAGCTCAGCCGGCATCTCGACGACCAGACAGCCGTGTTCATGATCACCAACCCCAACACGGTCGGACTGTTCGAGCCGAACATCCAGCGGATCGCCGACATGCTGCACGAAGCGGGGGGACTGGTCTACATCGACGGGGCCAACATGAACGCCATCCTGGGCATCGCCCGTCCGGGAGATTTCGGCGGCGACATGATGCACTACAACGTGCACAAAACCTTCACCGGACCGCACGGTGCCGGCGGACCGGGGGCGGGGCCGATTGCGGTGCGGGAGTTTCTGGCGGACTATCTGCCGGGACCGGTCGTCCGAAAGGGGGGCGGGGATCAGGGAGCAGGCAACTCCAGTTTAGCCGCACATTTGACATGTGCGGGGTCACACGATCATTCCTATGAACTTGTGACCCCGGCGAAATCGGTGGGGCGGGTGCGGTCGTTCTTTGGAAACGTGGGGATCCTCGTGCGGGGGTACTGTTACCTGCGGACGTTGGGGGCGGAGGGGCTCAAGGCGGCATCGGAGGAGGCCGTCCTGAACGCCAACTATCTGATGTCCCGTTTGCAGGACGTGCTGCCGGTACCGAATGGCGAACGCTGCATGCACGAGTTCGTGGCGTCGGCCAAGCAGATCAAGCAGGAGCGGGGCATCACCGCGATGGACATCGCCAAGCGGCTGCTCGATTTCGGCTTCCACGCCCCAACCGTCTACTTCCCGCTCGACGTCCCCGAAGCGATGATGATGGAACCGACCGAAACGGAATCCAAAGAGACGCTGGACAGCTTCGCCGATGCGGTCCGGGCGATCCTCAAAGAGGATGCCGAATTCCTGCACAACGCCCCCTACACCGCAACCATCAGCCGCCCGGACGAAGTCGCCGCCGGGAGACACCCGTGTTTGTCCTGGACAGCGTGCGGTGACACGTCCCCCGGACCGGGGGCGTAATCCACTGTCCGCCACGGTCGAACCGGAGGCCGCTTTGCCTGACTCACTGCGCATCATCATCGAACCGACGGCGACATGCGGTGCCTGGAATATGGCGGTGGATGAGGTGTTGTTGGAGACGGTTTTGGCGGGGGGCGCGGCGACGCTTCGCTGGTATCGCTGGTCGGAGCCGACGCTGTCGTTGGGGTACTTTCAGGCGGCGGATGATCCGGCGATCGACGAACGGTTTGCCGGGCTGCCGCGGGTGCGGCGGCTGTCCGGCGGCGGGGCGATTCTGCATGATCAGGAATGGACCTATTCACTGGCAGTCGGACCGGCGCATCCGCTCTCCACAACGCCGAGTCAGCTTTATCGGCTGATCCATGAGGCGGTGGCGAACGTGCTGCACGAATTCGAGCTTCCGGCGCAGCGACGGGGAGTCGCTGATAAGTCGCTGGATCACCAGTTTCTCTGCTTCAGCCGCGGGGATGCGAATGACGTCGTCCTCGGTCCGCCTGTCGCAACAGGCTTGAGTCGGGGTCAGGCACCAATTCGTGGGGACGGCGACCGGGAGGGTTCATCAACGACGCGGTTCCACGAAATGCTGCCTGACCCCAGTGCGTCTCGACGACACAAGGTCCTGGGGAGTGCTCAGCGCCGTCGCCGCGGTGCGGTCCTGCAGCATGGAGCCTTGTTGTTGCGGGCGTCGGCTCACGCACCGGAGTTTCCCGGGATTCTGGACTTTCGGGCCGATGAAACCGACGAACACCGCCTTTTTGACCGACTGACTGCACGAACAGCCGAGGTGGTCAGTGCCGCGCCTGAGGTGGGCCAACTCGCCGACCGGGAGCGGAGCCGGGCGATCGAACTGCAACCCCGCCAACAGTTGTGACCCTGTGACAACCGTTGTGACCCGGTGACAGTTGTGACGCCGATCGAGGTTGGGAGACGCCGCGCGGCGTTCGCGCGGGCTCCTCGACGGTGTCACGGAGTTGTTGAGTTCCGTCAACGTTCGACGACGGCATGACCGGGTTGTCCGGTCGAATGGGGACAGAGCCGAAAAACGCCCGATCCGGTGCATCCGCTCACTGGTGGGGGGGGTGGCTGGGGCGATCTGACACCGATGATGAGTAACCCGCTCGGAACTCTGGGGCTGTGGACAGTGAACGAGCCACGTGACGGCCCCAGTGCTCCGTCTTAGGACACGTTTCCGCTGCCTCAACAGCGCCCCAGCCACCCTGAAATGAGCGAGCACCACCATCGAACGGACACACCCCGCCCGATCCGGCACCCTCGTTGCTAGTTGACATCCCGGAGGGGGCGTGGTAGTTTTCGTTAGTGAAAGGGTTGGGGCAATTTTCTCTCAGTATTTGATTGCTTGCTCAGCAACGTGTCCCGCCCGTTCCGATTTCGTTGGCTCTCCATTCGGGGTAGTCTGTTTTTCAAATTGTTGGACAAGCTGGTAGACAGACATGATCCGTAGCGTGAGCCAATGCCTGCGCGGCGGGTAACTCCGTGTTGGACAGAAGGAGCCTGGAATGTTGCAAGCTGAGTTGCGTGTGGCGTCCGGAAAGCAATCCGGTCACGTCATCCCTCTCGTCGACAGTCGGTTTTTGATCGGACGTGAAGAGGACTGCCATTTGCGCCCCAACAGCGACCTAGTCAGTCGCCACCACTGTGTCTTTAAGGTCGACGACTACTCGCTCCGTGTTCGCGACCTGGGGAGCACGAACGGGACATTAGTGAACGGAGAGCGTCTCCGCGGCGAAGTGATGCTCAACACGGGAGACCGGGTCACGGTCGGCAAACTGGAGTTTGAGGTCGCTGTTGGCGAGGCGGTGTCGCAGCCGGTCGCGATGCCGTCAGCCTCTGCAGAGGCTGACCCGACTGACTCCTTTGAATTGAGCGATACGCCCTCTCCGTCGGCGACCATGCAGATGCCGGTCCATTCCCCGGAGACTGCGGACGAAACGATTCCTCAAGAGCCGCCGGCTCCGGAATCGCAGACGATGGCCCAGGAGACAGTTGCTTTCCAAGGGAATACGATGCCGGGCGGTCACACACCACCACCGCCGCCGATGCAGCCTCCCGGTTACGCCCAGCAGCCGATCGGGTATGGCATGCCCTATCCGCAGCAACCGCAATTCCCGTACGCACAGCCGTATGGCATGCCGATGATGGGCTACCCGCAACAGCCGGTGGCCTATCCTCAAATGGGCATGTACCCCCAGCAAAGCATGCCGCCGCAGATGCAACCCCCGGCGCCTGAGGCGCCTCCCGACCCGGTGCCCGCACCCACTGCCTCCGAGGCGGCTCCGGAAGTCCGCCTCCCCGATCCTTCCGAAACGGGTGCCAAGCCCCCGGAACAAAAGTCGGAGTCGAACGGCCAATCGAAGAGCGACGCCGACACGACTCGTGACACGGCGGCCGATATCATCAAGCAGTACACGCAGCGACGTCCTCAAACCTGAGAATCCCGTACGGAGGGATTCTGTTTCGAGGTGGCCGTCGTTTCGTTCGGTGTCGCGTGAGGGGTGCACTCCGTTTTGATTGCGAGTCTGGGCGAAGCCGTGGCATTGCTTCGGTCGGACACGAGCGGTTTTCGTTGGTTCACCGGCACTGCTTGTCCGTCCGAAGCAGTGCGAACGCCGTTTTCCGCGTCGAACTCGGACGGCCAAGCAGTGGCACCGAAATCCGCGCGTGCACCCTTCCATGAGAGTCTGCGCTCAGTCGTTTGCCCAACGGCGGTGTCGTCCGGTATCTTTGGGGATGAGCGGATCGACTTGCGCTGACCGTTTTTGGGGGCGGCTGATACGTGGGGCACGTCTCAGCCATGCCGCGCGGCAAAGCAGACCACGTTCACCCACACCCCGTGCCAAGGGATGGTCATCGCGACCCGCTGGAACTGCCCTCGCTTGCCCTCAACGGAGATTTCTCATGCCCGAATCCAACGACCAACAACGACGTTATCGAGAGTTTCTGGACCTGTTGCCCCTTACACTCGCACTTGCAGGACTGCCAACGAGCGAGCACGGCAAGTACTACAACGAAGAACAGATTGAAACGCGGATATTCACCTTCCGACATGCCTTCAAGGCGGCAAGGAAGCTGGCCGCAGAAGCCACACGGCAGTGATCCGCACGGCAGTGATCCGCACGACAGTGATCCGCACGACAGGGGCAGCAACGAGGACCCGACCCCACTGCGAGGTGAATCAGGATCGGGAGGGCGAAGCTCCCGCCGTGCGACAACATCCGCAAAACTGCCCTCGCCCGCCTTTCTCGCCGCACCGATGCATGGAGAGTTCCGCGCTTCTTGCCCCCGACCGCTGAGAAGTGCGCTCGAGGAATTGGATGAAACCGTTCCCGGCGTCACCGGGTAGGGTCGTATGAGAGGCCAACTCAGCGTTCTCTTTTGAGCGTTTTCTGAGGAGCTTCGACCGATCGGAAGGCAGTTTGAGCTGACGACACCGGAAGCCGGGACCTGTGACGGGCAACCGACTTCGGCCTCGCAGGCCGAGGAGACGGCTGAGCTTGTCGGGCGGTGCCTGGCCGGCGATGAGCTGGCGTGGGGCGAGTTTGTCGCAACGTTTGAGGGACCGGTTTTCAGTCTCTGCTTCCGAATGTTGAGGCACCGCCAGGATGCGGAGGACGTCGCTCAGGAGGCCCTCGTCCGGGCGATCCGGCACTTGCACACTTGGGACACGTCGCGGTCGATCATGCCCTGGCTGATGACGATTACAGCAAACCGCTGCCGCACGGCGCTTTCGCGACGCAAGCGGAGTCCGGTTTCGGTCGATTACCCGATCGAGCCCACGGAAAATGGGGCGGTCGGCAGAGGCGAAACGAACAGAGGCGAAATGGCTGAGGAAATTTCGATTGCCCTGGATGAGTTGCGCGACGAATACCGCGAGTGCTTCATCCTGTTTTATCAGCAGGAGTTGGGATGCGCGGAGATCAGCGAAGTGCTGGGCTGCCCGACAGGGACGGTGAAGACATGGCTGCACCGGGCCCGGCAGGAGCTCGCCGAACGGCTGCGGCGACGGGGCATCACCGCCGGTCTGGGGGGAACTTCCATCGATTCCCAGGGCCCCGCGTGAGCCTCGATCGATGACATTCTGACAGCGGACTTCAACCCATCGGCTGAACCCATGAATTGCACTGAATTTCGCAGGCGGCTCTCGCTGGCGGTCGAATCACAAGACTCGGCTCCGAGCGAGCGGGACCAGTTACGGCAACACGCTCATGACTGCCCGGACACTGCGTGTCAGCAGTTGTGGGCGGATGACGATCTTCTGGCAGGCATGGTGCCGGAGTGGCGGCGAGCGGTGCCTCAGGTTTCTCTCGCAGGGCGGATCGTCGCGGAGTTGGGACAGAGCCGGACGGGCCGCTTCACGCGACCCGCGAAAATGACGCGACCCGCGAAAATGACGGGACCGCGTCTGATCGACGCGGCCACCCGTGAGCGCGCGCAGCCGCAAACGGTCCGATTCACGCGGTCATGGTTGGCCTGCGCGGCGTCTGTCACCTGCCTGCTGTTGCTCATCCCGTTGCTGCGCCTGGCAGGACAGCCGCACATGCCCGGGCGAACTCTCCCACCGGCTCTCCCACCGGGACAGCCCGTCGACGCGATGACGGCATCGGCAGCGTCGGCGGAAGAGCCGGCGGCGGTTTCTGAGGTGGTTCGCACGTATGCCGGCGTCCCGCAAACGGCGACGGAATTTGTGACGGACACGGTGGCCCTGTTGCTGCCGGAAGATCTGTCCGACCCCAACGAGGCGGAGCCGAGCCGTCCGGCCCAATGGCGCGGACGGCTGAGCGAACAGCTCGAACCGTGGGGACGCGAGTTGGGCACCGCCTTTGACGCGTTTCTGGAGACGGTCTCCGATCCGCCCAAGTCATCGTGGACCGAACCTCCCAAGACGATGCGCCGCCCTCTCTCTGCGTGAGGAACGGCACAATACGCCGTCCGGCGGAAGAGCGGCAAGGTTCTTGAGGGACGTCCCCGCGTGAGGGTGGCTGGGGCGCTCAGACGCATGAATGGCCTTTCACGCTCGTTTTTCGGGACCGTGTACGGTCCTGAGGACGCGCCCATCGCCTCCGGCGGGCAACGCAATCGAGAATTGTGCGCCCCGAATCTCGCCCCAGCCACACCGAGCGCCGGACGTTCATCCGGACACGATCCCAAGCAGATGACACCGTGCGGATCCGCAGAACCGGCAGCGTCTGCCTCATCGGTGTTCCTGACAAATCGGGAAAGTTCGCCGGGGGTTCCTGATTGATTTGTCCGATCAGGCCGGCCTGTTCAAGAATCTCAACGCATACTTGTCTGACCGGACACGTTGAAGTCCGTCACGCCCCTGGCCGCGGGCCGGTTTGGCCGGGAGGCGGATTTCTCAACGGCTGCAGGCAGGACGATGCAGGCCGGCTGGAGACCTGTCATGCGACAGGGTCCGGCGAATATCCACGACCCGTCTCTCCCTTGAGAGACACCGCCGGCAGCTCTGCGACTGCGAGCGACCGCGCGCCCTTCTCATCCCCAAGAGGTCACGAGCGAATGCCCAATACGATGATTGCAGCGAGTGAACTGGCCGTAAACCGACGTGGTCAGGATCGCCGAACACCTGCCGACCGACGACACGAAGCAACAAGCAACTTCGACGGGGAGGAGCGTCGGACATCATCCCGCCGTCAGGTCGAGCGGCGGCGGCAGATCGATCCCACCACCTGCGAACGCGACTACCAGCCGGCCGAGGTCGAGTTCATGAAAGCGATGGACGACTACAAGCGTCGCAGCGGGCGGCAGTTCCCCACCTGGAGTGAGGTGCTGGAAGTGATCCGCGACCTCGGCTACCGCAAAGTCGCCGCCCCGACCACCACCTACCAGTGAAATCCCGCGAGACCGAAACCCCACCGATTGAAGTTAGTGAATCAGCCCGCGGGCTGCCGCTCGTGCTTCTATGCACGGCAACACCGGTTCGCTCAGCTTGGACAGCCGTTTGATTGCGAAGAACATTCCTGAGCCGCCAGGGAGGGTGCGTGGAAGAAGCCGGAATGCGTCACGCTGGCGGGGACAGCCTCCCAGGAGTCAATGGAGTCGCAAAAACTCCTCGGGAAGACGGTGCCGCGGAACGCGACGGAACCGACATTCCTACGAGATCTGTCGTTGGCTGATCGGACCGGGCGACCGCTGTCGTTTCAGGGTCGGGCGGCTGAGACATCCATGCGGAGGATGCGGTCATGGCCCATGTCGACCACGTCGAGATGGCCGCGATCGAACGCCACACCATGTGGGTTCTTGAGCCGGATCGCTCGTTTTCCCGGACCGCGGCCCAGGATGGTCGTCACGGTTTGTGACTGGGGATCATATTTCCGAATCGCCTGATTCCGGTCATCCGCGATGAAGAGATTCCCACGATCGCCCAAGCAAACATGCTTGGGCGACGCGAACCGGGCCTGGAGTGCCGGGCCATCCCGATGCCCGGCTTCGCCAGTGCCCGCGATCGTACGAATCCGGCCGTCGGGCGTCACCCGCCGCAGTGCGTGCCCGCCCCGTTCCAGCACATAGACGTTGCCGTTCGCGTCGGCGGTCACGGCGCGCGGATCGACGAGCGGACATTCGGTGGCCAGCCCGCCCTCCTGTGGGGTCCCTGTCTCTCCGTTGCCGGCGACAGTGCTGACGACGTTGGTCTGCATGTCAATCATACGAATCCGCCGGTTCTTGAGATCGGCGAGATACAGGTGCTCGGCCTCCGGATCGAACGTGATGCACATCACGAAATTGAACGTCGCCGCTGAGGCAGGACCGCCGTCGCCGCTGAAGCCCGCTTGCCCGGTTCCGGCAAACGTCGTGATTTCGCCGCTCGCCGCGTCGATCTTGCGGACACAGTGGTTCCAACTGTCTGCGATATAAACGTCGTCCGTTTTTGAGACGGCCACGTTGTGCATGCCATTGAACGTTGCCAGCCTGGCCGGTCCGCCATCGCCGGAGTAGCTCTTGCTGCCGTCGCCCGCGATCGTGCGCAACACTCCGTCCGCACCGAGCCGATGCACGCGGCCTCCTTCCAGTTCGACGATGAGCATGTCGCCACGCGAATCAAAGTCGACACCAAACGGCGACTTCAGCGAACTGGCGGGCGCATCCGCCGGCCCTCCCTCGGCCGGCAACCGATTCCCCACCAGCACCTTGACAGGCGGTTCGCGCCCTTCGGCAACTGCGATGGCGAACTGCATGATACTCCAAGCAACGATGACTCGGACGAACGATGTTCCCATCGGGTGGCTCCGGCTGGTCCTGCGGCTATCTGGCGAACAGCCCGTCGAAAATGTGTGCCAAGGTTGTGTCAGCCGTGCCGCAGTTCGAGAACGGGCTCGTTGATCGCACCGCCGAGACGGCAGTGGCACGCGGAATGGAGATTGTCAACGGGCCTCACACTGCCTCGTTCGTCTTCGCTTGCAGCGACTGTAGCCGGCAAACCCGACAAGGCCGATCGCCAGCAGGACCATCGAGCCGGGCTCCGGGGCAGAGGTCGTGCCGGCGCCGACACCGTAGATCGACCGAATGTGAGCCACATCGCTCACGGAGAGGACGGTCTGTTCGACCGAGTAAAACCCATCCATCATGTCGCGTCCGGGAATGTTATCTGTGTGGCCCAGCCCCAGGGCGTGGCCAATTTCCTGGACCGCGACCGTGAAGTAGTCGAACGTGCCGGCCGGGTTGCCGTTTCCGATGATCGTATCCCAAGTCCTTGTCGAAGACTGGGTGGCCCCTCCGGACGTGATGGAGTGCGTGGCTCCAAAATGAGAGAAAACGCCGCCCCCCAGCCCTAATGAGGAACCGATCGGACCGGTTCCGACATTGATGATCTGACTGAGTGGCGAAACGGCATCCTGGATAAACATGAGGTTCGGCCCAAAGCCGACATCGGTCGCTGCGGACCAAAGGCTAAACGCATCGACAGCGCGGGCCTTTTGGGCCGCCGTGATGACATTCGCGCTCCCGCTGGTGAACGAGGCGATTGCACGGAAGTCATACTTAACCGTGTAGGGACCGGCCGTTGGCGTGGCGCTGCCCCAGGCCATATGGTGCGCATCCCCGGTCTCGGTAAAATAGTGCGTTCCGCCACCCGGATGGTTGCCGTCGTCCGGTGAATGGTGCGGCGCGAACGCGGTCAGGTCCGAATCTCCGTCAAGGAGGATCACCGAGGCCGATGCGTGTCCGCACCCGAATGCGGCTGCTGCAACCACCGCGGCCAATGCCAGGACATGGTGCATGAAATAGCTCCCGTGAGGATACTGAAACGCATCAGGACTTGACTCTTCGACGAGCTGGAAGACCTCCGGGCTCGCGGGATTAGCTACGGTAACACCGCGCCCCCTCCGCGGTCCAGCGCCAGGGCAACCCGTTGTTTCACAGTGGGAAGATTCTGCGGGTCGCAATTCCACGATGGTTTCGTTGACGATCAACAACTTGCGTCGATTCGGTGTGCCGTCAAACTCTGCCCATTTTGAACAACAAAGTCACTCTGCGTCCAGTGCTTGGTGCGTTGGAGTGCCGCAGGGTGCCAATGCACCGTCGGCTGGCAAGTGCCTTCTCGACCGCCAACCCGGAGAATGAAGCTGCTTTTCTGTCATCCGTGTCAAGATCGCGGGGTCGGGCAAACCTGGCGGGCTCGCAACTGGCGGAGCGCTCTCGACCGGCGTGCAACCGGCCGAGACCCTACTTTCAAGCCGAAGAATCGCTTATCCTTGTCGTTTCGACCGAGTGGTGGTTCTCATCGTCGGCGAACCGGGATAGCAGATCACAATGGGCGAATCGGGATCGACGACAGGAGCGGGTCGCCGAACATCGCGGTGGACCGTGCGCCGGGCCGTGATGGTGCTGGCGGTGATGGCCGCTGCGCTCCCGGTTGCGTTTTACCAGTTCAAGGGTCTCAAGCTCGACAATCGCGTCGAGACTTGGCTGCCGGCTGACGACCCCGACGCGATGGTGCTGGACTGGTTTCGCGAGCGGTTTGAAAATCGGGCCGGGGTGCTCATCTCCTGGAGCGGATCGTCGCTGAACGATCCGCGTGTGGAAGCATTTGCACGGGAGTTGGCCGGTCCGCCGAATGCGCAGGGACTGCGAACGCAGCAGATCGCTGGCATCGGCGATGTCCGGACTCCGCACGACTTGATCCGCGTGATGCTGGACAACAACGTCGACCGCGAAACGGCCGTTTCGCAGTTGGTGGGAGTCGTCGTCGGAGCGGGCCCTCTCAAGGTGCGGCTGACCGCCGCCGGCAAGCTGCGGCAGGACGATCTCGTGGAGGAGATACGGCGGCGCGCCAAGCAGGAGATTGGCATTGAGGTGATCTTCCTGCCCCCGGAATCCGAGCAACAGTCCGTCTCGGCAGATCCGGAGCCGGCAGAGGAGAGCTTTCAGGAGGACGAATTCTCCGGTCCGGGGCCGGATGACCCGTATCCGCTCCCGCCCGCCCATGACTTTCAGATGCGTTGGGCGGGGATGACGGCGATCTCGACCGCCACCGATCAGATGAGGGCGCTGTGCCGGCAGTTGGCCGGTCAGGGGGGCGAGAAGCAGATCGAGGAGTGCTTTTTCGCCCCCGGCGCACCGGCTGCGGTCATGGTCACGATGAGCGAGACCGAGGACGAGAAGGTCGATCAGGTATTGGCGGAGATCCGCGCGGCCGCGCAGGGGGTCGGAATCCCCGAAGCGGACCTGCACATGGGAGGCAGCCCCTACGGTCGCAGCGAACTCAACCGGGAAGCCAAGGGAGCCACGTGGAACCCGGCGTATCCGCTGTGGAAATTCTACAAGCGGTCCCCCGTACTGACCTCGGCATTCGTGGGGATTGGGATGGCGTTCCTCGTACTGCAAAGCGCGCGGCTGGCGACGCTTGTGCTTCTGACCGACCTGTTCGTTGCCATCATCACAACGGCCCTGCTGCCGGCGACGGGGCACGCGATGAACATGGTGTTGGTCGTGCTGCCCAATCTGATCATCGTGCTCACGTCGTCCGGGGCGATCCACATCGCCAATTACTGGAAGCACGCGGCGGCGGAACGGGAGGAAGGAGCCGTCTCCCGAGCCGTCAAGATCGGCTTGCAGCCCTGCATGCTGGCCAGCATCACCACGGCGATTGGTTTGACGTCTCTGCTGACGAGTGTGCTGCGTCCCGTGCGCGAATTCGGAATGTTTGCAGCCGCCGGCAGCCTGATTTCTTTGGGTGCCATCTTGATCGGGTTTCCGTCGATGTTGCGGCTCTGGCGGGGAGAACTGCCGTCCGTAGAGGCGGCCGAGCGGTTGAATTGGCAGCGGCTGGGGGCTTGGCTGTCGCGGCACAGTACGGCGGTCATCTCCGGTAGTCTGGCGTTGCTCGCCTTCGGAGTGTTCGGGCTGCAGTGGTTTCACACAGAAACGAAAGTCATCCGCTACTTCCTTCCCGAGTCCCGGATCGTCCACGATTATGAATTCCTGGAAGAGAATCTCGCCGGCATCGCCCCGGTCGAAGTCATCGTGAGTTTCGATGTCGGGTCCCGTGAGACAACTGATGACGAGGAGCGCGACGAGTTCCTCAATGAGGACACTGATGCAGAAGCGATTGGTGGCGACGGCGATGCGACCGCTGAGGCAGACGGCGCCGGAGGCGAGGGACCGGCCCCGCGGCTGACGTCCGTCGAGCGGATGGAGTTGGTCCGGAAGATCAAGCAGCATGTTGCCGCGTACCCGGAGGTCAGCGGGACGTTGGCCCTGTCCGATTTCCGTCCGCCGCTCGAAGTCCCGCCGGAAGACGCCTCGTTTCTGGTGAAGGCCCGCTTTCGCCGCACGGTCTCCGGCATGGACGAATTCCTCCAAGAGGCGCAGGAAGAGGGGCACCAGGGATTGGTCTCCGTGGCACCCGCCCGGATGCAAACTTCGGCGGGAGGCCGTCCGGTCGACATCCCGGAAGGGGCCGAACTCTGGCGGGTTCGCGCCCAGGTGGCGCTGATGACCGATCTCGATTACAGCGTGCTGACCGCCGATCTCGACCGCATCGTCTCCGACGCCCTGAGCGACACGCCCGGAACAACGCACGTCGTGACGGGAATGATCCCGCTCTTTTTGCGAACGCAAAACGCCGTTGTCGAAAGTCTGGTCGAAAGTTTCGGACTCGCCTTCGCCGTAATCGCCATCGTGATGATGATTCTGCTGCGTCATCCGGTTGCCGGCTTGCTGACGATGTTGCCCAACCTGCTGCCGGTCGTGTTTGTTTTCGGCATGATCTCGCTGGCGGGAGTGCCGGTCGACATCGGCACGATGATCACCGCCTCGGTGGCTCTGGGCATCGCCGTCGATGACACGCTGCATCAGTTGACGTGGTTCCGCAACGGACTGCGGCAGGGACTGTCGCGACAGCAGGCCATCTCGCTCGGGTTGTCACACTGCGGCCCGGCGATGTCACAGACCAGCGCGGCGATCGGATTCGGGCTGCTCATGCTGTCCTCAGCCGACCTGCTGCTGATCAGCCGCTTCGGCTGGTTGATGGCGTCGCTGATCGGAGCCGCGCTGCTTGCCGACCTGCTGTTCGTCCCGGCGCTGTTAGCCGGCCCCCTGGGGAGTCTCATCGAACGCCACCTTCCGCGTTCCGCCCCACAGGACGACGAACCGATCCTGCCGGAAAAAGCAGAAGCCGCCGCCCTGTAATCAACGCCGCGCCGTTCGCCAGCGTTGTTGCCCCCTCAGAGCCCAAAGCGTTAGCGACGGGTCAGGCGATGATGTCGTTTAGGACTCGTCCGGAGACGTCAGTCAGACGGAAGTCGCGGCCGGCGTAGCGGTAGGTCAGACGCTCGTGGTTCAAGCCGAGCTGGTGCAGAATGGTGGCGTGCAGGTCCGGCAGGGGGACCGGGTTTTCGACCGCCTTGAAGCCAAAATCGTCGGTCTCGCCATAGGTCATGCCGCCACGGACGCCCCCGCCCGCCAACCACATGGTAAACCCGTAGTGGTTGTGATCGCGACCGCCTTTGCCCCCTTCGGATGTGTCGGTCGTCGGTGTGCGGCCGAACTCGCCCCCCCAGATGACGAGCGTGTCTTCGAGCAGTCCGCGGCGTTTGAGATCGGTCAGCAGCGCGGCCATCGGCCGGTCGGCGTCGAGGCATAGCTTGCGACAGCGGTCATCGTGGGTGTGATGCGTGTCCCACGGCTGCCCGTTGCCGTAGTACACCTGCACGAACCGCACGCCCCGCTCGACCAACCGCCGGGCCAACAGGCACCCATTGGAAAAATGTCCCTCGCCGTATGCTTCGCGGACCGATTTCGACTCCCGATTGAGGTCGAACGCCTCCGTCGCGGCGAACTGCATGCGGAAGGCGGTCTCCATCGACCGAATCCGGGCGTCGAGCTGTTGGTCGCCGCCGCGCTGTTCGCGGTGCCGCCGATTGAGCCGGGACATGAGCTCCAGTTGGCGTTGTTGCTGTTCCATGGAATGCGTCTTGTTCCGCAGAAACGGAATGAGCTTGTCCGGCTCGGGGTGGGAATGGTTGATGTAGGTTCCCTGATGCTCCGCCGGCAGAAACGCGCTCGTCCAGAGAATCGAAAACCGCACGGGCCGGCCCGGACAAAGGACAACAAAGCTCGGCAGGCTCTCATTTTCCGTCCCCAGCCCGTACGACAGCCAGGCTCCCATGCTGGGACGGGTCGGCAGGATCGTGCCGTTGTTCATCAATAACAAAGCCGGACCATGATTCGGGTTCTCGGTGTGGACCGACCTCAACACGCAGATGTCGTCGATGCAGCCACCGAGCTGCGGCAACAACTCGCTGACCGGGACGCCGCTCTCCCCTCGCGGCTGAAACCGAAACGGCGAGGCGCGCAAACCAGCCGTCTTGCGTTCGGTCCGCAGGTCGACTGCCTCCGGACGGTCGCCCTCATACTTGGCGATCTGCGGTTTGGGGTCGAACAGGTCGCACTGGAACGGGCCGCCGTTCATGAATAATTGAATGACACGCTTGGCCTTCGGCGGCGCGTGAAAGCGCGACGCCGCGATGGAGGGCGCCCCTGCGGAAGGCATCTGTGCCGCCAGCGTGTTCGCCAATGCGACCGACCCCATGCCGCCTCCCAGCGCGTGCAACAATGTTCGACGCGAAAGAGGCATCGGAGCGGACGCCGATGGGGCGTGTTGGTGGAAGAGCGGTTCGTTCATCACGGTTCAGTCGACATACAGAAACTCGTTGAGCCCCAACAGGGCATGCACATAGTCCGCCAAAACCGATGCTTCGGCCGAGCCTGACGAGAGAAACTCGAGGCCGACGGCGATCTCCGGGCCGTCGGGTTCCCGCGAGAACAGCCGGCGATACGCTCGGTGAATGCGATCCTCCGTTGTTGTCAACGGTGCGAGCTGCGCGGCGAGCGAGTCCGCCTGCTGCTGAACGAAGGGGGCATTCAGCAGATACAACTGTTGCAGCGGCGTCGTGGTGTGCACGCGATGCGGGCTGTGTGAGGTTGGTTCCGGAAAGTCGTACAGCCGCAGCACCTGATTGACGTCGCGGCGTGCCACCTGCCCGTAAACCGTGCGGCGATGTTGGGAGTCGTCACCCAGATCGAATGCTGCCCCCCCTCGCTGCCGGTCGAGGTTGCCGGCGGCGGACAGCATGGCATCGCGGAGCATTTCAATCTCCAGCCGACGGCGGTTCATTCGCCACAGCAGCCGGTTTTTCGGATCGATTGCTTCGCACGGCTTCCGCGACCGGCTCGACTGCTGGTACGTCGCCGAGAGCACAATCTGACGGTGCAGCCACTTCAACGACCAATTATGGCGAATCAGTTCGCCGGCGAGAAAATCGAGCAACTCCGGATGTGATGGCGGGTCTCCCTGGGACCCGAGGTCGCTCGGTGTGCGGACCAGTCCCGCGCCGAAGTGCTGTTCCCAGATGCGGTTGACGATGACCCGCGCCGTCAGGTTGCGGGCTTCGTCGAACAGCGCGTCGGCGAAATCCCGTCGCCCGCTTCCATGCTGAAGCCGTCGCGGTTCGTCCGGGGAAAGAGCCGCCAAAAAATGGCGCTCGACGACCGGTCCGGGATTGGCGGGGTTGCCGCGCACAAACATGGGCAAGTCCCGGGCTTCGCCTTCGCGGTATTCCAACTTCGTGAGATCGGGACCGTTAGCCGACACATAGATGCTGGAGTCTTCAATCACATGCGCCGAGAGGGCGTCGAAGTGCGGCGTGCTTTCGCGGAGGCCGGCGATTTGTTGTTCGATAGGCTGCCTCCCCTCCGGATCGTCCTTTCCAAGCTTCTTGAGTTGCTCCTCCAGTTGCCGCATTTCGCCGCGCGCCTGCTTAACACGGGCTGCCTCTTCTGCGGGCAGCAACAGCCGATTCGACAACTGGGAACTGGCGAACACGCCTGCCAGGGCGTAATAGTCTTCACTGGTGATTGGGTCGAATTTGTGATCGTGACAGCGGGCACAAGAGACCGTTAGCCCCAGAAACGTGCGAGAAACCGCATCGATCCGTTCGTCCCATTCATCCGCGACGATGCGCTGAACGAGATCCGGGGCCAGTCGCAGTTCTTTCCAGTACGTGGGGCTGAGCCCGAGGAACCCGAGCGCCGGGAGGTCGGCGATCTCCGCGTCCGGCATCGCATCGGCCGCCAGTTGCAGACGGACGAACCGGTCGTACGGGAGATCCTCGTTGCAGGCGGCGATCACCCAGTCGCGGTACAACCATGCCTGCCCGGTGTGCTCGAGCCATTCGGCGGTCGTATCGGTGTACCGCGCCAGATCGAGCCAGACCCGCCCCCAACGGTCGCCGAAAGCCGGGCTGTCGAGATAACGCCCGACCAACCGCTCCCACGCCTCCGGCTGTGCGTCCCCGATAAACTGCTCGACGTCCTGCGACGACGGCGGCAGCCCGGTGAGATCGAACGCCAGGCGGCGAATCAGAGTTTGGCGGTCAGCAACGGGCGACGGCTCCAGGCCGGCCATTGTCCGCTTCTCTTTGACGAACCGGTCGATCGGGCCGCTCGCCCAGGAGGACGGCTCTTGCGGAACGAGACCTTCAAGAAGCGGTGCAAACGCCCAGTGTTCGGACCAGCTCGCCCCCTCCGCGATCCATCGGCGGACAAGCGCGATCTCCGCCGGAGACAGTTCGGACCCCGAATCGGGCGGCGGCATTCGCTCATCCGGGTCGTCGCTGACGATCCGTCGGATCAGCACGCTGCGCTCCGGATCAGACGGCACGATCGCCGCTTCGCCGTCGCTGACCGCCTTCGCGCTTGCCTCCTGGTCCAGTCGTAACTCCGACTCACGCTCGCCGTCCGGACCGTGGCAGCGGAAGCACTTGTCCGACAGCAGCGGCCGAATGTCGCGACGAAATTCGACCCGCACTGGCTCCGCCGGCTCCTCCTGAGCTGTCGCGGTCATTTCCGCGGCGGTCGCCAGAGCCATCGCAACCGCCGCACCAACGACCGTCAGACGCCGATTGCCATGCCGCGCCTGCTTCATCGCATTCCCTTCGAAACCGGACCTCGATCCTGGATTCTTGAATGACCCTGCGTGGCTGTCGCGGATGCGCGTGGAGACGTCGCTATTTCGCGCGGATGGCGTACAGGGCGTCATACGTTCGCATGTAGAGGGTGCCGTTGGAGATGACCGGGGTGGCGGTCATGGTCTCCTCCAGGTCGTTCTCCGCGACGATCTCAAACTGGCGGCCCGCCTTGAGGACCGTGGTGTGTCCGTCCCGGGCCGTACTATAAATTCGGCCGTCGCAGTAGATCGGAGAGGACCGATGCTGCTGGCGATGGGTGTTCTCGAAATACAATTCGTCGCCCGTTCCCAGATCGACGCAGTACACCTGGCCGCTCTTGCGGACGAAGTAGACGAGCCCGTCGACGATCAACGGGCAGCAGACGTCGGGCGTTTTGTCGTTGGTCCAGCGAATGTGATCGGATGGCTCGGCCACGCGTCCTGTCAGCGTTTCATCAACGCGCAATGCAACCGAGGGGCCTCGTTTGGCGGTCGGGACGACGATCGTACCGGGAATCGCCGTGGGCGAAGCGACAAAACGAAACGTCGGGTCGAAATCTCCGGAGTTGAGCGACGAGGGGCCGTTCAGTCCGCCCAGCCTCCAGATTTCGTGCCCGTCATCCGGTGAATGTCCGACGGTCGCGTCGGCACCGTGAGTGACGAAAAACTGTTGCCGGCCGTCGTCGTAGAAGATGGGCGACGCATAGGAGTGCTTCGTCTCCTGCATGTCGATCGATTTGATCCCCGGTTCCGTGTTGCGGTCGACCGCCCAGACTTCTCGGCCGGTGTTCTTGTCGAGTTTGATGGCCTTCTGCACCAGGTAGTCGCCGCGCCATGTGCCGTGCAAGAGCTGCATGTAGAGATGCTCCCCGTCAAGCACGGGTGTCGAGGACATGCCGAATTGGATGTCGATCTTGCCGTAGCGGTCCTGGACGTCGAACTTCCAGACTTCGTTCCCGCTGAAGTCGTAACAGGCGAGCACACCCGTTCCGAAGAACGTCCAGACATGCTTGCCGTCCGTGACCGGCGTGGGCGATGCGGAATTGCCTTCGGTGGTCCGTGCGTTCAGGTTGCCGCTGCCGACTGTTGCACGCCACAGTTCCTTGCCGTCCGTCGAGATGCACAGCAGAACGAGGTCCGCTCCTTCCTCAGCACCGACCGACGAAGTCACGAAGATGCGGTTCTCCCACACGATGGGCGTCGCCCCGGCAGGACCGGGCAGCGGCAGCCGCCAGGCGATGTTTCGGTCCCGGCTCCACTCGGTGGCGATGCCCGACTCGTTCGACAGCCCGTTCCCGGTCGGGCCGCGCCATTGGGGCCAGTTCTCGGCATGACTCGTCGACGAGCGAACAACAAACAGCGAAGCGATCAAAGTGGCGGCAACAATCACGTGTCGCATGTGTGGGAAATCTCCTGGGAGAACCGTTGATACTGGTGGGTGCATCCGCTCAATGGCGGGGGTGGCTGGGGCGATCTGAGATCGAGGATTGGCCAGACGCATGGAACTCTGGAGCTATGGACGGTGAACGAACCACGTCACGGCCCCAGTGTTCTGTCTGAGGATCCGTTTCCGTTGCCTCAACAGCGCCCCAGCCACCCGGAAATGATCGCACACCGCGATCGGACGGAAGCACCCGATTCTGGTCCCTGCCAGTCTGTCACCTTGCGGGCGAATCGTCAACAAACGACGATTGCGATCTACGGCGATGGGTGCACGCGCGGATTTCGGCGGTTTGGTTTTTCAGGCGGTTTGCCGGTAGGTTTTCCATGGGTGGCTGTCCATCAGCGAGCAGAGGCCCGCCAGGCGGTTGACGCGGCGGACCCGCCAGCGGGCACCGGTTTGTTTCA
>JAJDEI010000272.1 GCA_029259845.1 Planctomycetaceae bacterium | reverse complement strand
CGGCCCAAACCATACAAACTCCTCCAGCAACCACGACAGAACTACAAACGAAAAGCCGCGTAACGACTTACAATGAATTAAGTGCCATTCGTGCCTGACCCCAACGTGCACCAACGTGCAACAATCCGCTCGTGCACCCCGACGAACAGCAACAGCACCAGCAACTTGCCCGAGAGATAACAGCCAGCTAACGTCAACACAACTCCAGACCAACACCGCCACTTTCAACTGAGCCAGGGACGTCTTCATCGCCCAAAGAGCCGGACCCTCGCTGCATCGGCTGTGTCGCGATACGCTAGGCGTGTGCATTGGTTGCCTCAATCGAGCCCGCCAGGCGAAATGCTTTGATCGAGGATCGATCCCCCCGCCATCTCCGGAAGCGATCTGATGACGCATCAGCAAGTCACCCTCGTCAGTCCGCAGCATACGACGGCTGTCACCGATTCCACGTTGCTTGACTGGAAAACGAGCGGGCTCGCCTTGCCCGGTGAGTGGTCGATCCGCCAGCGTGTGCTGCGGGGCGGCGTCTCGGAGGGCGTCCACGTCGTCGAACTCTGCAATGGACCTTTGACGGTGTCCGTCCTGCCCACGCGGGGCATGGGCGTTTGGAAGGCCGATTTCAACGGCATCCCGGTCGGATGGGATTCGCCGGTGAAGAGTCCGGTCCACCCGCGGCAGGTGGAGTTGGCCGCACGCAACGGGCTCGGTTGGCTGGACGGATTTAACGAGCTGCTGTGCCGGTGCGGGTTGTCATTCATCGGCCCGCCCGGCATCGACGACGGAGCCTCATCCGCGGTCGAGTCGCAGGTCACTCTGCATGGACGCATCGCCAACCTCCCGGCCCACACGGTTGAAGTCGGCGTTAACCCGGAGTCCCAAACGTTGTGGGTCCGGGGCATCTGCGACGAATCGTGTCTGTTTGGTCCCCAATTGCGGCTCACTTCAACGCTCACGCTCTCTGCCGGCAGCCGGTCAATCGCCATTCAGGATGAGGTGCAGAATCGGGGGGCAAGTGAGACCGAACTGGAACTGCTGTATCACATCAACGTGGGTCCGCCGTTCTTGGAGGCAG
Organism: Planctomycetaceae bacterium; assembly: GCA_029259845.1. Lineage (GTDB taxonomy): Bacteria > Planctomycetota > Planctomycetia > Planctomycetales > Planctomycetaceae > JAHBXU01. The sequence goes on along the minus strand of JAJDEI010000272.1, from coordinate 14,937 downwards.
GCTCCCGCATCGAGTGTCCCTTCGAGGCAATGTCGCCGCGCGATGGCCGGGCCGCAGAAGGGATCGAAACATTTGACACTTACGTCGGCCCGACGCCCGATTACGCCGAGAAGGTGTACTTGTTCGAGGCGCGCAGCGATCCACAGGGGCGTTGTCCTGTCCTGCTCAAGAACGCAGCCGCGGATCGCGGCTTCTCCGTCGATTTTGACACCGGGCCGTTGCCGTACTTCACACTCTGGAAGTGCACGCATCCGGAAGCAGATGGGTATGTGACGGGTCTCGAACCGGGGAGCAGTTTTCCCAACTTCAAGGCCTTTGAGCGGACCGAAGGACGCGTGCGGCGGCTTGCCCCGGAAGAGACATTCACCACCGAGGTCTTGCTGGGGATTCACGACTCGAGCGATGCGGTGGCGGTGGTTTCCGGGCGAATTGCCGCGATCCAGGGCGAGCACGAACCTCGCGTGCATTCAACGCCCGCGCTGCCCTTCACGCCGGCTGATTGATTGCGTCTGCCCGACAGTTCCGTCTTGGTCCGACCGGGAGGGCGAGGCTGCCGCGGCGCCGGAACGGAAAAAGGCTCCCGATGTTGGACACCGGGAGCCTTTTCGACTGGGCAGTCATTCGGACGTTAATACGTCCGATGAGAAAGCCGGAGATCAGAATGTGAGGATCGCGTCGATTCCGAAGATCGTCTGGTTGATCGGAATGCCAAACGGATTGGTGGCCGTCGTGGTTCCGGGCGCCCAGTTGTAGCGAATTTCCGGACGGAGGCGGAGATTGGCCGTCGGCAGGATGTTCACGCCAAACGCCATCTCGTTATAGGACACGCCGTCCGCTTTCCACCATTCCACACGACCGCCGGCTTTGAGCTTGTCGGAGATCGTGTAATAGAGGTACTGGTTCACGCCGATCGTGTCGTAGTGTCCGCCGCCGACCGAATCGACGCCGACAAGATCGCTCTGGAACACGTACTCCCAGTCTTCAGAGATGACCCAGTCGGCGACGATCGCGTGGGTATACCCTTTGCCGATCCAGCCGAGATTGCCGGCCGTGAGCATATACGTCACGGTGAGGTCGTCCGTGGGAGTAACGATCGCCCCCGCGTGGATCGCGTTGCCACCGTTGAATTGATCGAAGCCGGTGTCCCATCCCGCAACCCACCCTAAGTGAAGGGTGATATTCTCGTTCGCAGTGTACGACGCGAGCGCCCCGGTGTGCGTGAACGCTTCGCTGAAGTTGAACGTGAACGGGATGCTGTAGAAGAAGTTGCCTGTCGCGGGCACGACCTGGTAACCGAGCAGCGTGTAGAAGTGGCCGACCTTGACGTTCAAGTCTCCATAGGCAGCTTCCAGGTACGCCTGGGGCAGGGCCCAGCCGTAGACCCCCTGATCGAAGCCGTTCATGAAGTCCCATTCGCCGGGATTGTTCCCGAACGCCTGGGTGTTTTGGGCGTCGGTCCCATACATAACGTCAATGCGTCCGCCGAAATCCAACCCTTCGCTGCCGTCAGCGAGCTTTTCCAGGTACAAGTAGCCCTGCTGTAAGTCGAGGTGATCCGGATGCGTGTTGAACACACCGTCGGACTTGTTGGTGTAGCCGAACTGGGTCCAACCACCGATGTCGACGTCGGAGTCTTCGCCCAGAATCTGATCGGTGAGATCCCAGGGCTCGTCGAGGTCGTCGGTCAGCCAGTTGTCTGCTTTTCCCTGTGTGGCGGCCAGCGCGACGGCCAGTCCGGCCAGGAAAAATGTTGCCCGTGAGAGCTTTTGCATTGGTTTCCTCCCTGCGATGCGATTGAGCGACCTGTCGCCTCGCCAGAATTTCTGGTTCTGCGAAGTGCAGAAACCTCCCTGTTTCCGGTGATGGTCGCTGCGGTCCGGGGCTGGTCTTCCTGACTGGCCCCCTGCAACGCCCCTGCAACGTCAAGCGCAACGTTGTCCCAAGTAACTGATCGACCGTCGCAAGCTGTCAATCGCCGAAAGTAGAAGAAAGACGTACAAGCGGAGAAGGCGGCAAACTCTCGCTAACAGGGGAGGTTTCGGCGACTGTGGCATCCGCTTCGTGCGGGCACTACACTGCGATTCCCGTCGAATCGGAGTCGGCGCGAAGCCGTATTGAGTGGCATTCGATCATCGTTTCTTCACTTTTCCCGGATCGTCGGGACGGAAAATCGTCGCAGGACGGTTGCCGCCTCGTGCCGTCCGGCACCGGACGGCGAACGGCCACTCTGTTGCGTGAACGCCGGATCTCACTGTCATCCTTGTTGGTTTTTTGCGAGTCTTGGGGAATGCCTGGATCTGTTTGCCGGCCGTTGTGGGACGATCTTGCCGATGGGGTTCTCGCCGGCCATCGCCTGACCCGCGAAAACTGCCTGTCCATCCTCCGGGCTGCCGATGAGGATTTGGTCGAGCTGCTGGCGGCGACGTTTCGTGTTCGCCGGGCACATTTCGGCCGCAAGGTCCAACTCTATTACCTCCAGAACGCCAAGAGCGGCCTCTGCCCGGAAGACTGCGGCTACTGCTCGCAGTCGAAGCTTTCCGAAGCGCCCATCGAAAAGTACGCGTGGCTCAACGAGGAAAAACTGCTCGACGGAGCCCGGCGGGCGAAGGCCAATCAGGCGAAGACCTACTGCATCGTCGCCAGTGGCCGCGGGCCGTCCGACCGGGAAGTCGAGCACGTCGCCGGCGTCGTCCAGAAGATCAAACAGGAGCTTGGCCTGCACATCTGCGCGTGCCTCGGCCTGCTGGAGCCGCATCAGGCGGAGCGTTTGGCCTCGGCGGGTGTTGACCGGATCAACCATAACCTGAACACCAGCCGCCGGTATTACGACGACATCTGCACGACGCACACCTATCAGCAGCGGCTGGACACGTTGAGGGTGTCGAGCGACGCCGGCATGGAGCTGTGTTGCGGTTTGATCGTCGGCATGGGCGAGACCGATGAGGACGTTGTCGACGTCGTCATGGAACTCGGCGGCCTTAACGTGGAGTCGATTCCGGTCAACTTCCTGCACGCCATTGAAGGCACGCCGCTCGAAGACCTGCATGTGCTCAACCCGCGGTACTGCCTGAAGGTGCTGTGTCTGCTGCGGATGGCCCATCCGTCGAAAGAGATTCGTATCGCCGGGGGGCGCGAAGTCCACCTGCGGTCGCTGCAGCCGATGGGCCTGTACGCCGCCAACAGCCTGTTCGTCAGCGACTACCTCACGACAAAGGGGCAAGAGGCCCCCGAAGACTTCCGCATGATCGAAGACCTCGGCTTCGAGATTGTGTCCAGTCCGACCGATCCAATGCCCTCCGACGCATTGGGATAGCCCCGGTCGGTCGCAGAAGAATTCGTGAAGCGACGCGGAGCCATCGCCACGGATGCGCAGATCAGACTCCGACTCGGGCGCATCCGCTCAAGGGCGCGTGTGGCTGGGGCGTTCTGGAACCGATGATTGATCAGCCGCTCGGAACTCTGGGGCTGTGGACGATGAACGAACCGCGCCACGGCCCCAGTGTTCGGTCTGAGGAAACGTATTCGTTGCCTCAACAACGCCCCAGCCACCGGAAAAAAGCGAGCCCCACGATCGGACGGATTCGCCCTGCGGCGGGTGGGCGCTTCCAAGTCTCTCGTCTCCGGCGGCCTCGGGCCGAACATTTGCTCGAATCGCCGGTGGATTGCGTTTTGGGTGTTCCGCGTCGTCGATGTACTCGAACGTGAACTCCATGAAGCGTTTCATCAGGTTCACTACCTTCGACTCTTGCTGCCGTAGGTGCTCTTCCAGCCTGCTCCGCTCGTCAAGGCCGAGGATGTTGATCTCCCTGTCGATGGCCCGCATGACCAGATTCAAATCACCGAGCCCCCAAGCGGCCTTCTTGGCATTCCTGATCTCACGCAGGACCCGCTCTTGATCGCATGCAGCGATTTCGGGGTCGGTGGCCAATTCCATTCCTTTTTCTCCAGCGGTCTTCGGGCATCAAAGAAACAGTCGTTCTTGGGAGTGGACGGAAACAAGTCGACTGTTCCCATCACCCCCGCAGCATGGCCGCCAGACGCGCCCTGTCGGTCTCAGAGAGCGAGGCGAGCGCTTCGGCGAGGACCTTGAGCCGCGTGTCCCCGCCGGGGTCCTGCGTCCGATCGTCGTGGCACTCGGTGGCGTCTTCACTGCCCGCAACCGACACGTCCCCAGGGCCGTTTCGTGCCCCAACTGCACCGGATTTCGCAGCGCCGGATTCCAATTCTTGCAATTCCATGCTGGAAAGTGCAGACCGTTCGAGTCCAGCAGTGGGCACTTGACGTTCCGACAACGCATCTCACGCAGTCGCCGCTCCTCGGAGAACAGGAGTTTTCCAACGGGGTCCGGTGGCCGGGCTTGCGGTGTCACGGAGAACTGCGGCACTTGCTGTCAGCGTCTTTTCGAGGTCGTCAATCGTGAGACCGTGGGCCGGGTGCAAGACCTTGGGACACGTTGTCGCCCGGCACTCAGGCACTGTCTTGGCATTCGAACTCTTGCTCGCCGCAATTTGGTTCGCCGACACGCCCCACGTCGTTGGTCCGACGTCATTGGTTCCACAATGTTTCGGTGGCGATGAGTGGGGCGGTCGTCTTGAAAGCGGCCCACGAACGATCCTTCTCTCGGCTCGTTCGGAGACTCGCCCCCCGGCTAGGAACTTCACTCCAATTCGTCACATGCCGCGCGTCCGACTTGGCGCAGCCCGTGGGAATGGCTCAGATGCACGCATGCAGCCAACTGGTTGGGGCGCGGCTTCGGATTGATGCGCAGATGCTGGCCTGCCTGGCTGACGAAGGCTTGTGTTGAGAGCCGCATCGACCAACCAACACCATGACCTCCCTGGATTCGCTCCATGACTGCCCGTTTGCTGTTGATGACAACGCTGCTTGTGTGGCATTCCGCGAGCCCCCGGGCCTTTGCGGCCGATGACGCGCTGATTGGACACTGGAGGTTCAACGGAGATGCACACGACTCGTCGGTCCACGGCCGGCATGCCGTGGGGGCGGGAGTCGATTTCCAGGCAATCGGTCCCGACGGCGGGCCACAGACGGCGGCCGGGTTTGATGGGCGGACGTCGGCCCTGGAAGTGCCGTCGTCGTTGCTCCCGTCGCTGGGGACGGGCGACTTCTCGGTTCTCGTCCGAGTTCACCTCGCAGACAAACTCGACGATCTGCCCGGTGAAATCATCAGCCAGTACGACTCGGTCGCTCGCACAGGATTTCGCCTCGGAATCGACAGCCGGCCGGGCGTGACGTCGAGCCAGCCCAACTGGCGGAACGTGCATTTTGGGATCGACAACGGCAGCCAGCCGGGCGAATGGGCCGATCACGGACAGCTCGGCAAGGCGGTGCTGATTTTTGGAATGGCGGTCTTCGACGGCCAACTGTTCGCGGGAACATGTGAGGCCGGGTCGGGCCAGGCGGGCCGCGTGTTCCGTTTCGACGGCAGCCGCTGGGCCGATTGCGGAGCGCCGGACCGATGTAACGCTGTGTCCTGCCTTGCTGTGCACGACGGCAACCTGTACGTCGCCGCTAGCAAGTACCGGTTGGCGGGCTCCGCGCTGTCGGAATCCGAGAACCCCCACGCCGGCGGGACGGTTTATCGCTATGACGGCGACGATCGATGGGTGTCCTGCGGGACACTGCCGGACGTCGCTGCGATCAACGGCATGGTCGTGTTTCGCGGGAAGTTGTACGCAAGTTCGATGTATGCCCCGGCGGGCTTCTTCCGGTATGACGGCGGCACGAGTTGGACGTCCTGCGGCACGCCGGATGGCAAGCGGGTCGAGTCGCTTGCGGTTCACAACGGACACATCTATGCGACCGGCTATGACGAGGGGGCCGTGTATCGTTTTGACGGAGAGCAATGGGAGCACCTGGGAGTCATTGAAGGAGCGACACAGACGTACGGGTTCGCGACGTACAACGGCGAGTTGTACGTGAGCGAATGGCCGCACGCCCGGGTGTACCGCTACGGCGGCGGGAAGACATGGCATAACGTCGGCCGGCTCGGTAACGAACGGGAAACCATGCCTCTGGCGGTCTATAACGGAAAGATGTACGCCGGGACGTTGCCGTTGGCGGAGGTCTATCGGTATGACGGAGACGACCGCTGGTCGAAGATCGCCCGGCTCGATCTGACGCCGGATGTGAAATACCGCCGGGTGTGGACGATGGCCGTTTATCGCGGCCGCCTGTTCGCCGGCACGCTGCCGTCCGGGCATGTCCGCTCCGTCGAAATCGGCAGAAACGTGACGCACGACCATGTGTTGGAGCCGGGTTGGCGTCGCATCGCCGCCGTGCGGGAATCCGGCCAACTCAAGCTGTACATTGATGGTCAGCCCGTCGCGGCTTCAACCCGCTTCTCGCCCAACGAGTACGACCTTTCGAACGGCCAACCGCTTCGCATCGGCTTCGGCAGCACGGATCACTTCAACGGACGGCTGAGCGATCTGCGGCTTTATCGACGGGCGCTCAGCGGGGACGAAATCCGTCTCATCAGCAACGACGGACAAGATCGTTAGGATTCGATTCAGGACCGAGTTCCGCGAAAGTGGCCGGTGCCAATCTCGGTTTGGTGCGGGCCCCCGGCCTCTCCGATTACGCAGATTCGCGACGAGAGAGGGCCGCACCTCCGGGGCATCCGCAAACAACAGGGGCATCCGCAAACACGTCATCACCGCAGGCGGGCGACGCCGGAGCGGGCGTCTTCTTTCCACCAGTCGGGGCCGTCATTGAGCACTTCGCGGTCCATGTCCAGGAGTGTCTGTTTCATCCGTCCAAACACCTCGGGGTGGGCGGCAGAGACATCCGACGACTCCTCGGGATCCTCCCGCATGTCAAACAGCAGGAACTCGGTGAGTGTCTCATCCGCCACGACCTTCCAATCACCAACCCGGACCGCGACGCGGTTGTCCTTGGGCGAGATGTGTGTCCGCCAGTAGAGCGGTTTGGTGCGTTGGACCGGTTCGCCGGTGAAGGCGGGCCGCATGCTGGCACCGTCGATGACGCGGTCATCCGGCAGCGGGATGCCGACGATGTCGCAAACCGTCGCGAAGATGTCGCTGCCGATGACCGGTGTGTGCGACTCGGTTCCCGGCTTGATGTGCTCCGGCCAACGGACCATCCCCGGCACCCGGATGCCCCCTTCAAAGTCAGCCCGCTTCCGTCCGCGCAAGCCGCCGGTCGATCCGCGGGTGCGGTCCCTTTGGGAACCGGGGTGCTTCGGGTCACCCTTGCCGTCCCCCTCCGGACCGTTGTCCGCCGTGAAGAAGACGACCGTCTCCTCGGCGAGGCCTTGCCGGTCCAGCGCGTGCATCAGGTTGCCAAACGCGGCGTCCATCTGGGTGACGTTGCCGTGATGCTGCCGGAATCCGATCGGCAGGTCGGCGTACAGTTTTTGATATTGCGGATCGGACTCGATCGGCAGATGCGGCTCGTGCGTCCAGACAGCCAGGAAGAACGGCTTATCCGTCGCCCGGTGTTCGCTCAGCCACCCGATGGCCTCGTCCACCACGAGCAGCGCGGAGTACCCGGTCAGCGGACCGACTGCTTCGCCGTTGCGGACAAAGTTGACCGGGTTCTTATGCGTCGGCGCGGCATTGTTCTGCGTCGCGAACCAGTAGTCATATCCGTGGGCGTCCGGCTGCGGCTGATGGGGCGAGTTGAAGTCGCCGTTGAGATGCCACTTGCCGACATGGCAGGTCTCGTAGCCCCGTTCCTTCAACAGTTCGGCGATCGTAATTTCGCTTGTGCGGAGATAGACGTGACTTCCTGGACGGGGCGCTTCGGGCACCCAGCGATACACGCCGTTGCGGAACGGCGTCCGCCCGGTGAGGATCGACGAGCGTGACGGCGAACAAACTCCGCACGCCGAATAGCACTGCGTGAAGCGGACCCCCTGCGTGGCGAACTCATCGAGGTGGGGCGTCTTGATCCGGGGATGGCCGTAACAACCGAGGTCCCCCCAACCAAGATCGTCCGCGAGAAACACGACGACGTTCGGCGTCTTCGTCTCCGCTGCGGCAATCTCAGCGGTCCTCAGGAGAGACGTCCACAGCCAGAAGCCCGTCAGACCGAACATCAGCGAATGAGTCACGCCGAGGCGATTGAGTAGCATCGGAATCCCCCGAGAGACGGCAGTGGGTTCAGAGAAAGCATCATGAGAAACTTGATTGTACCACTCCGTCGGCAGCACAGCACGCCACGGCATTCGCCGGACAGGGCTGTTCAAAGATGGAAGCTGGGCAACCTCGTAACCCGAAGCGTAAGCGAGAAACGAATCGCTCACTCACGTTCGCTTCCTCGCTGACGCTTCGGGTTACCATTGAGCTTGTCCCGGTCGGTCTTCTCCAAAGTGAAACTCTGAATGGCCCTGATCCGCCGGGCGGGGCAAACGTTCTATTGAAGGTGGGGCGTCGCACCGATGCCGTCCGTCGCCGTTGGCTCCGGGCGAACGCCAATCCACGGTTCCTGTCAGCCGGGAGGCAACGCCGACGGCGAACCGCCGACAGTCCCCCGATTGTGTAAAAACATTCGCGATAATTCGCCGGGTAGGCCACCCTGTCGTTCCAGATGCTGAGTTTATTGAGGGAGTTGCCGGCATGGGATCGTTGGCACTCAACGTGCCTGTCGGGATTGAAGCCGTCTTCGCGGTTTCCCCCGACAATCCGTGATTGGCTGCATGCGCGGATTGTCACCCGTGTCGTTGCCGATACAGGGACGGATCGACGACCGATGCCATCGCGTCGATCTCGAGGTCCTGCTCCACGAAACTCGCGACTGACACGGCCACAGCGTGGGAATCGTCGATCACGCTGCGGTAATCGATCTCCAGGAATTCGAGATGCTTCTGCCGGGGGAGCCAGTCGCTCAGGCGTTCGAGGTGCCGCTCGAAGTGCAAACGCATGTCGGTCGTTGGTGCGGCCTCGGGGCGCGTCGCGAGCATCTTCTGTTGCGAACCGAGGACCTCCTCCAGATTCCGTCGCATGAACAGGACACGATACTGCAGATCGTCGGGCAGTTCGTACAGCAGGAGTGAAACCACCTTGAGGGCGGCCCCGTCCGCCTCGGCGACCCACGTGTTATCAACATCCAACGACTTCACGCGGCGGTCTTCGTAGTATCCACGGGGATTGTGTGTGTCGGCCGGACGCAATTCGTCGGCTTGCACGCGCATCCCCCCTGCGGCAAGCATCTGCATCATCAGGGAAGTGCCCGAACGCGGGAGCCCGGAGACGATAGTAATCATGGATCGGTCCGACAGAGGAAAGGCATCGGAAAGACGGGTTCTCTAAAAGCTCACCTTCAGCAAGCGCCCGAACAACAGCCCGAAGAGCATCGTCAGCACGAGGAACGCAAGCAGCCAGTGAACCTCAGTGCCGCCGAGGAAAAGCTGCCGTCGGGGATAACGCACACGGATCGATTCGACCGGGCCATCCCGAGGCAGGGGCGGCTCCCCCGGATGGACCAGCTCGTTCCAAAACCCGGCGCGGACACGGCGGTCGGAAATCCTCCGCATCCCGCTGCCGATGGCAATCTCCTTCGCAAGCGAGAGGCCGCCAACTCCAACGACCACCGATGTGGAGCTGGCGGACTGGGCACGCAACCGCCAACTGATCTCGTTCAGCGACGGGATGCGCAGGCTCTCGGTTTCAACCTTGAGACCGTCAGAGGGCCGCAATTCGACCTCTTCGCTCATTACGGGCGACTGGTCCGCAAAGTCAACCGTTAAGAGAACCGGCTCGCCGAAGGCGAACGGGCGATACTCGTACCAGCCTGCAAGTTGGATCAATAACAAGATGCTGGGCACGAGGGCGAGGACGAACGGTCGCAGCAGTGTGATCAGGTAACGCCCATTCGCGACAACGATACGGGGAAAGGCCGTCAGACTGACGACCATATCATGCCGGTACAGCAGCAGCTCGAGAGCCCGTGCGAGCATCCGTCCCTTGCTCCGCTTCAACGCCTGTTGGTCAGAACAGGATCGGAAAAGCCAAACGAACAGGGCCGCCGTGACAAACGACACCACGATCATTCCGGGCCAGGGATTCTCCCCGCGGAACGGAGACAACAGCAGATCGAAGACCGTGTTGAGGGCAAGGTTGGCGTACCGCATGGCTGTTAATCGATGTACCCCAGCCCCTGCAATCGCTTGCGGACCTCCGCCTCCGATTCGACGCATTCCGTCTCTGCAGCGGCCCGTTCCAGCACATGAATGATGAATTCATCCACGGTCGAGTAACCGGCGGCAGCCGCAGTCTGCTTCAGACGGTCGTACAATCCCGCCTGAAGCTTCACTTTCGGACCGAACATATTTGCCTCTCGAAAACTCCAGTGCCGGATTTGGTGCGGATTCTGTCAGCAGGTCGTTTCAAACGTCTATTGCTCGACGGCGATTGGGGCCCGATGGGACTGAGCCGTTCAAAGCAGGTTACGGCCGGTCATCGCCGCAGGAACCGGGACGCCAAACGCCGAAAGAATCGTCGGGGCCAGGTCGGTCAGGTCCGGATCATTGTGACGAATCGGCCGGTTGCTCAGCAAGACGCCCGGCACGATCCGAGGATCGACGCAGTGATCCCCGCTCCAGGCATCAGTGTTGTCGAGCAAATGCTCTTTCGGAAACCCACCCAGCACGGTGTCCCACGAGGCACGGTAAGTGTCGTTGTAGGAGACAATTAGGTCGGGAGCGTCCTCGAGATACGGCCCCTCGTAAATCTCATCGGCCCGAGACACGTCCGCAATCACCTGCTGGCCGTTTTCGGGATCGCGGACCTCTTTTAATCGCGTGATCAGTTCTTGCATGAGTTCGTCCGCGGGCCGCCCCGGAGCGACGATTCCGTCCGCTTCGCGTCCCTCCCGGTTGAGATACAGCCCGTTGATTCCCAGCCCGTAGGCCCGGGTTCCCCGCCAGTCGACATCGAGCAGATAACTCGCCTCGCCCCGCGGCCCGCGATTCTTCGAGCGGACATAACCGTTATCCATCAGCCAGGAGTTCAGATTGAACTGCCGCCGGAACGACGTGAACCCGTGATCCGACATGACCAACAGCAACGTCCGCTCGTCGGCACGCTCCATCGCCTGTCCGATGGCCCGGTCAATCTTCGCATACAGTTCCGGAATGAAATCGCCATGAGCCGCCGCGAGTTGCTCGGAATAGGCGGGATGCTCGCGGTCGCGCGTCCGCCAAAAGACATGGGAATTCAGATCGAGCGACGAGAAGTAGTAAAACAGAAATCCGTCCTCGAATCGTTCCAGCTCGTGTTCGAAAAACCGCATCCGCTCGTCGATCACGTACGTCGACTGTTCGCGGTATTCGTCATCGGACAGGACACCGGCCGAAAGCGCGCTGGTATCCTCGATCATGCCCTGCGTGTAAAAGTAGCCCATTTCCCGCACGAGCCGTTTCGCATAATCCGGCGGCGTCGAAATGGGGAGCGACGGGTCCGCCGGATCGATGTTGACCGGCGAGACGTACAGCCCGAAGCCGTCCGCGGCCTGCTTCAAAAAGAACCGGCAGATGCCCGACACGTCCGCAACATAAGGCAGCATGGGAAACTTGACGACGACCCAGTCGCTCCACTCGCCTTCCCGCAACACCAGTTCCGTATCCGCAATCACGATCTTGGCCAACGGCCGCTGCGGATCCAGATACACGCGGAACGGGATATCCGAACGGGTTGTCTCAGCGAGGAAGCCATTCTGCGGCCCCTTGAGGCTGCACTCCACGACGTGCGTGTTCACGGTCACGTGCTCGATCCGTCCGCCTGACACATCGCGAGAACGCCGCGCAGGATCGTCCGTAAAGTACGTGAAACTTCCATAGCCCCCTTGCAGATCGGGCGTCCCCATGCCGGAGAGCGTGGTCGCTTCGGATTCCGAAGGAGGGAAATTCACCGGAACCCGAAAGACGGTGCAGGGGATACCATGCTGTTCCAGGTGAACCCACACGGTCTCTCCGCGGCGGCGGTTGGTAATCCGACCAGGGGAGAGGGGAATCTGCCATCGGCCTAACGGGACCATTCCCGAGGCCGGTTCGGTCTGTGCAATCGAATGAAACGGCAGCATCGTCTTGGGATCGCGGGCGATGAAATCGAAAATCCCATGACCGCCGGGGTTCGTGCCGGAAATGAAACTCGACCAGGCGACCGGGCTTTGCGGGGGCGCGATGGTCCCCAGCCGCTGAAATGAACCCTCTTGCATCAGCCGGCGACAATTCGGCATTCGTCCTTCCCCCACGAACTGCTCAATCAGTTTGGGGTCCATGCCATCAACACCGAGCACGATCATCCGCGTAAAAAGGCTTTCAGAGCGACCGGAGGGCCGGCCACTCCCGCATCCGCCCGCCAACGCCGCGGTACCGGCCGCTTGCAGGAATCGGCGGCGCGACACGCCATGCTTCCAAGGCTGACAAGTCGTCTTCATGCAGAGATCTCCACGGGACTGGTCGCCAACTCCTCGCCGTTCTCCACGGACGCAGCCGGCACATCGCCATACGTCATCGGGTTGCCGTCCATGTAGTCAGGAATCGGAATCCCGAACAACTTGAGAATCGTCGGCGCCAGATCCATGATCGACGGCTGTGTATCGCTGAAGTCCCGGTTTGACAGGAAGATGCCGGGGACCAATTCCGGATCCACGCAATGGTCACCGCTCCAGAATCGCGTGTTGTCCAGAAACAACGGTCCGTCGGTACGCCCCACTGCCGTCTCCCATGAGACACGATACCCTTTCTCAAAGCCGACGACGAGATCCGGTCCATTTTCGACATATGGCCCGGAATAGGCCCGCCGGCTGTCGTAGACCTCGCGAATCGCCCGGCAATCTCGTTCCGCGTCGGTCACGCCGCGGAGCCTGTCCGCGATGTCCGCACGCAAGCCTGCGGCCTCCTCGGGCGTCACGATTCCCTGAGATTCACGTCCCACCTTGTTCAGATAGATTCCGTTCAAACCAAAGGCGTAGGCACGGGTCCGCGACCAGTCGACGCCGGCAAAGTAGTCCCCCGGCGTCGCGCCCTCCCTGAGCACTAAAAAGCCATGCTTCCGCAACCAGACGTTCACGTTCATGGCGCGGCTGAAGTCGCAAAAGCCGTGGTCGGAAAGGACCATCAGGACCGTGTCATCGTCGATGGCCCGCAGCACGCGGCCGACAAGTTCGTCCATCCGGTCGTACATGTCATCGATGACGTCCGCGTGGCGCTGTGTGTCCCGGCCGGCGTTCGCGGGATGGTCTTTGCGATCATGCCGAGAGAACATGTGCTGAATGCGATCCGACCCGTCAAACACGCACACGCACAACCCTCGCCGCGTTCGCCGGAGCGCGTCGAAGAACATGGCCTCTCGTTCTTGATGGATGTCGTACGCCTGCTCGAGGAAGGCCGCCTCATCGATCGCACCGGAATTCAAGGCCCACATGTCTTCCGCCAAACCAAGCGTCGCGAACGACGCATGCAGCTTGGAAAGGTAAAGCGAGTAATACAGCGGCACGGAGATCGCCATCGCCGGCCGCTCCGGGTCGATGTTGATCGGGGTCACATACAGCCGGAACGCGGGGGCGGCCGATTCGAGGCGAAAGCGGCAGATGCCGTGCACGTTCTTCAGCCATCCGCAGCGAAACGTGACCCGGACCCACTCCGAATACTCTCCCGCACGCAGGTCAATCGTCTGCCCGCAGAGGGTGAGCACGGCACTGTTCTCACGCGGATCGAGCTTCAGGACCAGCGGAACTTCCAGATCGGACGTCGGCCGTCCCGACTCGTTCGGAGGACCGGCCAAGGTCGTGTCGATGCGGCCCTCCACCGGCGTCACATGCGTCCAGACGCCTCCGGAGCTGTTCTCACACTCTGCCTCGTTCGACGAATACATCGTAAAGGTGCCCTGCGTGCCCCGCAAATCGGGCGTGCACATCGCCGACAACGACAAGCCGAAGAATTTCTCCGGAGGAAACGTGATCGGCACGCGAAGGATCGTGCTGAAAACACCATGCTGCCCGAGCACCCGCCAGAATGGTTGGCTCTTGCGGAGCATGCGAACCGGCGAACTGAGAAGCCCGAGCCGGGACAAAAAGGAATGCGCGTTTGCCGAGTCGACCTTTGCCGAGGACAACTCTGGCAAATAGCTGCGGAGGTCGCGATTCAAAAAGTCGTAAATGTTGTGTTTGCCGGGATTGACGCCCGTCATGAACGAAGACCAGGCGACCGGAGAGATGGGCGGGAGTGTCGTCTTGAGATCGGTGAGTGTTCCGCGGTCTCTGAGTTCTTTGAAGTGAGGAAGCCGGCCTTCGTCGATCAGCCGGCGGACCCGCTGCGGGTCCAGCCCGTCCAGCCCCACCACGACGACCCGCCCGATGCCGCCGGAGACCCCTCCGCGGAAGCGGCGAATCCACTGCAGCACAAAGCGGATTGGCCACGTGGCTACTGAAAGCATCAGTAGCCCGATCGCTGCGAACAGCACGAGAAACGAACTGAGAAACGTGAAGCCGGCACCGGGACCGATGTATGCCAGCATGGGGACGATGGGGTTCGCCAACGATTCAAACATGTCGGACGGCACGGACATTCATCTGCACGCGGTTTGCTTGTAGTGCGATCGCGCCGGGCTCCCAGACGGCCGCATAGCGGCGGCGAGGCTCTTCTTCCCAACACGCGAACCAATGCATCCACTCTACGCTTTCCTGGCGAACATGTCCAAGGAGACATCTCTCCGCTGCAGGGCGAATGTGCTTTTCACGATGGAGGGATTGTCGGCGGTTCGCCGCCGGCGTTGCCTCCGGGCGAAGAGGCTGTTTCAAACCCCATTCCTGTGGGTGGCACCGATAGGAAGTCCGAAGTCAAGGCGTTCTTCGGGGGGGGGAGTGTCTCTCCGTGGTTTTGGAGGGGCCTCCGTGTTGGGAATTTGGTAGGAATTCGCCGGCGTCTGGGTTGTGGGTGCTCTCGGGAAAAGA
>JAJDEI010000271.1 GCA_029259845.1 Planctomycetaceae bacterium | reverse complement strand
GCTTCGTCGGCGAGAGCGCGGCAAAACTCGTCAGATCAAGGAGCCGAATCGCAGACATATCCCTAGATACGTCGAGAGTTGGCGACGCCGAGCTGACGAGTTTTGACCGCTTGCAGTCAGAATGAGTTTTTCAACGGGCTGCTAAGCGGTTCATGGCGGATCGGTTTACGTGGCTTGGCCAACCCGCGCCGATCCGCCGGCATTCGCTTTGTCCGCGGTTCCTTTCTACTCTGCGGCAAACGTCGACGGAGTAACGGACCCACGGTCTGTCTGTGCCGTCTGTCTGTTCTGCCGCTCGCTCGCAGGGCTTTGAGTCGCCGAATCGATGAGTCTCGGATGACTGACTAAGAGCATCGCAGGATCAAGCTCCGTCATTCAGCGCTTCGCCGCGGGGTTCCGGGCCATCGGCTGGGCACCGGCCCGCTCGCGCCATTCCTTGAGTTCCTGATACAGGGCTTGTGCCAGTTCGGGGCGTTGTTGAGCAAGGTTGTGCTGCTCGCTGATGTCTTCATCGAGGTCGAACAGTTCGAGTGCTCCGGGTGTGTCGATGCCATCGATGCTCTTCTCAAACCACTCGATCAGCTTGTAACGGCCCCGCCGCACGGCTCCGCCGGGCGCCATGCTGAATCTGTGGTAATGGGGATAGTGCCAGAACAGAGACCTTTGGCCGAGCCCGCCGCTCTGACGGAGCAACGGCAGCAGGCTCACCCCGTCGACGTCCGGGTCGGTCACCTTCTGGCCGATACATTCCGCCAGCGTGGGGAAGAAGTCGATACTGGAAACGGGCGTGTCGCACACGGAACCGGGTTCGACGACTCCCGGCCAGCGCACGATCAAAGGCTCGCGAATTCCCCCCTCGTACAGTTGGGCTTTGCCGCCGCGCAGCGGTTTGAGCACCTGCGGCCCCCACATGCAGCCGTTGTCCGAAAAATAAATGACGAGCGTGTTGTCGGTGAGTTTCAATTCGTCGAGCCGGTCCAATATCTCGCCGACGCTGCGATCGAGCGTTTCCACCATCGCCGCCACAACCGGATTGTGCTCAGGACGATCGGCCCCTTTCTTCGCCTTATACTTGGCGACCAAATCCTCTCGCTCCGTGACGGGGCGGTGGATCGAATTGTGGGTCACGTAGCAAAAGAACGGCCGGTCACGGTTGTGCCCAATGAACGCCAGTGACCGCTCGGTGATCTCGCGGACGTGGTGGGCGTCGTTATCGTACCGGCTCTTCGGTCCGGCTCCCGGCTTGTGCGTCGTCAGCACATCGTCGAACCCCTGCGATCCGGGATCGCCAGGTCGCCCCGGCCGGTATCGCTTATCCTTGTTGAGGTGCCACTTGCCGAAGTGTCCCGTGGCGTATCCGGCGGACTTGAGCACCTCCGCAATTGTGATCTCTGCGAGCGGCAGTTGCTTCGCCCAGTCCGGCGTCAGCAGTTTTTCCTTCGTGACGGGCTTGGGCGCACCTTCCTTGGGGGGAGATCCGGGAAGGTAATCGGTCAAGTGCAGCCGGGCCGGATACTTGCCGGTCATGATGCTGGCGCGGGTCGGCGAGCAGACTGGACAGGCCGCGTACGCGTCGGTGAATCTCATCCCGGCGGCGGCCAGCCGGTCAATGTTGGGCGTCTCGTAAAACTGGCTGCCGTAGCAACCGGCCTGATGCCACCCCTGGTCGTCCGCGAGAATGAACACGATGTTCGGTGGATCGGCGGCGTGGGCGTTGTTCACCCAACCCGCAGCGCCGATCACCGCGAGCACCGCGAGCACCGCTGCCAACAGGGGTCGCGGAAGCCCTCGGGGCGAGAGGACTGCGCACACGGTCTTCATGATTGCCGTCACCATGAGGGTCATTGGCGGCTCTCCGAAACAAGTGGTCAGTCACGGTGCGGACTCAACGTTGGAGTCCAGCCTTTAGGCTGCCCGTTGAAAGATTCCATTCCGCGTGCCACTGCCGTCTCGGCAGTGCGAGAAACCAGTCAGTTTTCAGACATCTGCACGGCTGACACAGCCGTGGCACACGTTTTTCAACGGGCTGTTAGGCTGCGAAAGCAAGCTAAAGCTTGAACTCCAACCCGACGTCTCAAGTCTGGCAAAGCGCGAGGGCCACGATTCAGAGCCCGCGATTGTATCACCTCTTGTTCGATCAGTACGCATAATCCGGCTCGACGGCGGCGACCCAGCGTTTCATTCCCTCAAAGTGCTGGACGTTCTTCCCCTGGCGAATGAAGTCGCCGATGGCGGCTGCGACGTGCTCAGGGATCAGCGACATGCTCCCGCCGCCGGCGGTCGCCAGCAGTTGGTACATGCAAGCGCGTTCGAGCTCGTAAAGATCGAGGTATGCCAAGGCAACGCTGCTGGTGGCGATTAGAGCTCCGTGGTTCCGCAGGATGAGTATCCGTTTGTCGCCCAGGGTCTCCGCCATCCGTTCGCCTTCGTCCTCTCCGTCGAGCGTGCCGTCGTAGACTTCGTAGTATACCACGTCGTCGTGGAACCGGGCCGCTTGCTGGGAGCTGCGAGGCTCAAACAGCATGTCGTTGCGGATCGACATGGCCGTGATGCAGGGCGCATGCACGTGAATCACGCACTTCGCATCGGGCCGCGCCCGATGGACCGGCGCGTGGATGATCCACGCCGGGCGGATCGGCGCCCGCAGGCCGGAGATGAACGTCCCGTCCGCGTCCATGATCGCCAAGTTACTGGCCGTCACCTGCGACCAATGCGTATGGCCCGGCGAAATGACCATCCGCCCCCCGGTTTCCGGCCCCATAAAGCTGATGTGGTTCCACACGCCTTCATTCAGGCCATGCAGCACCGCCAATCGATGCGCCGCCGCAATGTCGTTGCGGGCTTCCGGTTCGCCATAATCAGTCGTCATGAATCATCCTCAACTCGATGAATATTCTCAGTGGCTTTCCCAACCGAAACCGACCGGTTCCCAAGCTCCGGCTTGGGAACCCATTTTCTCGAAGCTCTGCTTCGCGCGCAGTAATTGGGCGCCGATACCTCGCGCGAAACGGAGTTTCGCAGAGGTGCGTTCCCAAGGCGAAGCTTGGGAACCAGGGGAGAAAACAGGCCCTAGATCATGTTCACAATGAAAACGGCAATTGAACTGCTCCAACCAATCCAGAAAACCGCGTTCACCACTTTACTTGAGGGGATCACATTCCAATTCCACTTTCCATCACGGAAAATCGCAAATAGACCCGCAATCGTGACCATCAGGACCCAGTATGAATTGTTCATAAGAGTCAATGCTTCGATCAAAGGCAGTGAATGCGGGAGATCGCCTATTGCGCGTCCGCTTCCGCGAAGTGTGAAAAAGATCCGGTCGGTTTCGCCAGCTGTTTGAGCAAAGGCGCCGGTTCCCACCACAGGCCGTGAACGTTGTGGTAATGCTGCACGCGGTCGTAGATGGTCTTGAGGCCGACGAGGTCGGCGTAGAACATCGGTCCGCCACGATAGGCGGGGAAGCCGTAGCCCATGATGTAGATCATGTCGATGTCGACCGACCGCACGGCGATGCCCTCCTCAAGAAGATTGGCTCCGACGTTGATGAGCGCGTAAACGGTCCGCTCCAGAATCTCCTGGTCGCCGATCGTCCGCTGTTCGATTCCCGCATCCTCGGCCGATTTTCGGATCAGCGCTTCCACTTCCGGGTCGGGGATCGGTTTGCGGCCATCGTACTTGTACCAACCGGCACCGGTCTTCTGTCCGTAGCGGCCTTGTTCGTACAACTGACAGGCAACAAGGGCCGTGCGGGCTCCGTCGGGAATCTGGTCTGGGTTCTCCTCCGCCACGCGGCAGCCGACATCGATGCCGGCCAGATCGGCGACCGCGAACGGCCCCATCGCCATGCCGAATTCGCGCAGCACCCGGTCCACCTGCTCGATGGTCGCTCCCTCTTCCACGAGAAACTGCGCCTGCCGCTGGTACTGCTCGAACATGCGATTGCCGACAAAGCCGAAGCAATTGCCGACGAGCACGGCGGTCTTTCGCAGCCGCTTGGCGAGGTTCATCGAAGTCGCGATGACCGTGTCGCTGGTCTCCTTGCCGCGCACGACCTCGATCAACGGCATGATGTTGGCCGGGCTGAAAAAGTGGTGCCCGATCACGCTCTGCGGCCGCTTTGTGACTGCCGCGATTTCGTCAATGTTGAGGGTGGACGTGTTGGAGGCCAGAATCGCTTGCGGTTTCGCGACCCCGTCGATCTCAGCGAACACCTGCTTCTTGAGTGCCATGTTCTCAAACACGGCCTCGACGATAATGTCCGCCTCGGCGAAGGTGTCGTAATCGGTCGTCGGCCGTATTAACGACATGATCTGCTCGGCCTTTTCCTGCTTGAGCCGGCCTTTCTTCACACTCGATTCATAGTTGCCGCGGATGACGGACAGGCCCGCATTGAGCCGTTCCTGATCGGTCTCTTTGAGCGTGACCGGGATGCCCGCGTTGGCGTAGGACATGGCGATGCCGCCCCCCATCGTGCCGGCTCCCACAACGGCCGCCTGCTTGATCTCCAGCAGCGGCGTGTCCTTGGCGATGCCCGGCACCTTGCCGACGGCCCGCTGGCCGAAGAACACATGGATCAATGCCTTGGATTGGTCGGAGAACAGGCACTCCTGGAAAATCTTCGCCTCGGCCTCCAGCCCCTCCTCGAACGGCAGCGTCGGTGCGAGTTCGACCGCTTCGACGTTTTTGAGGGGGGCGGTCATCCCGCGGGCCCGTTTGGCACACTCCTGCCGGATCCCGGCGAGCATCGGCTCGTACTGGGCTTTGTCTCCAAAACGGTCGCTGATGTCGCGCGTTCTGCGAGGCGGTTCGCCGGAGGCTGCTCGTTCCCGGGCGAAGGCGATGGCCCCTTCCAGCAGGTCGCCCTCGACCAGTTTGTCGAGGATGCCGCTTTCGAGCGCTTCCTGGGCGGAGACCATCCGGCCCGACGCACAGATTTCGGCCGCTTTGGCGACGCCGCACAGCCGCGGCAGACGCTGCGTGCCTCCCGCGCCGGGGATGATGCCGAGCTTGACCTCCGGCTGGCCGACCTGCGCCTCCGGGACGGCGACCCGGTAATGGCACGCCATCGCTGTCTCCAGACCGCCCCCCAAAGCGGTCCCGTGGATGGCACATACGACCGGTTTCTCACTTGCTTCGATGCCGTTCAGCAACGGATTGAGGCTGACCTCGGCCCCTTTCTCCCCGGAGACGATCTTTCCGAACTCCTTGATGTCCGCCCCGGCGATAAAAGTCCGTCCGCTGCCAATGAGCACGACCGCGTGAATCGCCTCATCGGCGTTCGCCCGCTCAACGCCTGCGGCAACTCCTTGCGGGACGCCGGGGCTGAGGGCGTTGACCGGCGGGTTGTTGACCGTCAGCACGGCCACATTGTCCTGGGTCGAGTATCCAACAAGTTCCGGGTCGCTCATCGTGTGTGAATCCCTGATCGACAAAAGCAAGGGCGAGATTGCATTTCTCTCTACCGATCGGTCACTCTACCAGTCTCCCATCCGATGAGCAAATTGGCCGGATGGTTCCGTGAAACGCCGGGGGGTGGCTGGGGCGCAGTTGAGGCAACCAACCGCTGACCACAGACCGAACACTGGGGCCGTGATGCGGCCTGTTCATTGTCCGCAGCCCCAGAATTCCAAGCGGGTTCCCGATCGTTGGTTCCAGAGCGCCCCAGCCACCCCCCAGCAGACCCTCACTGCACGAAGCATAAAAGGACACGCCATGAATCAACGCTTCTCTCTGGACGGCAGGACGGCCATCATTACCGGCGGCACGCGGGGCATCGGACTGGCCATCGCCCGGGGATTCCTCGATGCCGGTGCCAACGTGACCATCAGCAGCCGCAAGCAGGAGAACGTCGAGGAGGCGCTCCAGGAAATTGCCACAGACGAGTCCCGGGTGCTGGGCGTTGCCGCGCACGTGGGCGAGCCGGAGGACCTCGAACGGCTCATCGGGGCGACCGAGGATCGCTTCGGGGCCGTCAACGTGCTGGTCAACAACGCGGGCACCAACCCGTACTACGGGCCGGTCATCGACTCCGAAGATTGGGCGTGGGACAAGACGATGGACATCAATCTCAAAGGTCCCTACCGGCTCTCACGTTTAGTCGCCAAGCGGATGATTGCCGCCGGCAGCGGCGGGTCGATCGTGAACATCGCCTCAGTCGCCGGACTGGCCGCGGCTGACGGACAGGGGCTGTATTGTGTCTCCAAAGCGGCACTGATCATGCTGACCCGCGCGATGGCCAAAGAGCTGGGCCGCGAAAACATCCGCGTCAACTGCATCTGCCCCGGCGTCATCAAGACCAAGCTGAGCGAAGCGCTGTGGAAAGACCCGCGGGCGGAGAAGATGTCCACGAGCCTGAAGGCCCTCGGCCGGGTGGGTGAGACCGACGAACTGATCGGTGCCGCCCTCTACTTCGCCTCTGACGCCAGCAGCTTCACGACCGGTGCCCTCCTGCAGGTGGACGGTGGCATGGTGATCTAAGCCGACACGGCCGAATGCCGCCGTGAAGAGGCATCAAGCCGTGTTGTTCCTTTGCACAAACCAGCACGCCGCTAAACGAAGGAAGAACTGATCTCTGCGAGGATCACCAAACCCGCGTGGCGACCAACGCTCAGAAGCTGCCCCAGCCGAAGGGGAGTTCGCCGAAGATGGCGGATGGGAACGGGACGGAGCTAAAGAAACTGTCGCCGAGCGCGAAGCCGGCCGTCGTTGAGCCTGCTGCGGCGCGGAACGTACTCATGTCGCTCACACCGGGGTAGAGGAACACACCGCCGTCCGGCGAGATAAGCGGGGCACTGAAATCTCCGAAGGCGTTGACGCCCCGGAAGGCAAGCCGTTGGGCGTTGCGGCGGCGGCTGCCAGATGTAAACGGCCCCGGACCCGGCTGGCCCATGTCACGCGACTTGAACATCGGATCCGCAGTGTCGTAGAACGCTCCCAATCGCGTGACATCGGTCGCATCACCCGTGTTGCCGGTGAAGGTGACATCGAAGCGAGCCAGCGGATCCGATTCGTAGACAGCGGGAGTGAAGTCCACTCCGTCCCAGGTGCCTCCGGACGCCGGATCGACGGTGGAGACGTAGGACTCGAACAAGACGTCGACACCAAAGTTTCCGCCGAACGTGTTGTCGGCGACCGTTCCCAACACACCGCCGCGCCCGGTCAAACCGCCGACACCGTTGCTGACAAACCCGCCCGGATCAGTAAAGCTTGTCGTTGCACCGCTCGTGCCCACCAACATCAGAAGCCCGGTGCCGGAGAGGGAACTGCCTGTCCCGTTGTTGGTGAGCGTGCTGTTGGTCAGGCTGAAGTCCAGGATGGGATTGTTCAGGAGGTTGCCGCCACCCGTGATCGGCGGCGTGTTGACCTGCTGAGCGACGTCGGCGGTGTTGACGACGTAGACCGCCTCCAGGACATTCAGATTGAACGTCGAATTGTCGACGACAACACGTGCGCGATTGAAGGCATCACCGTCACCCCGGTTAAGGACCTCCATCCCCCGCCCCCCGTTCATGCTGAAGTCGGAGTTGGTGATGACAACGTCTGTCCGTTGGCGTCCATCGATGCCGGCATCGGTTCCGCCAGTGCTAATCGTGATGCCCGCATCACCATTGCCGACCACCATATTATTGTCCGCAGTGATGTCAAGAACGGTGGTGCCTGGGCCGTACGTTTGGATCTTTTGGCCGTTATTGGAAACCTGAATACCGTTGCCGAGGTTGCCGGTAATCGTATTGTTATTGACGACTGCCGTTTGCAGCAAACCCGGCGTGTTGAAGTCGATCCCGTTGTTTTCGTTGAGCACGTCTGCTGTGCCATTCCCTGTAATCATGTTATTGACGATAGAGACATTGCCCGTCCTGAGCTCGGCGGGAATCCCCGACGACAGGAGTTCCGGCTCATGAATCTGGATTCCGTCGAGAGCGTTGCTGTTGATCATGTTTCCTAGACTGCGACCGTCGCCGTCCACACCGTCTTGGCCGATTTCGAGAGCGGTGGCAGTACCGTGGTCGGCAAGGAGGTTAATGCCATATCCTGAGTTAAGGCTGATTGTGTTGCCGACCCAGACACCGTCGACGGCGGCAAGATCAGTCGGATCGTTCTTCCGTTCTTCTGCGAGAATGCCGGTTCCCAGGTTGCTGGTGATTGCGTTGAAGCTGATGTCCGCAAGAATCCGGCCATCGGCTTCGGCAAGCATGCGGACTCCGTTGCCCGTGTTGCTGCTGATTTGGTTTTGTGTAATCACGAAGTCATCGACGAGGAAGGCGTTTCGGGCGTTGAGAAAAACGCCGTTGCTGCTGTTGAACGTGATGTCGTTGTTGGCGACGGCGACCATGTCGACGTCGCCCATCCCTTCCCGCACAACTCCCAAGCCATTGCCGGCGTTACCGGAGAGGATGGAATTCACGATATCCAATGAGGTGAGGTTTGAACTCCCATCAACGTAGAAGGAGATTCCGTCACCCGCGTTGCCGCTCATCGAGACGGTGCTGCTCCCCGGTGCTCCCAAGTCCCCGAGCATGGGGGGCGAAAGCGGGTCACCGTCGATGACGGCCGTCAGCACGGAGCTGTCCAGCATGCGGACTTTGAGTCCGTCGCCGTTGAAGTCGGCGAGTGCACCGTCGGTCGTGCCGGTGAAGGTGCTTTGCGTCACACTGAGCGTCGAGACGGAGGTCCCGCCGACCTCAACGCCGAGTCCGGCATCGCCGTTGCCGTCGAAGTCGTTCAGGCCGTTCATGGCTCCGGTTGCTCCCAGATTGAGCGCGACCGTTGAGGCATCGGCCGCGGTGACACGCAGGCCAATGCCGCCGTTGGAACCAACGGTGTTTCCGGAGAAGTCGGCGTTGTTAAACGTGGCCGTGTCCGCGGTCGTTACGTTGACTCCCTCAGACGCATTGCTGGAGATCGTATTGCCGACAAAGTCCACGTTGGCTGTGGCTCCGCCGGAGACGTCCAGATTCACGCCCTGGGCGCCGTTGCCGCTGATCTGGTTTCCGCTGAAGGTCGAGTTCAAGTCGGGCTGAGCGATGGCGATGTTGACGCCGCTGCCGCCGAGGTTGCTGCTGATGTTGTTGTCGGTGAAATCAAGCTCGATCGGCGTGCCGGTCGTGGTCGGGTTGAGCATGCGGACGCCGTCGCCGCCGGCATGACCGGCGATGATGTTGTTGCTGATGACCCCGCCGGTGAGGTCGCTGTTGGTCAGTTCGATGTTGATCCCGTTTAAACCGTTCTGCTGGATGGCGACCAGAGCCGAATATCCCGCGTTACCGATGTGCAGCGATGACACGTCTGAGGACATGGCGCTGGCGATGTCGACGACGGTTTCATTAAAGTTGTGGGCGAAACCGGCCTCCAGGTCTAAGCCGGGGGACGGGGCAGGCGGTGCGACAAGGAATGGATCGGCCTGCGAGATATCGGTCACGTATCCGATGTCGGTGAACTGTGCGATCGTTGTGCGGCTGATGGGGTTCACGCCGGGATCGAGGAAGCCGGTCATGAGTTCGTTGGTGAAGACCGATTCCCGCCAATGGCTATCAAGTGTCCCAAGTCCTCCGGTGTTGGCTGCGGGGACGTCCGGGTCCATGTTGGCGAACCGGGCATTGTATTCCGCAGTCGCCTGGGCCCCGGTGAAACGGGGGTCCATCCCGCCCATGGCGGCCGGGTTAATCAGCAGACCGAGATTGTCCCAGATCGTGCCGAGGCCGAGGACGTGGGCCATCTCGTGAAGGATCACGTCTTCCAATTGGCCCGACATTTCCAGCGTGGCCAGGTCGGCGGTGTCAAACTGCATGATGCCTTGGAACGGCAGAAAGGAGCCGCCCCGCAATCCGGTCGGTCCGGCTTGTCCGAGGATGCCGCCGGGGCCGTCGATCGCGATGGCACTGGCGTCGATCAGGATGTCGTCGATCATGCCGATGTCGGGCACGTCGCCGGTGATGATGGATTCCCACCGTGTTTCCGCAGATTGGAAGGCGGCGATTTGAGACGGCGTGAGGCCGGGAGCGAGGTTGAGCTGAATGTCGAAGTCACTGGCCGGCGGCGGCGGAGGCACCACGCCGCCCATGCCGTTGTTGTCGACGAGCAGCCCGGTGATGTTGGAATTGACCATCTCAAAACTGATGCCGTTCAGCGTGTTCTGGTCGATGTCCGGGTTGTCCTGGATGACCAGATTGGAGACCGGCGAATTGGTGAAGTCGAACAGCAGGCCGTTGCCCGTGTTGCCGGTGAGACTGCTGTCGCTGATCGTGGCGTCGGTGAGGCTGGAGTCAGTGAAGTCGAGCACCAGGCCGCCGTTGCCGTTCATCTCGAGGGAGTTGCTCGCCAGAGTGGCCGTGGTGACATCCGTGCCGTTCACGGCTTCGACCAGTGTGCCGGACTCGCCGTTGTTGCTCGCCAGGTTGCCCTGCATGCTGAGATTGGTCAGGTCGGAGTCATCGGCGTACAGGCGGATGCCGTTGAGTCCGTTGTTGCTGACAGCCGCCGCCCCGCCGGTCATCCCGGTGGCGACGAAGATGGAGGCGTCAGGATTGCCTGACACGGACATGAGCGCACCGGTCAACTGCACGCCGTTCGAGAAGTCGACCACGACCGAGGATCCGATGAGTTGGTTGCCGAAGACCGACTCGTCTCCTCCGGGCGTGAGGTCGGCATCGATGTTCCAGAGGAACGATTCGCCCGCGTTGAAATCATTGAAATCCAGAGCCAGCAGTTGGCTGAAGTCCGGCACAAGACCATTCGGATATGGCGGCACGGCGGTCCCATTGACGGTCGTCAGCCCGGTTGTGACATCAGATCCCGCAGCGGGTGCGAACGCCACGCTGGCCCCGGAGACCGTGTTGTAAAGCGCCCCAGCGACTGACGTGGACATGTCGAACGAAAACGATGTCAGATCGATGCCGGGATCAGAGCTGTTGCTGATGCTGAACGGCTGGCTAAACGTGTCTCCGTCAATAAAGTAAGTCAATCCGACGTTCTGCATGACGCCGCCCAGCGTGCCGTTGTCTTCGACCTGCAGGTTGTTAATGGGTGTGCGGACGAGTTCGATGTTGATGCCGTTGAGCACGTTGTCCCCGGCGCTGTTGCGGACGATTTGCAGGTTGTCCGCCACGCTGTCGGTCAGCGCCACGTACACGCCGTTCCCCTGATTGTTGGTGGAGAGGACTTCGGAAATGACCGCGTTGGTCAGGTTGGAATTGGTCGCCATGACCACCAAACCATGACCCGCGTTCCCGTCGATCAAGATGCCGTCGATTGTCATCGGGGGCAGGCTCCCGCCTCCGAACGGCAAGCTTGTCAGGATGGTGTCGATGAGCGTGATGTCGATGCCGTCACCGGCGTTTCCGCTGACGGTGCCGCCGTCGCCGCTGATGGAGATCGCGGCTTGTGCCACGGTGTCCATGCGGATGTTGACGCCGTCGCCGCCATTGTCCATCGCCGAGCCGGAGAAGCCGGCGATCATCTGCAGGATGTTCGTGCCGTCGATATCCACGCCGTCCAGACCGTTGTTGTTGAACTCGTTCGGGCCGGACATCACGATGTTGCCGATGGTGGGGCCACCGTTGGTGGCCTCAAAGCGGACACCGCTCAATGTGTTCCCTGAGGCAGAAAGCGTGCCGTTGGCCCCGGTGGTGTTCAGTTGCGTGGTCAGGCTGGCACCCGAGTCGACGGTCAGGTCGAATCCGAATCGGGTGTTGCCGTCGACAGCCGTTCCGTCAAACGTCGTGCTGGATGCTGTGCCCATTCCCGTCGCATTTCCCACCACGCCGCTGGCCGGGAAAGAGGCTCCGTTGTTGGAGAAAGAACCGCCGGTCACGACCGTTGTGAACACGCTGCCCATGCTGGCGTCAAAGGAGAGCCCGTTGCGGCCGTTTCCTTCAACACTGGGGGCCATGATTTGGGTGAGGATGGCAGACCCCGAAGAGACGTCGAACCGCAGGCCGTTGTCCCGGTTGCCGCTGACGAGCATGTTGTCCAAATTGGCGCTGACGAGAGCTCCATTGGTGGCGACGACCTCGAAGCCGTCGCCGGCTCCTGCCTGGCCGTTGTTCCGCAGGCGAGCCGTATCGAGATTGAAGGTCGCGCGGCTGCCCATGCCGTCCACGTTCGTCAAGAGGCCGTCCAACTGGTTGCCGGTCACATTGACATCAAACATGGTGAGGTTGAAGTGTCCGCCGGCGGTGACGTCGAAGCGTCCGCCTTCGAGTCCGGAGAGTTCTCCGTTGACCCCGTTGACATTCAGGGCGGCTGCCGAACCCGCACCGTCAATCGTCCCCTGCCAGGCCCGTCCTGTGTTGCTGCTGAACGTGCCTGCCCCGGAAGCGGTGGCGACCATTTCGGCACCGTCCAACACGTCAAACTCGAAACCGTCGCCGAAGTTGCTATAGATCAGCGTGTCGACGATGTCCACGCGGCTGGTGGCTCCCGCGCCGGTGAGCGAAAGATCAAGGCCGTTGCCTGCATTCATGTCAATGGTCGTACTGGCAAGGCCGACATTGAGAACGGATCCGGGGCCGCCGTTGGTGAGCAAACCGTCGATGCCGTCTCCCAGGTTGCCTTGAATGGTCAGCCCTGCGAGGTCCAGGCGAATCTGGCTGCCCGCTCCGTCGACGGTCGCCCGCACACCGTCGGAGGCATTGGTGGAGATCGAGCCGAGCGTCCAGTTGGCGTTGATGATGCCGCCATTGGTCGCGTCGAGCACGAGTCCGCTGTCTGTTGCCGAAGTGCTGGCGGTGGTGTTCGTAAAGTTGAGCGTTGCCTGCGATCCCGCTCCGTCAGCGGAGCCGATCACGTTGGCGTCCGGGTTGTTCGAGAAGTCGCCGTTGTCGACATTGATTACCAGGTTGCTCGGCCCGAGCATGCCATCGGTCACGGCAAACAGTAGTCCGCTGTCCGCATTCAAACCCGCGGGCGTGTTGTCAAAGCTAAGGGTCGCCGAGGAACCGTCGGCGACCGCGATATCGACGCCGTTTCCGCTGCCGAGTTGGCCGCTGCGGCTGAAGGATCCGTCAACAAACGAGCCGATCAGCGTCCCGCCCGTCCCGACATTGAGATTGAGCCCGTCGTTACCCGAATCGGTGCCGAGCGAACGCAGCAGGGACACGTTGGCAAATCCGCCGTCGATGACGTTGCCATCCACGGCGTGCAAAGTGTTCAAGGACACGTTGGTGTCAATCAAGTCGGCAATCAGCACGGAGCCGGGATCGCGGACGTCGAACTCGAACCCGCTACCGGTCGCACTCATGATGGCCAGTGTGGGATCGACCAACAGACGCAGCACGGCACCGCCGGAGACACTCGTGTCAAAAGCGTCGTCCGTGTTCGCGACCAGATCGCTGTCGTTCACTTCGATCGTATAATCGTTCGCAGCCCCGGTCGCCGCCGCATTGAGCCCGTCAATGGCGTTTCGCCGGGCCATGAGGCGATTGAAGGTGGTGCGTCCGCCGGCGTTGTCAAGCATGAAGCGGACACCGTTGCCGGTGACGCTGTCGTTGAAAACAGCGTTGTCGATGGTCGCGTTCAACTGTCCGTTGGAGACGTCGGCGACGAACAGATCGGCGTTGCCTTCGGCACCGACGACGTCCATGGTTGCGGCGAGGACACCGCCCGTGGAAACATCAAGCAGAATCCCGCGGCCTGTTGTGCCCAGTGAATTGGAGACGAAGGCGTCATTGACGTCAGTGGTGTGGACGCTGCCGGCCATCGCGGAGAGGATCAGGCCGGTATCGGCGTGATTGTCGCCCCGAAAAACATCAATGTTTGAAACAACGTCTCCGCCAGCCGCAGCAATCTGCATGCCGACATCGCCGCCGGTCGTATGGACGTCATCGACGTCAAGGAACAAGGGGTCGCCCGAGGTATTGCTGACGAAGACGCCCGTGTCGGTCGAATCGAACGGTGTGCCCGGCATGCCGAAGTTTCGGATGATGCCCTGTCCGCTGGCATTGACGATGCGGATGCCGTTTTCCGCGCGGCCGCCGATCATCTCAATGCGGAAATCGGTGACGTTCATCCCGCCGATGGCGGTCGTGTTGTCCGCCAGCAGCGTGAAGTTGTTGACTTCGGTCTTACTGGCGATGGTAATCAGGTTTTCGCCGGGATCGGCCGGGACGAGAATGGGTGCCGGGCCGGTTCGGCCAAAGGCCTCGGGCAGGAGCACGTCGCCGCGGTGGGCATCCAGGAAGGTGAACGCTTTGCCTTCGCCGAGCAGACGCTGGTATGGCGCCAGGGTGATGTTCCCGACGGTCGAGCCGACGCCGGTGCGGACGAGGATCAGGTCGGCATCGGGGGCGGTGCCGGGCAGCGTGCTGGAGGGGTTCTCATACGAACCGTCGCCCGGCAGCGGATTCGTGTTGTCCACGTGGAAGACATTGTTCGGCAGCCCGGTCCGAGGATTGACCGAGTCGACCAGAGCGGGGACGATGGCGGTGCGGGTGGCGATGGGCCACTGGCGGCGTACCTGCGCATACTTGCGGTTCGGTCCGTGGAACGGACACAGCGTCGGGGCGGAAATCGCACCGCTGAATCGGTACTCAATCCCCAGATTGTAGTTGGTGTCGAAGACCCGGTCGTTGGAAACCATGAAGTTGAGCGACAGGTCGTTGGACACGGCCGCTTCGATCCGTCCCCGCGCACCGGGGGCGTCCTGGCCGGCGTCGGACGAATAGAAATAGCCTCCGGCATAGCCGCGCAGCCAGGGAATCTGCAGCAGCGGAATTCCCGCCTCAGCATCGAATCCGGTCATCGCCTGTTCGTCAAACGCCGTCCCCATGAAGGCGATCTTACGCTGGACGAATACCGGGACGGTGCCGGGATCGGCCACGCCAGCAAAGTTTTCCGTGTCGCCGAAGGGGAAGTACGCATTGGCTCGCACGTCGAGGTTCTGGCTGAGCATTTCGACGCCGAAGGTTCCCTGGGTGTACGTGTTGTTGCGATCGGTCTGGAACTGGTCGAACCAGCCGTTGACACCGAACACGGCCCCGTCAACCAACCAGCGGTAGCCGCCGCCCACGTTGAAGCCGATGCGGCTCTCATCGGTGATGATGATGTGCCCTTCTCCCCAGAGATGGCTGTCGCCGGCGTCAAACAATTTTGCGCGAAGACCCAGTCGCTGATAGCTGGCGGTGTACCCCGTTCCGTCGCCGACCATCTTCTGGAACAACAGATACGTGCCCCCGTCGTTCCCCAGATGAAACGTGCCGCCGAAGTTGTCTTGCACGGCGTTATCACTGAGAGACGCGGTGCCGATTGACTCCCCGAAGAACTGGGCGTTTGCCGGCGTGGCAAACGCGAACAGACAGAGACAGAGAGACGCGACGCTGACTCGGGTGAAATGCATAATTCGATTTGGCCCCGGAACGGAGATGGGCGAAAAGAGATTCACGGGCTGCGGGCTCGGAGACCGGTTTGGACCGGAGGCACGGACGGACACTGTCGCCGGGCCGGACACTGTCGCCGGGCCGGACGCTGTCGCAGGATCGGACGCTGCTGCACGGTGATCGCTGACTCGTGTGACCTGCATGAAACTCTCCGGGTGCCGTCGGACTGGTCGTCGTCCAAGCAATCCAAGTCTCGCAACAGGCGGAGGCTCGTGACTGCTCGTCCAAAGGGATGGGGAGGGGCGAAACGATCTTCCGCTTCCACAGCAAGGCCCCATCAGCCGACCGGCGTCCGGGGAAGGACGCCGCACTGACAGACCGCATGTGGCTCGAAAGACCGGAGGGAACGAGTTGTTGAGGAGGAGGGAGGCGGGACGGAACGCAATCATCTCCCGACCGCCGGGCGCAAGGAAGGCGCGCCGACCGGGACCGCATGCGGACCGTACCGTTCCCGGATCTCCGGAAGGAGACCGGGCGAGGAATGGATTGTCTGCGTCAGAATATTTGAGAGAGGCGGCGTGTTTTGGCAGACCGGTCGCCGGGCGTCAAGACTTTTGTATGCAGATTCGCTGAAAGCTCCCGCAACGCCGGGACCAACGGCAGATTCTGCACTTCATCGGCTTCGACGCCGTGCAAAACAGGCGGAACGCCGGTGGAGGAGAACGCTCCGGACAGCGTGACACGGGCCTCTTGTGGGGTCGGGGACGATTTCCACAATCCTGGCACCGAGGTGGCCGATGACCGATTTGGTGCGGCAGATCATGCCGAATCACGGGCCGGGCGACAGTTCCTCAGATTCGCCAGAATCGGCCGTCCGGCACTCCAAACCATCTGCGGGCGGGAGGCGATTCTGTCCGGCGTTTCCCCCACAAACCAGAGAACAACTGTCCCTGGCAGACGCCGCATGATTCCCAGCTGAGGACGCCAGCGCCGTCAGTGAGACAGCGGCGGAGATCGCGTTTTCGGCCAAAATAACCGCTGTCTGCAACGCGACCGATGGCGCTGGCACTGATACGGCAAGGTTCGCTTCGTCGCCGCTTCGTCCCAACGAGCCATTGGCGGGCCGGCGGAAAACGCATCCACGGGGGCACACACGGTCCCGCCGCAATTCGCTGTGAGGGTGCGGATTCGACGGCCGCCGGACAGCCGCACAAGGTCTTGCGGCCCGTTCGGCAACTCCCGTATAAACGGGCCCCTCCCAAGCTCCCAATGCGATCGTCCTCGCCATAGCCCATCGGCTGGCCCGCTCATCGGCTGTCCCGCCATACGAGTGATCCCGTTCCTCATACCGAATCTCGCCGCCATGCTCACAGATACCCATGTGCCCGCGATGATTCCGTCGTCATCACGTCTCCGGCGAACGACGGCTGCTGCGACCGCCCTGCTGCTCGCAACCGGACTCAGCCTGACAATCACGTCCTCCGGTTGCCGCACGGCTCCGATCTCGGGGAGACGGCAATTCGTCATGATTCCCGAGTCGCAGGAAATCACACTGGGGATGCAGGCCTACGAGAAAACCCTCTCTGAGCAGCCGATGTCCGAGAACCAGGAACTCATCGAGATGGTGAACCGGGTCGGACAGCGGATCGCCGCCGCCGCCGACAAGCCGGAATACGACTGGGAATTCCGCGTGATCGCCAGCGACACCATGAATGCCTTCGCCCTCCCCGGCGGAAAGGTCGCCATTTACGAGGGCCTCATTCCGATCTGCCAGGACGAGGCGGGGCTCGCGGTCGTCATGTCCCACGAAGTGGCCCACGCCATCGCGCGGCACGGCGGAGAACGCATGAGCCAACAGACCGTCGTCTCCGGAATCGGCGGAGTCGTCAACGCCGTCAGCCAGCGCAAAGCGGACCCAGCAACCGCTGACAAACTGATGCAGGTGTACGGAGCCGCATCGAAATACGGAGTGATTTTGCCCTACAGCCGCAAGCACGAATCCGAAGCAGACGCCATCGGGCTGATCCTCATGGCCAAAGCAGGTTACGATCCCAGCGTTGCCCCGGAGTTCTGGGAGCGCTTCTCACATCAGACCGGCGCCAAGCCGCCCGAATTGCTCTCCACCCATCCGACCGATGCCCGCCGCGCCGCCAACCTGCGGACGCTGCTTCCTGAAGCGATGAACTACTACAAGACGGCCCCCGAGCAGCTCGGCATGGGCGCGGTGCTACCGTTCACGACGCTTATGTCGCCGCCGCAAACCGAGTCTTCATCGCATGCTGCCAAAGCCATGGGTTCGCGCGAAACATTCCTGTCGAGTTCGTCATTCGCTCCCGGTCCCCCTCAGCACAAGACCGTCGACGCGCCACTGGAGCTGCCGGAAATGGATCAGCGTCCTGAGAACGTCGAAGCCCTCGCAGCGACCGGCTTGCCGCAGTCCATGCACGAAACGTTTCGTCTTCCGGTCGCCGTCGGCCGCCTCTCCCCGCTCACCAAGGGCGCGTTTGGCCCGTCGAACGAATCCGATGAGCAATTGGATGACGGTTGGCACCGCGCGAACGGGCGTCCGTAGGGTCAGTCATGTTTGACCGAGTCGTGCTTTGTGCGCTGTTGGTGGGTGGCAGGGGCGCGGCACACACGTGCGCCCCTCCTGCCGCGCCGATCACGGGGCCGTTTTGACCGATCCTGAATCGCTCACGGCCCCTGAAGCGGAAGTCTTTTCGTTATCGTACGCACCGACGCGCCCCCGCTTCCGCCCCCGTCGCACGGTGACAATGGGTGGCACCGATAGGAAGTCCGAAGTCAAGGCGTTCTTCGGGGGGGGGAGTGTCTCTCCGTGGTTTTGGAGGGGCCTCCGTGTTGGGAATTTGGTAGGAATTCGCCGGCGTCTGGGTTGTGGGTGCTCTCGGGAAAAGA
>JAJDEI010000028.1 GCA_029259845.1 Planctomycetaceae bacterium | reverse complement strand
ACTACAACGCGATCGGCCGTCATCCGACTCTCAGACCCTCAACGCCCGACCATCAATCAACGACTTACGACAAACTCCGGCTCGAAAAAACTTTCAGAAACACCGATTTCCCAAATCACTGGGGAACTTGGGTTAGCGCTAACGGGGCGCTTAACACAATTGGTCGTGTTAACCCCCCTTCGGCTGCACAGGGATCGATGCATTGCTCTGTTGACGACGTCTCTTTCTGCCGCAGTTTCCCTGATTCTTCTCTGCGTAAAAGCGATTCTGCCTGAATGGTACGCCAATTGCTGACAAGCCTGCTGCTGGACATCCCCACCGACAGGGACACCCGCGGTGCTCCTCCAGCACAAACTTGAGCGGCGACTCGAACAAGAGAACCATTTTCGGGCGAACGGCCGGCGTAAGCCGGGTGACAGGTTTCGTTGGTTGGCCCACTAACTGAACCAGCGTCACGAGGGTCTTCCTTCCGTTCGCCACTAAATCATCGGGACATTCGAGAATGTCATGAGAAATGCGAATAGAGGGTGACCACGGCACTGGGTCCCCTGGTTAGGATTCGCGGTCGGTCCGGGCAACGCTTGCGAGAACAGCAAAGGAGTAGAAATGACTTACTCACACATTGTTGTTGCGCTCACGGGGTCTGTTCTTGCAATCGGATCCGCAGTCGGCAATCCACTGGGGGCTGAGGATGCGACCGCTGTGGACGGCGATCATCAATTCGCGTCTGCCCCCGGCGACGAGTCAGCGGTCGGCCAAGCGGAGCACTTGGCAATGAGTGAGTATGGTGCCGTCGAAGCGTCTCCCGGGACTGTCCTCGCCTTCGCCGGTCCGCGATTGGGTCGGCGCGGCCCTGATGCCAGTCATGCGGCGGACCAGCAGCTCATTCATCGTTTGCTTGACGAGCGCGACAAGATCGTCCGTCACGTCCGCAATCTTCCGAACGGCGTCGAGACGGTCACCGAAACAGATGATGATGCTTTACGGACGGTCCTCGTTGAACATGTGTTATCGATGTCGCGACGTGTTGAGGACGTGCGGCCGATTCGGATGCGAGACCCACTTTTCCGGGCCCTGTTCGGAAGGGCCGATCAGATCGACATGCGGGTCGAGAAGACGAAACAAGGTGTGCGTGTCACCGAAACATCCACGGATCCGTTTGCCGTTCAGCTCATTCAGGCACATGCGCGTGTGGTGAGCTTGTTCATTAAGTCGGGCTATCGCGAGGTACGGAAGAACCATCCCGTTCCCAGCCCAAACACGTGAGTTCCAAGGAGATCAATCGTGAGCCAGGTCCGATCCATTGGCGTCGCCGACTTTGACTGGGAGGTCCTCAAGACGTCGGTTCCCGTGTTGGTCGATTTTTACTCGACGATGTGCCCGCCCTGCCGCGAACTTGCGCCGCATCTCGATCAGATGGCAGTCGAATTTGGCAGTTGCATCAAGATCCTCAAAGTCAACGTCGACGAGGAACCCACACTCGCCGCGCAATATGGCGTGACCGCCGTGCCGACATTGGTCTGGTTTCACGAAGGCCGGGTCGTCGAACGAACGCTGGGTGCCGATCCCACCGCGTTAAGGCGAAAGCTCCGCCGGCTGTGCCTGGCCGCATGATGCGAAGCGCCGGTCGCTCGCTGGTGAATTGCCACCGCCAGACGTGTCCGTTGTAGGCGGATACGCTCGCCACATGCACCAGACGAACGGGGCGATGAAAACCATCGGGCCCCGACCGGTCTTCCGCATGGCTTTGACAGTGTTGGCTCATCGCCGCCCTGGAACGCCCCCGCCACCCGTCGCTCCTGGCTGGCATGGCGTGCCCGAATGTTGTGCGTGATATCCGCCGCGATTGCTCGCCCACGTCTGAAGAGACTGCCCACGATTTCAACAGAGGGCGCGGGAATCATGTCGCCGAAGGATCAACCGGGGAATGGGTTGGGGAATGGGTTACGGTGGATCGGCCGAGTTTGGAGCCTGGCGAGCCTCGCGTTCCTGCTCACGTTCATCGTCGGCCACGGCGGACGCACACCGAGCGGCCAGGAATGGCTCGGTCTGATCTTCTTTCCTGGCGGCGTCCTGCTGGGATTGGCCGTTGCGTGGTGGAAGGAAGCGATCGGCGGGGGCTTGGCCGTGGCGAGCCTGGCCGCGTTTTACCTGTGGCATCTCTCCGTCTCCGGCGACTTTCCGGGCGGCCCTTATTTCGGCTTGGTCGCAGCCCCCGGTGCATTCTTCCTGCTCTCCGCATCGGTTCTTCGGTTGTGCCGGCCACCGACCGGCTGAAGGATTCCGTCACGGTTCGTGGCCCATGCGAGTCAAGTCGCCGGGGAGACGACTTGAGCGAATGATTGCCGCAGCGGCGACAGAGACTCACAGGTACTCTGAATCGGCGATCGGGCAGCCTTTTTTGTCAGTTTCTAGTGAAATCCGGTCAGTTGGTTTGGTGCATCCATGGGTTTCGGCGTACTCAGAGTGATTGTCGTCATTGGGTGTCCAAGGTGGAAGTCGCTGGGAATCGCGCGTTGGAATCTGCCGGGACGAACGTGCGAAGTAAGTATGCCTCACGGATTGGCCGTTTGACACGCGCCATATGCCAGTTGGACCGAGCGCTCACGTTGCTCAGTCGCGGCAAGCGATGGGCCACGTACAGCGTCATCGGGTACGCGGTCTTCGACCCGACGGCCGGTATTTTGCTGGTTCCGCTATTGATCGGCTTGATTCCCGTCACCATCGTCCAAAGCAGGTGCTTGCGGCGTTGGCGGCGAGCGGGGGACCGCGCGGCATACTACACGGCTGGGATGCGAAGGCTTGATGGCCAATGGCAGGGTCGAGGAGAAGCGGGGCTGGCCTATAGTGACCCCGCGCACCCCTACGCAGGCGACCTGGACCTGTTTGGTCCGGGGTCTCTGTTCGAATTTCTGTGCACGGCCCACACGCGAGTTGGACGCGACACGTTGGCAGGCTGGTTGCTCAGCCCTGCGGACCGGCAGACGATCCTCGAGCGGCAAGAGGCAGTGCAAGAACTGCGGGACCGGATCGACCTGCGCGAAGCCGCTGCAACCGCCCGATGCGATAACCGTCGCGTCGCTCTCGATGTCGAGAATCCGATATCGACCGGGCGATCGGTCATGCCGGCACGCCGTGGCCGTTGTGCTGCTCATGTCCTCTCCGCAGTGTTGCTGACCGCTCTGGTCGGTGCGGTGTGGGCCGGCGGACGCTGGTGGATGTTGCTGGCTGCAGCCGTCGCCGCCGAAGCCGCTCTTTTCCACGTGGTCCGGGCGAGGCTCGTTGCCCTGTGCCGATCGTTCAATCACCTCAACCGTTGTGACCAGGCAGCGGCAGCAATGGTCCGCATCATGCGCCGCGCAAACTTGACGAGGCCCCTGCTACGCCGGCAATGTCACGACGTCGCCGGGAAACCGT
This sequence comes from Planctomycetaceae bacterium, assembly GCA_029259845.1. GTDB lineage: Bacteria > Planctomycetota > Planctomycetia > Planctomycetales > Planctomycetaceae > JAHBXU01. The sequence goes on along the minus strand of JAJDEI010000028.1, from coordinate 4,270 downwards.
GGTTCTCGCAGATCATTCGGCGCACACTCAGTCCATTGGTCCGGAACGAGCCGGCCATGCTGTTGTTGGTTCTGCAGGTGCTGCCTTCGCTGGAAGACCGTCATCGGCAGGCCGTCGCGCGGTCACGGATCCGCATCTCGGCCATCGGAGAGTTTGAAGCCCTCTGCGCCTTGGCGACTTACGCTTTTGAGCATCCGGAAGACGTGCTTCCTGAGATTGTCGAACCCGGCCCCCATTTGGACTGCGCGGGCCTCGGCCATCCTCTGCTGCCGGAAGGCCAGTGTGTGCGCAACGACGTCCGTTTCGAGCCTCCGCAACGGCTGTTGCTCATCAGTGGCTCGAACATGTCCGGCAAGACGACACTCCTGCGGAGTGTGGGAATCAATGTCGTGTTGGCTCTCGCCGGTGCTCCCGTCCATGCCCGGCAGATGGGCGTCTCCCCGTTCGCAGTCGGTTCCGCCATGCGATTTGCCGACTCCCTTCGGGACGGTACGTCGCACTTCGCGACGGTCGTGCAGCGAATGAAACGCGTGATCGACATGCAGAACGGACCGCGGCCGCTGCTCTACCTGTTTGACGAAATCCTGCAAGGGACCAACTCTCTGGACAGGCGTGTCGGTGCCGAAGCTGTGCTTCGCAAGCTTGTCGACGCGGGAGCATTTGGCCTCGTGTCAACTCATGATCTCGCGCTGACGGAAATCGTTGATGTCCTCAAAGGGAGGGCGGCCAACATGCACTTTGAGGACCGCGTCGTGGACGGCCAATTGACATTTGACTACCGGTTACGGGCCGACGTTGCCCGGACAAGCAACGCTCTCGACGTCATGCGCAGTTTCGGCCTTGATGTGTAGATCCCCCCTCGGATTCCCGGTGCTTATCTCCGGCTGCCTGCATGCGGCCATGAGACGAGGGAAACGCCAACCGGGCTCCGTTCCGGCAGGGCGAGATCCTCGACAAGCCGAGCCGACAAACCGGGGAAACCGTCCGAAGTCATGGTTCCGCAGAAGTTTGCCTCTGCGGCCACACGCCGCAAGGGCATCGCAACCCCCTCAGCGGCTCCCGGCCCTGTGTCGTGGGCGGTCGGCTCATATTGCCGGATTTCGGGTTCTCGGTTACGATCCGCCGCCCTGCCCCACGGATGACGGGATCAGAACGGCTGAGTCATGGATTATCGCGTGAAACCGATCGGCAAGATTTGTGCGGCCACAGGAGAGCCGCTCCCGCCGGGGGCAATCGTGCGCAGCGTCCTCGTCGAACGGAAGGGGGAGACGGTTCGGCTCGACTACTCCGAGGAGGGCTGGAACGGTCCGCCGGAGGGGACCATCGGCCAATGGCGTGCCGTCGTGCCGCCGCCGGAGGACGACAAGCCAAAACCATTAGACATCGAAACCCTGCTGGACTCCTTCCAGCAACTGCTGGAGGACGCCAATCCGGCCCAGGAACAGATGTGTTATGTGATGGCGCTGTTGCTGCTCCAGAAACGCCGGCTGTCACTCGACAGCTCGCGGCTCGACGGCGAGATCGCCTACCTGGAGTTGTCCGGCAGCCGCGGCGAAGGCCCGTTCGAGGTCCGCGACCAGCAACTCACCGCCGACGAAATCACCTCCTTGCAGATTCACCTCACCGAACAATTGAAGACGGCCGCCTGAAGCGGCAGTCGCGCCTACCCCTCTCTTAAGCGAGAACCGAGGGTTGGAGTTCAAGCTTTAGCTTGTTTCGCAGCCTAACAGCCCGTTGAAAAACTCATTCTGACTGCAAGCGGTCAAAACTCGTCAGCTCGGCGTCGCCAAATCTCGACGTATCTTGGGATATGTCTGCGATTCGGCTCCTTGATCTGACGAGTTTTGCCGCGCTCTCGCCGACGAAGCAGTTTTTCAACAGACTGCTCAAGGCTGAACTCCGACCTTCAAAGGATTGCGACTTGATCGGAACGGATTCCCTCATGCGAGAACGGCGACTGCTGCTGGCAGTGATCTTGTCGCTCCCGTTATCGGGCTGCGCGGCCGCCAACTGGTTCGCCCCGCCCGCTCCGTTCAGCGACCGGGCTCCGTGTGTTGTCCCGCCGGGGGCCAGCAAGGAGCAACTCGTCCAGCACGTCAATCGCAACATTCAGGGAACGTCCACCTCATTGGGGCTCGCGTCGTGGCATTCGTCGAGCGTTCGGCTGTCACTCAAAGGAATTCCAATCGCTCTGCCGGCGCAGGTCGCCGTCGAGGCACCTCGCAACTTCCGGCTCCGCGTCTCGGCACCGGTCGCGGGGGGCGAACTCGTCGACACCGGGTCGAACGCCGAGGAGTTCTGGTTCTGGGCCCAGGACTCCCCGCACCCCAACGTCATCACGGCCAGTCATGACGATTTGACGCTCGCGCAGCAGCGGCTGAACATTCCCTTTCAGCCGGACTGGCTGATGGAAGTGCTCGGCGTGATGCCGATCGACCCCGCGCAGGTCACGCTGCGGCGGCCGGACCCCAGCTCGCCGATCGTCGAACTCGTGAGCGAACAAACCGCTCCGGACGGCCGCCCCCTTCGCAAGGTCATCCGCATCAATTCCTGTCACGGCATCATTCTGGAGCACGCCCTGTACGGCAGCGACGGGGGCCTGATCGCCAGCGCACGACTGGGCGGCCACTGGATCGACGAGCCCACCGGAATCGTCATGCCTCGCGTCATCAGTCTCGACTGGCCTCAGATGCAACAGCAACTCACGCTCAGTTTTCGAAACGTGCGCATCAATCCGCCGCCGATGCCTCCCGCCGTCTGGCAGGTTCCGGAAAAACCGGGCTATCCACGGCTCGAACTCACGCAGCTTCTCAATGGAGCGTCCGTCAACGGATTCAGCCCGATGGGGCCGCCCGGTCCGCCGGCAGCGGCAGCCTTACAGCCGATCAGCCACCAGGGGGGGAACGACGCCCCGTACTCCCAGATGCCCGCTGCTCCGGGGCCGGCGATGAACCGTTCACCTGCAAACGGGCCGCCGTCAGCGTATTCTGAAGCAGCATCGCGATCGTCATCGGGCCGACGCCGCCGGGGACGGGGGTTATGGCGCTGGCCTTGGTGGTGACCGACGCGAAGTCGACGTCCCCCACCAGCTTGCCGTCGTCCGTGCGATTGATGCCCACGTCGATCACCACAACGCCCGGCTTGACCATCTCACCGGTCACGAACCGCGGCTTGCCCAGCGCGGCGATCAGAATATCCGCCTGACGGGTGATCGCCGCCAAGTCCCGAGAGCGGCTGTGACAGACGGTCACCGTCGCATTGGCCCCTTCGCCTTTCTGCAGCATGAGCATGGCCATTGGCTTGCCGACGATTTCGCTGCGTCCGAGCACCACCACATGGGCCCCTTCCGTCGACACGCCAGCTTCGGTCAGCAGATGCTGGCAACCGGCCGGTGTGCACGGCTGAAACCGAGGCCGCCCCTGCGACAACAGCCCCACGTTTTCCGGATGAAAGCAATCGACATCCTTGAGCGGCGAAACCGCATCGAGCACAGCCGTCTCGTCGATCTGCTCCGGCAACGGCAACTGCACCAGAATGCCATGCACGTCCGCATCGGCGTTGAGTCGTTCGACGAGTGCGAGTAACTCCTCCTGAGACGCTCCGTCTTCGAGCCGATGCGACGTGCTCCGCAGCCCCGCCTTCTCGCAGGCCCGCTGCTTGTTGCGCACATAGACCGCGCTCGCCGGGTCCTCCCCCGCCAACACCGCCGCCAAATGCGGCGTCACCCCGGTCTCCTCCCGGAACACCGCCGTTTCCGCCGCAACCCGCTCCCGCAACCGAGCCGCGATCGCCTTACCGTCAATGATCTGTGCCACAATTCCTCCGTGTAAAGCCACGTAGGTCCGGCTTTGCCGGACGCGGGCGGTTATGGTTCGCCGACCGTGTCTTCAATGTCCGGAAACTTCAGGTGTCTTGATTCGTCTTTCCAACAGGCCCAATGTCGCGGGTACACTCCCGCATCGACCCAGCGGTGGAACGTCGACCACGGCCACGCGTGGGGGCAGCCGACGTAGTGAACGGAGGTCAGGCTCCGCCTGACGATGACAGAGGCGCAGACCGATGTTCACTTCAGCGCCCGATTCCATGTGAAGCCTCGGACTTGAAGAGATTGCTTGACGGTGTTTCCGTGTTCGTCAGGTAGAGTCGAGATGTGGCGCGGTGGCATCGTTGGATGCTCCGTTTCCACATCCCGCTCGTCGAACCGGACGTGCGGATTTCCCGCATCCGGCTCTCGTTCGGAGTCAATCATGTGTTCGCCCACGGGAGGTTG
>JAJDEI010000270.1 GCA_029259845.1 Planctomycetaceae bacterium | reverse complement strand
GGCTGGGGATCCGGCGGCGATTGAGACGTGGAAATCGCCGCTGCAATACGTCGGCGTCGACGTCCAATACTTCGCGGCGCTCATCCTGCCGCAGGGCAATCAGCTTGAGTCACGGTACTTCTCCGAAGCCCGTCCGGCGCTCGTCCGCCGGAACCCGAAGAAGGATGCCTGGAGCGACGTGAGTGTCCTGCTGCGGTCGGAAATGGTCTCGCTGGAACCGGCCAAAACCCTCGAGCACCGGTTCCGTCTGTTTTTTGGCCCCAAACGCAACGAATTGCTCAAGCCGCTGCATGCGACCGGTGTGCAGAACTTTGGCTGGTTCGCGATCATCAGCCGCGGCATGCTGGCCGTGCTCAACTTCTTCCATCACACGCTGCTGGCACCGTACGGGCTGGCGATCATCATGCTGACGGTCGTGGTGCGGGCCTGCATGTTCCCGGTCTCCCGCAAGATGGCGCAGAACCAACTGCGGATGAAGGAACTGCAGCCGAAGATGCAGGCCATTCGCGAGAAATACAAAGACGACCAGGAGAAGATGGCGAAGGAGTATCGCGAGTTTATGGCCAAGCATGGCTTCAACCCGCTCGCCGGTTGCCTGCCCATGTTCCTGCAGTTGCCGATCTTCATCGGCTTGTACCAGGCGCTGTACAACTCGGTCGACCTGCGGATGGCCAAGTTCCTGTGGGTCGACAATCTGGCAGCTCCCGACCAGGTGTTTGCGTTCGGGTTTGCGCTGCCGATTGTCGGCTGGACGCACTTCAACGTGCTGCCGCTGATCACCGTGGCCCTGTTCGTCATTCAGCAGAAGATGTTCATGCCTCCGCCCACGTCGGAAGAGCAGGCCATGCAGTACAAGATGATGAATTTCTTTACGATCTTCATCGGATTCATGTTCTACCGCGTCCCGGCAGGACTGTGTGTGTACTTCATCGCCTCCAGCCTGTGGGGCATCTGCGAACGGAAGTTGCTGGCACTCACCGACGCGACCGGGGCTGACGCATCGTCCGGCGACGCGTCTTCAGCGGGCGGCGACCAGGACCGCGGCGGCAGTTCGCCGCAACCTGACGATTCCGAACCCAAGCCGCCCGGACTGCTCCAGCGTCTCATGGAAGCCGCCGATCAGGCCAAGAACCCCACGAACGGCAAACAAGGCGGCCAAAGCCGCAAGGCCAAGCCGCGCCGCTGAACACCCATCGGGGCACGGGACAGGGCACGCTACGGTGCACGGCGGGCTACGGTGTACGGCGGGCTACGTGTACGGCGGGACGTGAGCGACGCAGCGTGTTGGGCATGCTGTGCCGGCTGCTGTGAGGTTGTCGCTTTGCAGAGTGGGGCAAGCTCCGGGGAGCTTGTCGAATTGGCCGGTCGCACGACGTCGCGTGGACACTCCGCCGAAGAATTTCCAGTCGATCCGTTTCCCAGTCGCTCCGTCGATCGGCGATCCCGGGACAGAGGCATTCGCGAATTTCGTGGTTGAAAACAGGGAACCACGAATCGGGCGAATGCGGCGAATGAAAGTGCTCGTCATGGCAAACAAGGCCGCCTTCCTTCCGTGACTAACCGCGTATTCCGCGGTTTCTGTCTTTTGTTTTTGGTTGCGGCCAGAGGCTGCGCTGGGGTTCTCTCAGAGACCACGGATTTCACCAATGGGCACGGATCTCGGGGAGGCTTCACTCCCGTCGCTTGCGGGCCACTCTGTGCTGATCGGCTCAGATCTGTGTTTCGTTCTTCTCGTCAGGTCGGTTTCGGGTGCTGCGCGCTGGGTGATCACTGCCCTGCCTCATCTCCAACGGCGGGAGGCAGTCCTCGTTTGGTGCCCTCGAAACGCCGTATCCCTCGACTGGGGCGAGGGTTGCGGTCCAATGCTGAAAGCAGCCCCTTTCAAGTGCTTGCCCTGCCCCGGTAGAATGATGCGACTCACCGAGCCGGCGGCCAGATGTCACTTCCCCAACGCCGACTCTTTCGTGATTTGCGACCTCTGGTCGGTCGGAGACCGCCACTGTGAACAAACGCACCTCGATTGCAGGATGAAACCGGTGCATCACCCACCGCGTCGTGATGAGGATTTTCGATGGCCCGCAAAGATGCCCTGCTGAGACTTCACCAACGCCTGCTTGTCCAACGAGACGATCTGCGGAGCAAGCTGGGATTTCAGAATACACTGTCCCGCCCGTCCAGTGCCGGAAGCAGCGATTTGGGCGATGTCGCCTTCGAGGGCGTGGAACGGGAGATCAACTCTCAGCTCGCCGCCCTGGAAACACGCGAGTTGCAGAAGATCGAAAAGGCGATCCGGGCGATCCGGGAGGGCCGTTACGGAAAATGTGAACTCTGCGGGCGTTCGATTCCGATCACCCGATTGCGGGCGCTGCCGTACACGTCTTCCTGTGTCACTTGTCAGCGGGTGCAGGAAGAGTCCGGCGGCGATTTCGCAGACGGCGATGCCGACTGGGAATCAGCGATCGAATTCCAGGCCCGGCAATCGGACAGAGAGCTGACGCTCAGCGACATCGACATTGACTCCTGAAGCGACCATTTGCCCTCCCGCCGGCTCATGCGGAGCCGGCGTCCCGCGCAACCCGCAATGATGAGGCGGGATCGGGCAAATGCCCCGCTAGGCGGCCTGTCGTTGGCGCGGAATCCACGGAAGGGGACCGCAGATGGACAGATCGATCGGATTGTGGAGCATCCTTGCGCTGTTGGCCGGCGGATCCGCGCCGATGGCCGCCAACGCAGATCACCCGGTGGCCGATCGGGCGACCGCCGCCGTCACGCCCCTCGACCTCACGCCCCTCGACCTCACGACCGTTGATCACGCGGTCGCCGATCCCGGACAGTCGCTCGCTTCGCCTCCCGACGTCATCGCCGAGGCGGGCGTTGTGCCGGTCTCCGTCCCGCTTGACGACGGCAATTATGTTCCGGTGGTGATTGAAGCGAGCCGCCACTTCGCCAAAATCGCGCAGTTGGTCACGCCCAGTCTGGTCCACATTCAGAGCCATCGGACCGGACGCAGAGGCGGGACGATCGAGGAAACCGGTTCGGGCGTGCTGATGAAACTGGCCGGCAGCGAGGACGTCTTTGCCGTCACAAACCAGCATGTCGTCGCCGGTGCCAAACTGCCCGACATCACGATTAAGTTGTATGACGGCCGCATCATTCGCCCGTACGACAAGCGAGAAGACCTCGACACGGACGTCGCCGTGCTCAAGGTGCGCGGCGAACGGCTCCAAGCCGCCAGTTGGGGAGACAGCAACGCCCTCGGCATCGGCCATTGGGTGCTCGCCATGGGCAGCCCCTTCGGCCTGAGCAAGTCGGTGACCTTCGGCATCATCAGTGCCAAGGGACGCCGGGCGCTCAATCTCGGCTCCGGGCGGGACGTGCTCAATCAGGATTTTCTGCAAACCGACGCGGCGATCAACCCCGGCAACAGCGGCGGACCGTTGATCGACATGCATGGCCACATTGTGGGCATCAACACGGCCATCGCCTCCAGCAGTGGCGGGAACGAGGGGATCGGATTCAGTATTCCCAGCAATCTCGTGCAGCAAGTCGTTCGGCAACTGGTGACATCGGGCCGGGTGCAGCGGGCCTACCTGGGCGTGCGGCTGGATGAGGATTTCAACGCCGAGAAAGCCCGCAAATACTCGCTCGACCGGTCTCGGGGGGCGCGCGTCGTGCGGGTGCTGCCGAAGTCACCGGCCGCGGCGGCGGGGTTGCGGCCGGACGACATCATTCTCAGCTTCGACGGTCGCGACATCGAGGACGAAAGCCATTTGATCCACCTCGTCAGTCTCACCGAAGTGAACCGCACGGTTCGCTTGTTGATCATCCGCGGAGGGCAGCGCACGACGGTTATGGTGCGGCTGGTCGACCGCACGCAGCTCGATTCGCAAAGCAAACTGCCGCGCGAACGGAGGCAGACGACTTCCGAGGGCGCCATCCAGAACGCCGGCCTTTCGTTGCACCGCGTCGACGAGCAATTGGCCCCTCAGCTCGGACTCAGTGCGTCGGCACGAGGACTGGCCGTCATGTCGCTGCCTTCGTACGCATCGGCGAGCGCGGGGCTTCGTCTGTACGATTGCATCATTGAGGTCGCCAGGACGCCGGTCGTTGACGTGGAAGACTTTTCCGACATTGTTGCACGCCATGCGGCTGACGGTCCGCTGCTGCTCAAGGTCCGGCGGCTCGAAGACGGCACGCCGACAGACCGTCTGATCCTCTGGGAACCCCGCGTTGGAGTTCAGCCTTCAGGCTGCGAGTCACCGTTCGCAGGTCGGGCGGCTCTGGCACGGTGATTCGGGGGTCAGGCACCATCTTCGGCCATCACCCCCGTCGAGCCGGGCACTGTTTTCCACCGAAAATGGTGCCGGACCCCAACTGTGAATCCTTTCCGGCTGCGACAACAAGCTAAAGCTTGAACTCCAACTCCCGGATCAGTGATGGGTGGCCCAGCCGATTCGGCTGGGTCGCGAAGCGACAAGATGTCTCGCACTCAGCATTGGGACATTTCAGACAGATTGTGAGCCGAGTGTGAGGCATTCAGTGCCTGCGGCACCCTGCCGTGCCGACTGGGCCATCCATCACTCTCTCACGCCGTCACTCTACCACGCCGTCACTCTCTCACCCTGTCACTCTGACCCGCCGTCACCCTGTCATTCGGTGCGGCTCTGACCTGACGGATGCACGCGGGTCAGGCGTCCCCGCGCAGACGTCGGCTGAGATCGGCGATGAGTGCCTGGCATTCGTCGCGGGCCTCTGTCAGCCCCGTCGGGGTCGGATTCGTGCCCTTGACGTAGTCGATCACAATTTGCTCAGCGACCATCAGCTGGTGGCAGGCATCCGGGATTTCGGAGGCGATTTCGATCGGGACCGTGGTGACGCCGTTGAGGTCACCGTGCAGCAGGTCGCCCGGCTCGATCCAAATGCCCCCCACGGTGACCGGCACGTTGACCTGCGGCGTGTGGCAGTATCCGTGGGCACAAATCGTCCCGTTGGTGAATGCCGGGAAGCCGAGGTCGTCGACTTGCTCCAGATCGCGGCCGGCTCCCGAGGTGATGAGTCCCTTGGCCCCAAAGCCCTTGTACGTCGAACACATGACCTCCCCGAAGGTTGCGGAAATCGTCGGCTCGTCGAGGTCCTGATAGACGACGACCGGCGGCCCGGGCGCCTGGGCGAACGCTTCGACTTGCTGCTGCAACCCGGCGTACACGTCGCCGGCGCGTGGTGGGGCCATGCTGCGAAACGTCGAGGTCACCGCGAACCCGACCATCGGCGGCATCTTGGGAAAGCAGGCCCGGATCGTGCCGTCCATGAAGCCAGTGTCCCGAGGGCGGATGTCCCATAGCTCGATGACGTTGCAAACGGTTGGCGTATCGTACTGCGCCAGTTTTTCGAAGGTCTCAGGGGAGAGGGTGTGCGTCATGGATGGTGAAGCTCCCGGCGGCTGGTAAAGGGTCAACGTCCGCGACTATACCGGATGGATCCCGCGCGCGAAACCGACGGTCGGGACCGCGACCCCTTGAGGCGTTACCAAACCTCTCCAGATCACCGAGCGGTTCCCAATCTCAGGAAAATCGGGAGCGTCGGATGAATTCATCTTGTCAAGTTGCGATCTCGTCGCTTTAAATGGAATCTGTCGTTTGTGAGTCGTCCGGCGAGGGGATGCGATCCACTTCCGCCTGCTGAGGCAGTGTTTCGGTTGTGTGGGCGTCGGTGCTCTCGATGTTCGCGTTTTCTCGGTATCGGATTTGCTCTGCTTCGGATGTGATGAGTCCAAGGCTCCTGCTGGATTCGACTCTTTGCGCATCAGGGTTGCCTGAAGCTGGCTCGTCCGCAATGGCCTGCATCGGATTGCCTTCAAACGACACGAACGCCCCCTGCATTGACGCCCCAATATTGAAGCCCCTCGCTTGGATTGTGAGGGGGCCGCCCCGGATCGGCGGAACGGCCGATTGAAAACCGTAGAATCAGCGTGTCTCGAGAGGAGAAACGGATGAACCAGGCGACCCAGGCCCCACAAAGATTTGTCAGGCTGCTGCCGGCCCACGAACTGCCCCGTTATACACACGTGCCCGGCAGTGGAACGCCGCATCCGTACCGTGATCCTCTGGGGCATAGCTACAACCGCAAGCCGGGGCCTCCCAAGACGCTCCATGAGACGGAGTGGGCGGAGAATCGCTCGTACCTGATCGCACTGGACTACTTCAATTTGGGCTACTACTGGGAAGCCCACGACGAATGGGACCGTCTCTGGCGGCAGTCCGGACCGGATGCCACCGTGGGCCGCTTCCTCAAGGGGCTGGTGAAACTGGCGGCTGCGGGAATCAAGGTTCGCGAAGACAGCATTCACGGGGTGCGCCGGCACGCCGCTTCCGCCGGAGAAGTGTTTGCAGACGTCGCCGCCGAAGCGGACTGTGACCGATACTGCGGTTTGGGCTTTACCACCCTTCAGTTCGCCGCCGACCGCGCGGCCCAACTCATCTATCGGGACGATCTGGAACTGGGCCGGCCGTTACGCGTCTTCCCCTTCCTGCTCCTGCCCGAGCCGTTGCCGCTGGCCGAGGGAAGCGAATCCTGAGCGTCGGAGTCGCGTCCATCCGGGATTGGCTCGGTTTACGAGCGACCGGGAATTGATGCGGGCGTCACGATTCGCCATGCCTGTTCGTTTATGCGCTGGCGCCCTCTGTGCCCCCGACTGACAACCCGCCCTGCCGGCGGTTCGCAAAACGTTCCCGCAGGGGCCGGGCGAACCGGCGGCCTGCGTACTCGCCTGCCGGTTGGGACAACTGGCGGCGATTTACTCGCTGACGAGTGCGCCGTTCTTTTCCAACCGTTCCCGCCAGTGTCTGACGACGGCGTCGCGTTCATCGCGGCGGCGATCCGCACGGTAGCCAAAGGATCGGTTCGTCAGACGGTGCACGTAGTAGGACGCCAACTCCCGAACGGCGATCTCGTCATGACTCATCCCGTCAACCAGTTCCCGGGACGCGAATTCGTTGCGGGCATCCTTCTCGGAATATCCCCAAAGAAGCCGGCTGATCGCAGAGGCGACCTCTTCGCGGTAACGGTTCTGAAGTTCGACATCCAGCCGTTCGCCGTTCCCTGCGTCACGGGGCAGCCAGTTGCGAAGTCCTTCGATGGCCGCAATCCGCGACTCCTCGTGGGGAGCGCTGAGGGCGTCCACTAGGCCCGGCAGGTTACCGGTCAACGCAAGTGTTTCCGTTGCCAATTGTGAGATCCGCGGCTGACTGTCCTTGACTACCGGCCGGATGCTCGCGGAGACCGGCTGGTCCGGCAGGAATTCCTTTTCGTACTTCTTCGCGAAGTGCCGGGACAAACTCGTGAAACGGGTGTCGGTGAGCATCCATTCTGGTGGCGGCGACGCTTCTGAGGGATTCGCAGGAATCGCTTGAGGGTCGGCAGAGAACGGCAGTCGTCCCTGTTCGGGACGCAATTCGATGGCCTCCTCAGTCGCACGGTTCGTCAGTCGAACAGCTCCGGAGACAACCTGCATGCCCCCGCGGTACTCCGATGCGGCGGCCATGTCTCCCACGCTCGTCGGGGGCACGGGGACCACTTCGATTCCGACGGTTGCATCCGGTCCGGTTAACTCGCACAACCATTCATCACTGCGAATCGTCAATCTGAAGACGAACGTCTCGTCCGCCGCTTCGATTCCCTGTCGGCTCAGCAGGACCCGCCCCCGGTCGATCTCAACACCGACGCGAGTTTCGGCCGTCGGTTCCATCACGCGAATCCGAGTCCCTCCCCGCAGCACGGCCTCGCACAGCGGTTCCTGGCCGGCCATCATCAGATCGGCGGAAAACGGATTGGGTGATGCCAAGTCTTCTCCCGGGAAGACCATTGCCTGCCGCGGCATCACCGACCATTCATCGGTCGCCGGGTCGAGTCGCAGCAGAACCCCCTGCGTGTTCACGTACTGAACGTGCAGTGGTTTCAGCCGGGGAGGTGCCGGTTCCGCGGCGCGAACGGGCGGCTCGAACGCATTCGGATCCGGGACAACATCCGGTGATTCGGCGGCAGCAACGGCGTCGCCCGTCGGTGCCGGCTCGCCTGTTTCCCGGGTGAAACTCGTATCATCATTGCCGTTGTTCGCTGCGACAGGACGATCCGGCGCCGCCTCTGCGAACGGTGATCCTTCCTTAGCCCCAGCCGGTGCCTGCGGCGCCCCGGCCACCAGTTCCCTCTCCTCGTGCATTTCGACGTTGATCGGATCGTCGGAATCCGGTTCGTTCAACGGTTCGGCAGAGTCACTTTCCCCTGCGATTGCGGACGGTTCTGCGGCGGGAGAGGGAACATCTTGGTGACCGGAGGCACCGTTGTCCGGTTGCGACGGACCGACGTCCGACAGGCCGGCTTCGGCGGAATCGGCTCCGCCAAGATCAGGTGCGCCGGGTTCCGATGGGCCACGTGCAGACCCGCCGAGGCCAACTTCGGCCAGTTCGGCGGACTGCTGCGCGTCGAAGTGTTCCTTCAGGGCGGGAGCCGTCACCATCAGGTATCCCCAACCAGCAACGACAACCGCCCCCACGACGTAGGGAATCGCTCGCTTCCAGCCCGGTCTGCGGGCCAACTGGGGCGGGAGCCGGTCGAGGAGGTCCTGCTCGCCGGTCCGGGGTTCCACATCGCGGGTCACATCCGCGGCTCCCACACCCACAATCGTGGGCGTGTGCGAGTTGATCCCATTGCTGTGGGAACTGTCGGGGGCGGGAGCCACGGCTCCCAGCGAGTACATGTGCTCACGCATCTTCGTCGGGATGTCGACCGCATCGCCAAGCACCAACGTCAGGATTTGATGAGCTGCGGCCACTTCCGCCAAGTGCATGTCCGACTCCAGGCAGACCAATTCCAGCTCGGTGACGGTCTCCGCCGGAAGCGTGTTGTCCAAATACTCCGCGACCACGTTGGGATCCGGCTTGGAGCCACGACCGGTGACCTTGGGGGCACCAATCCGGCGGCGGCGGACGACATCCTGAATCTTCCCCACCAGCGACGCCGCAAACGTGCTTTCCTGAATTTTCTCGCCGATTTCCTTGGCCTGGGCCGGCTCGAGGATGTCGTCCAGATAAGCCAACAGGGTTCGCAGGGTCAGTCGCATCACAAACCTTCCTGTCACAAGGGACACACAGCCGTTTCGCCGTCGCAGCAAGAGCATCCGATGACCGCCAATGGCAGTTGAATGCCTGCCTCTCCCTAGAGAGTGACAAGCCGGCAGCAATTCCGTGCGACAAAATGAGAAAATCCGACGAAATTGAATCGCCGGGCCGGAATGGGCGGACGGTTCGGCCGGTTTCTCACAGGGAATCGCTTCCTCGTTGGCCGACGCGCGTGCTTGCCGCGCTGCCGTTGAGGTGCGCTCGCCGCGCGGAGCAAGCTCCGCGGCCAATTCGCGATTTGTCTCGGTCATACCGTCTGGTGCGAAGGACGACTCAGAGTTGCTCCAGCCGTCGCAGCACTTGTAGGTACTCGTCCCAGTGGGAATCGGTGGGCGGCGACTCGGACGCTTTGGTGACGACCTGGATTTGTGGATGGTCGCGTCGGAGCCGGCGGCGGCTCCAGTAGCCGATCCCGGTCCGCCCCAGATGGAGCCACTCCAGGCTCGGGAGACTTGCCAGCACTTCCAAACCGTCGACCGACAGCGGCGTGCCCCGCAGGTCGAGCGCCCGCAAAGAGCCGAGCGCGGCGAATCGAATCAGTCCAGCCGCTGTAATCTTCGCCTGTGTGACGGCCAGCGTCCGGATTTCCGGGGCGACCTTGCCGAGCGCATTGATCCAATCGAGCGTGTCGTCTGTGATCTGCGGCCCCGACAGCTCGACCGCATTCAATTCGCGGAGGACTTCCGAGAAATCGCGTCCGAACTCTTCGAGGTAATTGTCCACCGATCCGAGCACGCAGCGTCCTCCGGCCTGTTGAATCTGACCGATCACCCGTTCTCGGATGACGTAGCTCTCAACACGGTTCCCCAGCCAGTCGCGCCTCGAATCTTGAAACCGGGCATAGTCGAGCGCCTGACGATAGGCCGCGTGGAGCAATTTGAATGCCTCCGGGTCGCCCCCCGCGTCCGGGTGCAGCCGCCGCGCCTTATCACGATAAACCTTCTTCACGTCGTCAATACTGTAGGGCGGCAACAGTCCGAGCGCCCGCATGAAGGCCGGCCGTCGCGTCGCTCCGCGCGGAACCGATGCGGCCCGACCCTGTCCGCCCCTCGACGTCGATCTCATGTCGCCCCCTGAACCCAGTCCGTCGAAGCCGTTGTCACTCGAAAAAGATTCCCTGCGTCGTGCAATGACGTCGGGTGGCCCAGCCGAACCGGCTGGGCCACCCGCTGCGCCACCAATCGCATCGGGGGGTCAAGTACCTTTCTCGGCATCGGCGATAATCGAAAGGTGCTCCGCTGTTTCGCTCGCCGGTTGCGGGAAGTCGCTGCGGTAGTGGACGCCGCGGCTCTCCCGGCGGGCGAGCGCCGTCTCGATCATCAGCCGGGCGACGAGCAGCATGTTTTGAAGTTCCCAGCCTTCGACCATCTGAAACTCGCGGGCGGAAACATATCCGTTCCAGAAGTCGACTTGTCCGGCCGCCAACGAAAGGCTTTCCGCGTCACGACGGATGCCCACGTTCCGCCACATGATGGCCGAAAGCGAGTTCCGCAGATCGGTCAGATTGAGGCTTTCTTCTTTCGCGGGCGGCGGCCAGTCGGAGGTGACCGGCGGCACGCTGAAATCGTCGGGGATTCCCAGTGCTGCGTGCGACGCTCCCTCCCCGGCCGCTTGTCCGAAAAAGAGCCCTTCCAGCAGGCTGTTGGATGCGAGGCGATTGGCTCCGTGCAATCCGCTGGAGGTGACTTCCCCCGCCGCCCACAAACCGGGCAACGTCGTCCGACCGCTGAGATCGACCGTTACCCCGCCAATCATGTAGTGCGCCCCGGGGCGGACTGGAATCAGGTCTTGCGGCAGTTCCAGGCCGAACTCGCTGCAGACTTGCTTGATGTGCGGAAACCGTTCGTTGACGAGTGATGCCGGAAGATGCCGCAGGTCGAGGTACACGCACGGCTGCCGCGTTTTCTCCATCTGGCTGGTAATCGCGCGGCTGACGATGTCGCGTGGGGCCAGTTCGAGGCGGTCGTCGTACTCCGCCATAAATCGCACACCGTTCGCGTCGACGAGGTAGGCTCCCTCGCCGCGGACCGCTTCCGAGATGAGGTGCCGCGAACTGCCGGCGATGTACAGCACCGTTGGGTGGAACTGCATCATCTCCATGTCGCGCAACTCGGCTCCGGCCCGAAACGCGATGGCGTGCCCGTCGGCCGTTGCGATGTCCGGGTTGGTCGTCTCCCGATAGAGTCGCCCTGCCCCACCGGTACAGAGGATCGTTTGCTTGGCCCAAACGAACGTCTTGCCGTGCCCGGGGTTCCACACAATCGCCCCGCGGCACGCGTCGTCATGAGTGAGCAGATCGATGGTGAAGGTCTGCTCCCAGATATCGAGGGTCGTCACGCCCCGCACGCTGGCGATCAAGGCCCGCATGATTTCCTTGCCGGTCGCATCCCCCAGGGCATGCACGATGCGACGATGACTGTGCCCGCCCTCCCGCGTGAGAGCCAGCCGACCGTCGACCGTGTCGAATTTTGCGCCGTATGCTGAGAGTTCGCGGATCAGTTCGGGAGCCGCCTCGACGACCGCGTTGACAACTTGTTCGTCACACAGCCCCGCTCCGGCGACGATTGTGTCTGCCGCGTGGTTGGAGATGGCGTCCTCCGGGTCGAGCACGCCCGCAATCCCCCCCTGGGCCCACGCACTGTTGGACAGGTCGATCTCGTCTTTGCTGACAACGATGACCCGCAAACGCGGGTCCATTGCCAACGCCGCCCGCACCCCCGCGATTCCCGCTCCGATGATCAGCACGTCCGCGAACATGTGCGGTACCCGCTTCGCATCAAAGCGGACCAGAGAACGACGATTGGGGGGATACGTGAGCACGTGCGTTCTCGTCGCTGAGTGGTCAGTGGACAGTGGTCAGTGGACAAGATTCGACCATCAGTTGAGCAAGCGACCGCCGGCCTGACAACCGAACAGCGCCGGCGCATCGGTCCGATCGGCCCGGAGACGATCCCCCACTCAGAGCCCCGAGCGTTAGCGACGGGTCGATCAACCGTCAGGTCGGGCTGCTCAACGATTTCACGCGAATGAAGCATCCGATGGCTCGGACAGCCGTGACACACGTTCACAAACAGGTGGCTGGGCCGTCCACGAAACACGCGTTTTCCAACGTGGTGAGGCGGAACGTTCAGAACAGTTCCGGGAGCGGTTTGCCGTTTTCCTGGACGATGGGGTTGGGGCGGCCGCGGGGGTCGAGATAGGCCGTTTCGAGGGGCACGCCCATGTGCCGGTAGATGGTGGCGGCGAGGTCGCCGGGGGTGACAGGCCGCTCGCTGATCTCGCCTCCCTGCCGGTTGCTGGCGCCGATCACCTGACCATGCCGCAGCCCGCCGCCGGCGAGGCACATCGACATGACCACCGGCCAATGGTTGCGACCGTCGACACTCTTTTGCGTCCCCATGTTGGGTGTGCGGCCGAATTCGCCCATGGCGATGACCAACACGTCGTCGAGGAGGCCGCGCTCTTCGAGGTCGCTGACGAGTGTCGTCAGCAGGTGGTCGAACAACGGCAGCAGCGGTTTGAGGCCGGTGGAGATGCCACCGTACACGCCGCCGGGAATGCCGTGATTGTCCCAGGTGCCGGAGGCGGTGTGATAGCTCAAATCGAGCGTGACGAAACTCACGCCCGCTTCGACCAGTCGCCGGGCGAGCAACGTCTGCTGGCACCAGAGATGGTCCCCGTACCGTTCGCGCGATTCGACAGGTTCGCGCGACAGGTCAAACGCCTGTTGGGCCCGCCGCCCGAGGAGCATGTCGAGCGCCTGATGCCCGTATTCGTCGAGCGCCTCCATCGAGCCGGATTGGTCGAGCCCGCTGCGCAGGCGGTCGAGATCCTGCATGAGCGCATGACGGTTGCTGAGACGATCAACACTCAGTGCGCCGGGCAGACCGAAGATGTTCGCACCGGTCGTCCGGTTGAGCGGTTTGCCGACGAGATCGTAAGCCGGCAGGACCGCCGCATTGTTGCCATTGAACGGATCGTACTGTTTGCCCAGATCGCCCGCCCAGGCGACGTGTGTGGGATGCTTCTGGAAAACCACATAGGGGGGCATGGCCGGATGGTTCGCCCCTCGGATCTTGGAGACGATCGACCCGATGGCCGGATAGCTGGCCCCGCGCCGGTTGACCCGGGGGGCCGCTTCCCGGTTGCCGGTCTGCATGACCTGATTCGGCTGATGGTTGCTCTTCTTGGGATCGACCGAGCGAATGAGCGTGAAGCGGTCCATCATCGCCGCCTGCTTGGGCAGGTGCTCACAGATGATCGTGCCGGGGACAGCCGTGGAGATGGGAGCGAACGGCCCGCGATTGTTGTAGGGCCGCTCCGGCTTGGGGTCCCAGGTGTCGATCTGGCTGGGCCCGCCGGTCATCCACAGCAGGATCACGCTCTTATAGCTGATCGCCTCACCGGCAGCGGCTGCTTCGGCGCGCGTCCGCAACAGCTCCGGCACGCTCAGCCCGGCCATTCCCGCCAGACCGGCCTTGAGCATGTTCCGACGGCTGAGGACGGTCAACCCTTCCCGCTCCAACGGATTGAAGTGGGCGAAGGCATGGTTGGCATGTTGGACCGGGTGGGACATCGACTCTCCTGCGAGCCGGGCGGGAATTGGCTCTGTCGCGGTGGGTTTGAGAAGTGCGGCCCCAATGTGCACAATGGGACGCGCACAAGGGGACAGCCCATTCGTGTACCAGCATGACATCCGGAGCCGTGCCAATCAAGGGGGCTTTTGCGCGTCGTTCCCGCACGGAGGCCAGAAGTTCCGAGCGATGAGCGGAGGGGGCGTCACCTTGAGTATCGGCTTACCGGCGGATGAGAAAAAACTTCGTTCTCTTCGTTTCCTCCTGTCACGCGATCTTTGGAGAGATGTCCCGGACAGAAGGAAACGAAGGCAACGAAGTCTTGACCAGCGCTGCTCTTGACCATGACCAAACCTAACTTGGGGACCCCCATGAAGACCAGTATCCCGATTCTGGCTGTGTCACTGTTGTCGCTCACATTCCTGTCGCTCAACGTCAGTCCGGCCGCCGACCCGGTCGACGTCGGCTCGCGGCTCGAACTGTTCGTTGATGATTATCTCATCGAGAGCAAAACGGGCGACGTCGACCTCAAACTCCACAAACCGACGCCGGGCGAAGTCGTCCTCGTGACCGACAAGCCCTGGGAGGGAAACACGAGCGCGTACTACACCGTGTTCCAGGACGGCGACATCTACCGCATGTACTACCGCGGCTCTCACTTTGATGAGAAAACCCGCAAGGCGACGCACCGCGAAGTGACCTGCTACGCCGAAAGCCGCGACGGCATCCATTGGGAGAAGCCGGAGCTGGGCCTGTTCGAGTTCGGCGGCTCCAAGGCGAACAACATCGTCCTCGACGGACTGGGCACACATTGCTTCGTCGCCTTTCGAGACAACAACCCGGACGCACCGTTCGCAGCACGCTACAAGGGCATCTCCCGCGGTCGTCCCAACGGGAAGAAAGGCCTGTATGTCTTTCAATCTCCGGACGCGATTCATTGGTCGCTCATCAAGAATGAGCCGGTGATTACCGACGGTGCGTTCGATTCCCAGAACCTCGCGTTCTGGAACCCGGTCACCGGCCAATACGTCGACTACCACCGCTACTTCGCCGACGGCGTCCGTGCCATTCTCACGTGCACGTCTGATGACTTCGTGCATTGGACGAACCCCGTGCCATTGCAGTACGACGGCGCTCCCAAACAGCATCTGTACACCAACGCCATCCGCATCTATCCGCGAGCACCGCACCTGTTCATCGGATTCCCGACACGGTTTCTCCCGAGCGGCGAGCGGGTCGAGCCGATCTTCATGTCCAGCCGCGACGGCTTGACCTTCCATCGCTGGAATGAGCCGGTCATTCCGCAATCAGCCCCCAAGGACCGGTCCGGCAACCGCAGCAACTATATGGCCAATGGTCTCGTCCGCCTGCCGGGCAACGGCCGCGAGTACGCCGTCTATGCGACCGAAGCCTACTACACCGGTCCGGACAGCCGCCTGCGGCGTTTCACCTACCGCATCGACGGGTTCGTCTCGGCCCACGCAGATGGCGAAGGGGGGGACCTCGTCACCAAGCCGGTCACGTTCGACGGCAACAAGCTCGTCATCAACTTCGCGACCGGCGAAGGAGGCAGCGTGCAGGTCGAACTCCTCAACGCAGACGGCACTCCGGCCGCCGGCTACGACCTCGCATCGGCGACTTCGCTTTCCGGAGACGAGATCGAACAGACCGTCACCTGGAAAGAGAAGGACAACGTCAGCGAACTGAAAGGCAAGCCGGTCCAACTCCGGTTCCATCTCAAGAACGCCGACGTCTACTCAATCCGGTTCCGCGACTGAGCCGCGACGTTCGTCGGATGGCCCGGCCAGTTGGCCGGATCGCGAAGCGACAAGGTGCCTCACTCTCAGGGTCCGCTCGTTCCGGACGAATTGTGAGCGGAGTGTGAGGCATCCTGTGCCTGCGGCACCCAGCCGGGTCGGCTGGGCCACCCGGCACCCACGAACCACCGAGACGCCTTCGTTGAGCGACCGTTTGCAGATCGGCCCGTCGCCCGACCCCTCGTTCCGCAACTCCGGTTTGGGAACGCCGGGTTGTGGGAACGGGTCAAAGCGGTTGGGGCGACAGCGCTTGCCGCAGGCGGGCCGGGTCGAATGGCCGCACCCTTCCCGCGCGGACGGCTCGCATCCGTTGCCGGGTCAACGTTCCCGGTGTGCGGGCATCCTGGATGCTGGCTTCAAACATCAATACGCCGAACGGCACATCGTCCGTCATCCACTGGTCGCGGCGATGAATGGTCGGACCGGCAGGAGCGTTTGCATCGGCGGGTCCCGCCGCATCGTACAGAACGCGGCTCGCCGCATGCCGGCAGCGGAACTTCTCCTCGCGCAACGGTGAATCGAGATAGCGGATGCGTCCGACGGCGTAGGGGCGAGGTTCCGGCAACCCTCTCAGAAAACGCACGACGGCGGACCGGTCCTTGTCGGACATCGCCGGTGGCCAGACGACCAGTTCCTCAACCGGCAGCCCTTCGGCGAATCGGCCGACATCGATCGCCATTGTCTGCTCGTCTGTGCTCAGTTCCGGACCGTTGATGCTCACGCTGCTGCGCGTCACGGCGACCCTCCGCACGTCGCGTCCATCGACGGTTTCCCCGCCCGCGTCGGCCAGTCGCAACCGCCGCAGCGTCCCGTCGGCATCGACCCCTTCGAACTCAATCCAGTAATCGGGGAGAGCGTCTGCGGAATCAGTCGGCGGCAACTGGCGAATCCACGCATGGAACGGCGGGCTCTCGTCGCGGACCGGGTCGGAATAGTCGATCCAGCCAGCGAGCGTCATCAGGTCGAACAACCACGGCTGACGCCACGGTCCGCCCAGCGGATACCAAGCGGAAAACACAGACACCGCCAGCAACAGCGCACACAGCGTGCGGCCCCAGAACGCCGGACGCCAATCGTCGAGCACGGGAACGATCGCCAGCAGCCAGAACGGCGTCAGCCACAACAGCCACCGCAACGCCACGCTGACGCCGCCGTAGTTGTAGTTGTCGGTCTTTGTCAAAAAGAAGCAGAACAATGCCACCGTCATCAGCAGTCCAAGGGCGTGGATCACTCGCAGGGACGACGTTTTCCAGGTCCGCAGGCTGAGCCAGCTCCCCAGCGTCAGCAGGTAGATCGGCGTCAACGACCACACACCATGATGGCCGATCGTGCAATGCAGCAGGTACGTCAGCGTGCTGTCTTTCGCCCGGTCGATCCCCCGTGGAAACATCCAATAGCTGGGCACGCCATCGTCGAAGAACACGTACTTGTCGGTCCCGTAGAACAGATAGAACGGTTTCCACCCGCCGGTCGCCACGTAGTTGGTGAAAAAGAACGCAGCCAGCGGGACGATCGCCGCCGGCACGAACCAGTACCGCGTGCGCCGCCAGTCCTTCTGGGCGAGCAGGAAAAAGACCGCCGCTCCGAATAAGGCCGCCGGCAGTTCGACGCAGCAGGTCCATGCCGCCCAAAACCCGGCCATCGCAAACAACCAGCCTCGGTCGCGCTTTTCGATGAGGATCTGCACGAGCGGATAGAGGGCGAACACACACCCCCAGGCCCCGGGCGTGTGATTGTTGAGCACAACCAGAAACGGCTGCAGCAACGTCGCCGTCGCTGCGGCGATCACCAGAAAGTGACGGGTGAAATCCGACGTCGCCGATCGGTCGATCAGCAACGCCAGCAGCACCAAAGCAATGGTCATCGGCAGCAGATTCACCACGGCCAACAACAACCGCGTCGTCGGCAGCAGGTGGTCGTCGAGCGTCCATCGCAACGTGTGCTTGCCCCCCCAGTACAAACCGGCCACGAGCGTCGACAGCAGCGGCGGCTTCGAGGAATAGAAATGTCCCTCGTGCTTGACCAGGTCGATGGTGTCCCATCCGGGCCGTTGGCGGATCTCGTCAATCTGATACGTCCCCCGCTCGACGAGCGACCACACGGTCGTCCAGCGCGAGCGATCGTTGGCACTCTGGAGCGGCTTCGCTTCGATGAGCCGCACCAAGTTGAGCACGGTCGCGACCAGAACGATCAGCGCGTAATGCCAGCGCCGCCGGACGAGGCGTTTCTGCTGGTCAGATTCCAACGAAGGCGTGGACGGCATAGGCTTGGAGCACTCAGCTTTCAGCGATCAGCTTTCTGTTTGAACTCACCCGATGAAGACACCCAGTGTCTCAAATTGCCTTCGGTGGCGACGACGGAGTTTGTTTGCCGACAGCTTCCCGGCATGTTTCGCGAATCGAGACACCGGGTGTCTGGACGCGACTTCAAGCGTAGGCCCCGAATCATGCATGGCCATTCACAGCAGATCGCGCAGATGAAAATGGTGCTTGCCCAGTTTGCCGCCGTAGTTGCCGGCGGTGATGTGGAGCAGCCCGTCACACACAGCGGCTGCGTGCAAGCCGGCTCGCATGGCCTCCTGCACGGCTGCGAATGAGACGCCGTCAATGACCAGTTCGTACACGCACTGGCAACCGTCCGGCAAGCACGATTCCGTCAACGCCCGCACACTTGGGCAGTAGGGATCGTTCGTGCTCGCGCGGAGCTTCGCGTACCGTGACCCGACCTTGCTGCCGGAGCGAACGATCCCTCCGGGAAACGGCAGGATGCATCCGGGGACCCTTCGGACTGCCGCGACCGCAGTCTCGGCAGCCGCCAATGTCGATGCGGCGTTTGTGCCGCACAGCAGCAGGTTCCCGCCCCCGACGCCGTCACACACGCCGAACCGGTCCTCGCAGACGAACTCGCCATCCATGACCGGCATCCGCCAGAACCGGCGCTCACCGAGCTTCTTGGACGATTGCAGCCCGTCGCCGAAGTACCGTAATGCTCCGCCGATGGAGACGTGTGAGGTCCTCAGTTCCGGGTCGAGCCCGTCGTAACAGGCGGTGGTGGGGCATGTGAGCACGTTCTGTCCCACCCGGCCGACGACCGCCTTCGCCAGTCCCTTGGTGTTGAAGGCGAACGCCAGCAGGCTCACGCCGGGCCTTCCGTCGGGCGTTTCCTCCGGCGTGAGCGTTTGTTCGATCGCCACCTCAGCGTCGCAGCCGATCACACTCGACGCATTGCCGCTGCATTCGCGGGCGGCTGTTTCGGCCCAATCGAGCGTGCCTGCGGTGATCACGATTCGCGCTCCGGACATCGGAAACGCCTCCGCGAACGTGTCGGCAACTTCGACGTGATTCAGAGTGAGCATGTTGGTGAATTGAGGGACGCTCGGACGGAACGGCGGAGGATTCGGTGAGTCAATGGCCGCACCTTATCAGCACGCCGGTCCCCACGGCCAGCGTAGGGGCAGGGGCGGCCCGTCGTCGCAACCTACCCCGGCAGGTGCATGACGACCATCTTCTCTTCGGTCATTTCACGGATCGCGTATTGGGGGCCTTCCTTGCCCATGCCGCTGTGCTTGAGGCCGCCGTAGGGCATGGCGTCGACGCGCCATTGCGAAGTCCAATTGATGTTCAGATTGCCGGCGTCCACCTGTTGGGCGAACCGCATGGCCCGGTCGATGTCCTGCGTGAAGATCCCGGCGGCGAGGCCGAACGGCGAGCGATTGGCCAGCGCGATCGCTTCGTCGATATCGTCGAAGCGGATCACCGACACGGCCGGTCCGAACAGTTCGTCCTTGCAGACCCGCATCTCCGGATCCACGTGGTCGAGAATCGTCGGTTGGTACCGGGTTCCCTCGCGGCGGCCGCCGGTGACAAGCTCCGCCCCGGCATGCACCGCTTCATCGATCCACGCGGCGACCCGCGCGGCATCGCCCTCCCGCACCATCGGGCCCACGTCCGTCCCTTCGTCCAACTGGTCGCCGAGCGTGATCGATTCGACCTTCGGTTTGAGGGCGTCGAGAAAATCACCGGCCACCTTGCGGTCGGTGAGGATGCGCTGGGCCGAGATGCAGACTTGTCCGGCGTTCGCGTACCCGGCAATGGCGACCGCTTTCGCGGCTTTGTCGAGGTCGGCGTCGCCCATGATAATGACCGGGCTGTTGCTGCCCAGTTCCATCGTGACCTTCTTCATCCCGGCGGCGCGGCAGATGGCGTCCCCCACTTCGTAGCTGCCGGTGAAACTGATCTTGCGGACGCGGTCGTCGCCGCAGATCGCCCTTCCCAAAAGGCTGCCCGACCCGGTCACGCAGGCGACCGCCGGCTCCGGCAGCCCCGCTTCGAGGAGCACTTGCGTGAACTTGAGGGCCGACAGCGGCGTGTCGCTCGCCGGCTTGATGAGCACGCTGTTGCCGCCGGCGATGGCCGGTCCGACCTTGTGCGTCACGAGATTCAGCGGGAAGTTGAAGGGGGTGATCGCCGCGACGACGCCGCAGGGGACGCGCAGGGTGAAGCCGATTTTCCCTTGCCCGTTCTGCGTGCCGTCGAGCGGGACCATTTCGCCGGTGAGCCGCCGCGCCTCCTCGGCCGAAATCGCCATCACTTCCGCTGCCCGCTGGGCCTCGGCTCGCGATTCGGCAAGCACTTTGCCCTCTTCCTCCGAGATCGTACGGGCGAACTCTTCCACGCGGTCATGCATCAGTTGGGCGACGCGGTCGAGAATGCCGCCCCGCTGATAGGCCGACAGAGCCCGCATGGCCTGTGCGCCCTCGACGAGTGCCGCCAACGCCCGGTCGACATCTCGTTCGGTCGCTTGGGGAACAGTGTCGATCACCGAGCCGTCGTACGGATTGACAACGTCGGCCGACTCGGATCGGTCGGTCCACTTTCCGGCAACGAACATCTTCATGGGTCGCTCCGCAGTTCTATTTGCAGCAGGGGAATGATCTGGGATCGCAATCAGGCGAACGTCTTGCTGAAAACGTTTTGTTGAAGTTGGAGCGTCTCACCGACGTCGGCCGTCGCCGTTGGCTCCGGGCTGACGCCGATCCATGATTCCGGTTAGCCCCTGAGGCATCGCCGACGGCGAACCGCCGACACTCCCCCGATCGTGAAAAACACGATCGCCGTAGGGTGCACTCGGCTTTGATTGCGCGATTGGGGAAGGCGGGTTAGACTGGCTGGTTTCTGGAACCCGTTTTAATCAGGAGACAGGCCGATGTACAGGGATGGATTGGGATGATGTGACACCGGACGAACGGTTGCTCGCCGAGCAGGCGATTCTCAATTTCCGGGAACTCAACAAGGCCGGCCATGCGGTGGCGGATGGCACGGTGCTCAGCGTGTGCGAGAGGCTGGCGGTCGAGCCGGGACGCGAGTTGACTCGCAAAATGCTCGAAGTGAGTCTCAACGAGCGAGCCCAGGTGGTCGAAAAGTCGCGGACGTTGCCCCGGGCCAAGGTCCGCGTGGCGTTTGCGGCCATCGAAAGGAGCGAAGAGTTGGGCCGTCGCTGGAAAGCGTGGCGGAAACGTTTGGCGTTTTGGACGCTTCGGCGATCACCGTGCTGGCCGACGGGGCCCGCATCCTCTCTCAGGGCCGTTCAAAGATTGAAGCTGGGCAATCTCGTCACCCGAAGCGTCAGCGAGGGACGAATCGCTCACGCACGTTCGCTTCCTCGCTTGCGCTTCGGGTTCCCATTGAGCTTGTCTCGGCCGGTCCTCTCCCAAGTGAAACGTTGAATGGCCCTGCATCCTCTTTTGCTTGTGGGGCCAAGTGGATCTGGGAAGAACAACGTATACATCTGCCGGGCGCGGACGGCGTGCTGGACATCTTCCCTGCTTGGCAGCATCTGTCAGACTTGAGCAAAACGCTGCACACCGACGAGGCCGACATCGCCGCGTGGACCGACCGGGCGCGAAAGACGCTGTTGGAATTGGGCTGGCCGGGGATCGAAGCGTTGCTTCGAGAAGAAGCGAAAAGCCGCAACGACTCTCAGCAGGCGGCCGTCGGGGAGTTGCGGAACTCGCTGGCCAATCATCAACATCACTGAACGACGCCCAGCGGCTGGCGAGCGGCCAAAACATCGGCATCGGTCAGGTGGAAGGAGGCTGCAAGAACCTGATCGGCCGCCGCCTGAAACAGACCGGCACCCGCTGGCGGGTCCGCCGCGTCAACCGCCTAGCCCGCCTCTGCTCGCTGATGGACAGCCACCACTGGGAAACCTACCGGGAACTCGCCTGCAAGACCAAACCGCCAAAATCCGCGCGTGCACCCGCAATACTGGCTCGTGCCGGCGTTCCATTGACCCTGTCTTCAGCGAATGTCAGGGTAACATCGGTTTCGTTCGCCCGTGAGACGGCAGTGGCCTGCGGAATGGAGTGATTCGGTGGGCGGTCGGTTTCACGCGCCAATCATTCAATCAGGCTGATGAGGTTTCGCCGTGACAGACATGCTCTTCGATGTTTCTGATCAAGTGGTTCTGGTTTCCGGGGGAAGCCGCGGGATCGGGAAAGAACTGGCCCGAGGATTTGCGGCTCGCGGCTCGCGGGTGGTCGTGACTGGACGGGACCAGGGGACCCTCGCAGCAACGGCGGATGAGATTTCCGTGGGAACGCATGCGGTCATGCCGGTCGTGTGCGATGTCGCTGAGACCGATCAGATCCAAGCGGCTGTTCAGCAGGTGATGGGCCGGTTTGGACAGATCGACACGTTGGTGAACGTCGCCGGCGTGAATATCCGTCAGCCGGCGGCCGAGTTCTCGCCGGAGCAATTCGACTTCGTGCTGGGGATCAACCTGCGGGGCGCGTTCTTCATGTCGCAGCAGGTGGGACGGCACATGATTGGGCGTGAATCGGGAAGTGTGATCAACATCGACTCGGTGAACAGCCATTCGCCGTTGGCGAATGTCGGCCCTTACGCGATGAGCAAGTGCGGACTCCAGGGGATGACTGAGGTGCTCGCGCGAGAATGGGGGCCGAGGGGCGTGCGCGTCAATGGGCTCGCTCCGGGGTTCATCCTGACCGACCTGACGCAGCAGTTGTGGTCCGAGCCGACGATGCAGGAGTGGGGCCGCTTCAACACGCCGCTCGGCCGGGTCGGCAAGCCGGATGATCTGGTGGGCACGGCAGTCTTTCTGGCCTCGCCGGCAGCCGCGTTCCTGACAGGGCAAACGATCTATGTTGACGGAGGCTTGACCAGCGGCCGCAGTTGGCCCATCCCCCCCGGTGGCGGACAATCCGATTGACGGAGTCTGTTGCCAACTTGCAACATTGGCAGCGTCCGGGTGATGTCCGAGGGCGCATGGTTCGCATCCCATTGCAGTTACGAAAGACCGCTCTCCCGTTTCCGCGTCATGTTCGAAAAATGAACGTCCTACAAGCGGACTTTCGCGATTGCAATTGCCGGGAATCGTTTCCATGATCGTGAACTCTGCGTGGCGGTTCGCGTTAAAGAGAAAGGAGAACGTTCGGGACAGGTGCTCGACGCTTGCGCTCTTTCGTCCCGCGCTCTCAAGAATCGGTTCGTCCTGCATTCCAGGGTCCCATGGTCCAATCCTTGCACAACACGCATCCCCGAAGGCTCGTCCTGCTGACGAGTGCGCTGGCACCGCTGGCGGTGTTTTGGGGAGCGCATTGGCAGGGGACCGGTGGCGCCGTGACTTTCGCGAGCCTGCTGCTGCCGATTGTGATGGTGTCCGTGTCGGCACGGACCCGATGGGTCTTCGCTGCGCTGGCCATTGGTGCAACTGGAGTTCTGGCGGAGGCGATCTTGAGCGGCGGACCCGATGGCGGAACGGGCGGGCGGTTCGCCGTTGCGTTGGTGATGGAACTGATCATTCTCAGCGGGTTCGTCACGACCCTGGCGAGATGTTTGCGGGGTGCCGTCGACGAGCCGGGACATCACACGGCGGGTGACGCGGACCAGCCATCTCCGGCACACTCCGGCCCCAAACTTGGCGACCAAGCCGCGGCTGCTGCATCAGCGGAGGAGAAGCAGGACGTGGACGCGGTTCGTTTTCCGGAGCTACTGGAAACACTGGAAGATATCGGCCGTTTCGTGTCGATGAACCTCGACCTTGACACGCTGGTCCCGGCGATCGTCAGCACGGCAATAACTTCGTTGAGTTGCCGCACGTGCGAGGTCTATCTCTGGGATGCGACAGGGCGAACGTTATTCAATCCCCTCTCGCCTGAAGAGCAGAAGCCGTCGGACTATGTCCCGCACGCGGAGCATGGAATCGGTGCCTGGGTCATCCGGCAGCGATTGATCTGGACGCGCGAGCGGGCGCTCAATGATACGAATTTTCAAGCGGAAGCGGACTTCAACGGCCCGTTGCCGGATGCGGTCGCCCCACTGACGGCGGGCGGGGATTTGCTCGGCCTGATCGTGGTCAGCCATCTGGAGCAGCTTTCTCCCGATTTGGAGCGGATGCTGAGCACGCTGGCCAACATCTACGGCCTGGGCATCAAAAACGCGCTGCTGTTTCGGCGTGTGGAAGAAATGGCCCGCAGGGACGGTCTCACCGGGTTGTATAACCATGCGACGTTTCAGCAGGAGCTTCATTCGCTCGTCCAACAGGCGGTTGCCGAGGGGGCGCCGCTCTCGTTGGTGATGAGCGATGTTGATTTCTTCAAGAACGTCAACGACGACTTCGGCCATCAGGCGGGGGATGATGTGCTGCGGGAACTGGCGCGGCTGTGGAAGGCCGCCCTGCCGGATTCGGCGGTCATCGCCCGTTACGGCGGCGAGGAATTCATCGCCGCGCTGCCGGGAATCGACGAGCACCAATCGAGCGAACTGGCTGAGTTTCTGCGTCAGTCAATCGCAGAGCACCCGTTCCTCTCGAACGGCGCACAGTTGAGCGTCACCGCCAGCTTCGGTGTCGCCGAGTTGGGCGACGGCACGCAAAGGACAGACGACCTCGTCCGAGTGGCCGATCAATGCCTGTACGCCGCCAAGAACGCCGGACGCAACCGGGTGACGAGCCGTTCCACCGCTGCCGCATTGTCGCTTGAAAGCGATTGCAAAGGCGGGCATTTCATCCGTTGACTGAGAGGGGAGGTGGCGCGATGGCCTGAGACGTGGTGAAGAATGGGTGAGACAGCCAAATTCTTCCACTGAATCTCAGGCCATCGCGTGACCGGATGTCACCCAGCGCGGCAGGGCCGAAACGAAAAACCACGGAACAGGAACCACGGAACAGGAACCAAAGAACACACGGAAATCACGGAAGGAAGTCGGTATCGATTGCGTTGATGCGAGATTTCATTCGTCGCATTCGTGTGATTCGCGGTTGAAAACAGGGAACCGCGAATGGGGCGAATCCCTCGGCCCCCTCATCGCCGATGCGGCGACGGCTCTGAACAACAGACCGTCCTTGTTTCCATCCCTTCCGTTTCTTCCGTGGTTCTCAGCGGACGTCAGGGATTTGCGCAAGAAACAAATCCTTGAAGCCTTTGTAGTCCGGAGGCCGTGAAGTATTCATGGTGGCCGCGACGTCAATGGCGGGCGGCTGACGTCCGAGACGGGGCTGTTGTTGCTGCGGGGGGGGCGATCGACGGTTGGGACTCATCGAGGGGATCAGTGGATGCCTGCCGGACCGGCGTGATCCGCTGTCCGGGAGCCGCAGGCGATGTTCGCCCAGCGAATCTTTGCAATCGCCGCCGCCGCCGAAGACCTCAATGATCATCCCGTACTGCGGGACGACCCCGCGATGCAACCGGCAAAATGCCCAAATCAGATCACCGGCCAGAGTACAGGGGAAGTCCAGTGGCCAACAACCACGCCGACTTCAAACTGCCTTAACCCATCAACCGATCAGGCGTCTCCGCCGGTCCCAATGACTTACGTCAATCGTGAGTCGCTGCTGTCACTCAAGCGTCACCATCGTACCCGGAATCGGGTGACCGCAACCATTTTGGCAGAGTGCCATTCTGCTATTTCCGGCTGTTTCTGCGTGAGTGGCAGCAGTCGCAGAGTCTTCGGGGACGTGAAGCGATTGGGCAGCGAGCGGGACCGCGTCAGGGGATGAGAAAGATCAGCCCGGTATACACACCGCCGGCCGCGATCGCCGCTTTGGTATTCCAGGGCGGGAGATAGTAGCGGGTCGGGACACATTCGCCCGGGCGATGCCAGCCGAGCGTGTACTGCCGCTCGTGAACGGGGTGTAACGCCATTTGGTAGGGCAGCCCGACGAGCTGCACGCTAAACTTGCCGACCGAAACCAACGGCTGCAACAAATCGTGGTGCGTGTGTCCGTAGCGCTCCAGGGCATGGTCCTCGAAGTAGAGCGGATTGTGGAACAGGTTCGACGGTTCCCAGAGGACGTGCGCGTCAACGAAAGTTCGCACGGGACGTGAGACATCAGGCAGCGCGACCCTTTCGGGACAGGGCTTTCCCCCTTCGTCTGCGGGGCATCCCTCCGGGCGAGGACAAAGGTATTCGCACGGCTGCTCCCCGTCCGGAGCGTAGTCGTAGTAAGGGAGAATTGCCGTGATCGGCTTCGGCAGGGCACGTTCTGCGGCAGTTGAGCGTCGAAGGCGTGCTCCGTCCGGTCCGAGAAGGGAGCCTTCCCCGTCCGGTGCGCCTTGGGCGACGAACGAAGGACGGTCCGCTGGCGCGTGGCTCGGCGCGAGGTGAGATTCCGAATCGGTCGCCGGTAAGGGTGGCAGGCCGTACTCCGCCGCCACGCCCGTGGCCGGTTCCTGCCATGCATCCGCCGTACGGCTCACCTCGGCGGCGCGGTTCGATCCTTCGCCATTCGATCCTTCGCCATTGGGATCTTCGCCGCCCCGGTCCGTTGCGACCAGTGACGAATCGGCGCGAGCCGGTTCCGATTGGTCTGAGGGGGCGGGATGGGCGCTCTCTGCCTGCTCCAACTGCCAGGTTTGGCGCAGCTCATTCCAGCGCGCGCTGGCCGAACGTCGTTTGAGTCGCTCCAGCGAGCCGCCGCGGCGACGGGGATTGGCGGCAGCGGCATCATTTGGCATCGAGACTGCCAGACACGCCAGCAGCAGGCAGATCGTCCCGAGCACCGCTCGACTAGAGCGACTCGTAAGGCGAATGTTCCACCGAGTAATTTGGTGCTTCTTGTGTGATCGCAATATCATGGGGGTGGTTCTCCCTCACCGTCGCAGGCGAGACCCGCAGGAACCGGGCGTTGTCCCGAAGCTGATCGATCGTCTGCACGCCGAGATATCCCATCCCAGCTCGCAACCCGCCGATCAACTGGTACAACAGCCCGCTTAGCGGTCCCTTGTATGGCACTCGCCCTTCGACTCCCTCCGGAACAAGTTTCTGTCTGCCTTTTGAATCCGCTTCGCCGCTCTGCCGATAGCGCTCGCTACTCCCCTTCACCATGGCTCCCATCGAGCCCATGCCGCGATATCGTTTGAAGGTTCGCCCCTGATACAGGATCATGTCTCCCGGACTCTCATCGAGGCCGGCGAGCAACCCTCCCAGCATGACCGTGCTAGCACCGGCGGCGAGCGCCTTGGTGATGTCTCCGCTGTATCGAATTCCTCCGTCCGCGATGACCGGCACACCGGCGTCTGCGGCAGCCTGAACCGCCCCCTCAATCGCCGTCAGTTGAGGCACTCCCACACCGGAGACCACGCGGGTCGTGCAGATCGACCCCGGGCCGATCCCCACCTTGACCGCGTCCGCCCCCGCCTTGATGAGATCGCGTGCCCCCTCTGTCGTCGCGACGTTCCCGGCGATGACGTCGATCGTCGGCCATTGTGCTTTGATCTCACGAACGGTATCGAGCACGTTTTTGGTGTGCCCGTGAGCACTGTCCACCGTCAGGACATCGACGCCGGCTTCGATCAGCCGCGCGGCCCGCTCCAGGTCGCCGACCCCCACCGCTGCCCCCACCCGCAATCGCCCCCGTTCGTCCTTCGACGCCCGCGGAAACCGTTGGGTTTTGTCGATGTCCTTGATCGTGATCAATCCCCGTAATTGATATTGATCGTCAACCAGGAGCAGTTTCTCGACCTTGTTCTCCCGGAGGATGCGTTCCGCGTCCTTCAGGTCGGTATGTTCGCCCGCTGTGACCAGATTTTCCCGGGTCATCACAGTTTCGATCCGTGTCTCGTTTGAATCGAGAAACCGCATGTCCCGCCGCGTGATAATTCCCTTGAGTTTCCCATTCTCCGTAATCGGAACCCCTCCGATGTTGCGTTCGTCCATGATGGCCACCGCCTCGCCCACTGTCGCATTCGGCGGCAGCGTGACAGGATCGACAATCACCCCGTGCTCGCTGCGTTTCACGCGGTTCACTTCCAGGGATTGCTGTTCGATCGTCAGGTTCTTGTGAATGATGCCGATGCCCCCCTCCTGGGCCATGCCGATCGCCATCTCACTTTCCGTGACGGTGTCCATCGGGCTCGACAGGATCGGCATGTTGAGCGGGATGTTCCGCGTCAGCCGCGAGGCGACGTCGACCTCCGCCGGCAGCACGTCACTGTACGCCGGCACAAGCAGCACGTCATCGAACGTCAAACCATGTTGCAAGTTACGGGACTCCATGAGTCACTCCGTCACAGGGGGTGAGTGGTAGGTTGTGAGTTGTGGATGGGTGGATGGGTGGTGACATGAGATGACCAAGCCCACGGGCAACGCCCCGTGGGGACGGTCGACGATCACATTCCCTCAGCCGATGCAGCGACGGCTCCGCCCATCACAGCATGCAGCCGATTCGCCAGTTCAACGTGCGTCTCAACGGAGAGTTCCTCCGCGCGGGCCGTCTCGCCCAACTCTGCGGAGGCGAGCACTTCGTCGATCTGCTGTTTGCCTGTTTGCTTCCGGTACATGCCGACCAGCACGCTACGCAACAGCTTGCGGCGCTGGTGAAACAATCGACGTACGTAGTCCTGAAAGAAGCGCCGATCCGCAATGAGCGCCGCTGCTGACGGGTCGGGGATGATTCTCATGATGGCCGAGTTGACTTGAGGGCGCGGCCAGAACACCGTGGGGCCCAGCTTCTTGAGCTGCTTCACATGGCACTGCGATTGGAGCCACACAGTGAGCGAACCGTAGTGCGGCGTCCCTGGCTTGGCACGCATCCGCTGGCCCAGTTCGTGCTGAATCGTCACCACCATCCGCACCCACGGCAGGTCAGTCACCACCAGGTTCGAGACGACCGGGGTCGCAATGCTGTACGGCAGATTGGCGACAAGCTTGAGCCGCCGCTGCGGGGCGACGTCCAGTTGCTCCCCAATGGCCTCCAGCACAGCCGGGTGAAAGCAGTTCTTGTTCTTCAGCGCATCGCAACGCAGCAACGTCACGTTCTCGTAACCCGCGACGGCCGCGCTGGCGAGGCGGTGCATGTTCGTATCGACTTCGACTGAGATGACCGCCGCCGACTGATGCGCCAACTGGGTGGTCATCCCGCCGGTCCCGGCACCGATCTCCAACACGACGTCGTTGGCGGTGATTTCGCCCGAATCGACGATGTAATCGACGAGATTCAGGTCGATGAGAAAGTTTTGTCCGAGGTCCGTCCGCGGATGAAACCCCTGGTCCGCGAGGAGCTTCATCAGGTAAGAGCGTGTCTGTCGATTGGCGTCCTTCATCAGGCTCGGGCGTCCTCCAGAAACTTGATCGTATACTTGCCGAGGATGTCCGTCTCGATGTTCACCGCGTCTCCGACTCTTCGCAGCCCCAACGTGGTCAGCTCCAGCGTGTGAGGGATGAGCGCGACACTGCAGCGTTCCGGTTCCACGTTGACAAGCGTGAGACTGACTCCATCGATGGCAACGGAGCCTTTGGGGACCATCAGCCGTGAGAGTGATTCCGGAATCCGGAACCACATCGTCGTCCACTCCCCGTCCTGCACCGCCTCATCCACCACGCCCGTCCCGTCGACGTGCCCCTGCACAAAGTGTCCGCCCAGCCGTCCGTTGACCGGCAGTGAACGCTCCAGATTGACCGCATCCCCCACGGACAGCCGGCCGAGCGACGTCTTGGAAAGGGTCTCTTCCCCCGCCTGAAAGGCCCAGCAATCATCGGCACACGAGACGACAGTCAGACAGCATCCGTCGATGGCCACGCTGTCCCCAATCGCCGCTCCGGCAGGCAGCATGGACGGCGGCGGAGAAATCGCCAGCTCGACCGTCCCGTCATCCGGTGTCATCGCAGCGACAACGCCCCGTCCCTCAACCAGTCCCGTAAACATCAATCCCTTGCTCTAAGTAAAGTCCAACGCATTCCGCCTCCGGCCTTCCGCAACGCCACCCTTCCCGCTTGCGGCTTAGCACCGCATCGGGAAATCGCGTCGCCCCGCGTTCCAAAAGTCCCGCGTTCCAAGAATCGGCAAGCGGCGGTTTCGGGCGACTGCCGAAAAGCGGTCGCGGACAACGCTCCGCGGCCATGATTATATGTACCGCCCCAGAGACCGAGTCTGTCAACCCTGCGGTGATCTGTAAAGCCTGCGACCGACCACCTGCGTCCACAGGACACGCGCCGGAGCTGCCAGCGCGTAGAACGAGAAAATCACCGCAAATGCCAACTCGTGGATCCAAAACAGCGCTGCGATCGCAAACACCAGTTGAATCACGTGCCGCCGTGTCTGCTGACCACTAAACCACAGGTTGAACAGATGCGGATACCGGACCCGCGAAACCATCAAACAGGCAACCGCCAGTGTGACCAGCACCAGCGCAGTTTTGGCGCCTGGGACGAGCCATGCCGCCAGGTGGGGCGACGCGGTCGTCTCGGCGATGTTCAACAGCTCGCGCATGCCGATCGGAAACGCGGCCACCGTCCCTGCAGCCGCAGGCGAGGGCAGTCCGCTGAAGTAGGCGTGCGTGTCCTCTTCGTCGGTTTCCACGTTGAAGCGGGCCAGCCGCATCACCGCACACAAAACGTACAGCGCGGCAACCGTCCACAAGAAACGTCCCGTGTACCCACTGAAGACAAGCCCCGCGTTTGGCCCCACGTGGTCGTGTCCCACGAACTGCAGCATCAGAAACGCCGGAGCCACACCGAAGGTGATGGCATCGCACAGGCTGTCGAGCTGTGCCCCGATGTCGCTCGTTTGGTTCGTCAGCCGCGCGGCACTGCCGTCCAGCATGTCGAACACCATCCCCAGGAAGATCAGCAGCGAGGCGACCAGCAAGTGGTTGCCCGCGGCAAATTCAGGCCCCAACTTGGCGGCGAACGTAATCGCCCCGAACCCACAGGCGGCATTGCCCAGCGTGAGCATCGTCGGCAGCACGGCGATCATTCGCGGACGTTTCATGGGGGAGCAGTGGGTAAGCGTTCACTGGGTGGGGGTCAGGCACCATTTTTGGCAGGAAGCGGTCTCCGACTCAATGCACGTGATGGCCGAAAATGGTGCCTGACCCCGGATATTCGTTTCATGAGCGTGTTGTGGAGTCGTGGGTTGTGGACTCGCGGGTGGTGGTGGAGTGGTGATTGAAACAAGCCTGCGGGCTACGTCCCGTGGGAACCAACCGTGAACTTCCCGATCACGCTTGTCCCCGCCTTTACATGCTCTCCAATGCGAACCTGCAGTTCGAGCTCCGGGACATCGGGAAGAATCAATTCGGTCCGGGAGCCGAGCTTGATCATGCCGAATGCTTCCCCGGCCTCCAGGTCATCCCCCGGCTTGATCCAACACACGATCCGCCGGGCGATGGCACCGCTGATCTGCCGGGCCCGGAACCGGTATTGAGGATGGTCGATCGACTGCAAACGGAGCTCGAGCCGCTCGTTTTCCTGGACCGACTCCGGCTTGAGAGCATTCAGAAACTTCCCGGGCCGATACGTCAGGCCGATCAGACGCGCCCGAAACGGAGACCGGTTGATGTGCACATTGAAGATCGACAGGAAAATCCCCACCAGCACCGCCGGTCCGCCAACGAATTCGTCGTGCCCAATGCGTTCGATGGTGACCACCTTGCCGTCCGCCGGAGAGACGAGCGTCCCGGCAGCCGTCGGAATCTGCCGGTGCGGATCGCGGAAAAACCACACGATCAGCCCGCCCACAATCAACAACCCGGCGACCACACTCCCGCCGACGATTTTCCCGGCGATTCCCCAATTCGCCGTCGCCAGCAGCCCCGCAACCAGCACGGCTCCGCCAAAGCACAGCAGCGAAAACAACACCAGTTCCGCAAGTCCCGCGCGGGCAAACGGCAGGCGGTCCCTCCAGGTGAACGGGTCGTCCGCCGCGTCCCACCGGTAGCCCCTCTGATTCTGATAGTATTTGAGGTCCCGCGGGTCGAGGACCTCGTGTGGGCATCCGTTCTCGGTCCCCTGCCGCGTCTGCTGCATCCGGCGCACAAACGAGGCACGAAACGTCCGCAACCACCAGCGGCGGACGTGCCCCCAGAGCAATTCCAGACGCATTACGGTTCCGCCACCGGGCTGGATGGAACCAAGCCGTGCATCCAGCGGCTCGGGCGGCAGCATGCCGTCTGCCACAGGAATGGATGCGTCGTCTTCGTCGGTCATCAGCAAGCTCGAATTGTCATTGGGGTCGGTCATTGGGGTCGATCATTGGGGTCGATCATTGGGGTCGATCATTGGGGTCGATCATTGGGGTCGATCATTGGGGTCGATCATTGGGGTCGATCATTGGGGTCGATCATTGGGGTCGATCATTGGGGTCGATCATTG
>JAJDEI010000269.1 GCA_029259845.1 Planctomycetaceae bacterium | reverse complement strand
GGCGCCTCATGGTTAGTCACGCTCAGCAGGTCGTCCTCTACTGGTACCACGCATGCAAAACCTCGATCGGGACTCATCGTCTATTGGTCGATCCATCGCAATCCTCGCGCTCATTGTGGCTGGCGAAGCGGTCTTCTTTCTGCCGTTTGTGCTTCCCCGTGTTTTCCGACCGACACTGTTGGGTGTGTTCCATCTGACCAACCTTGAACTGGGCATCGCCTTTTCGGTGTACGGCGTGGTCGCAATGCTGGCGTACTTTCCGGGTGGGCCACTCGCGGATCGGTTTTCGGCTCGGAAGCTAATGGCTTTCGCGTTGCTCGCCACCTCGATTGGTGGCCTGGTGATGGCATCGATACCATCGTTCGCGGCACTGAAGGTGCTGTATGGTTTCTGGGGTGTCACGACGATCTTGTTGTTTTGGGCACCGCTCATTCGAGCAACGCGTGCGTGGGGCGGGGCCAAGCTACCTGGTCGCGCCTTTGGAATACTCGACGGAGGACGCGGACTGGTTGCTGCTGCTGTTGGCAGCGGGGCGGTGGCGCTATTCGCCTTCTTCATGCCCGACGAAGTTCAAAGTGCAACACCTGACCAGCGGGCGAACGCCTTTCGGCAAGTGATCTTACTGTTTTCGGGGATCACGCTTGCCGCTGCCGTATTTGTGTGGTTTGCTCTCCCTCGGCGGAGCGAATCGTCCCATGACTTACAGAACAGGTTCGAGCCGAAAGGAGTCGGCCGTGTGTTGCGAATGCCGACGGTGTGGCTTCAAGCAATCGTTGTCGTCTGCGCATACGTTGGATACAAGGGTTTGGACGATGTTTCACTGTACGCACACGACGTCTTGGATTTCGACGAAGTTCAAGCGGCCAGGGTCGGCACACTTTCGATGTGGGTTCGACCTTTCGCGGCGATCGGTGCGGGCCTGCTTGCCGATCGCTTTGGCGTTGCCCGGTTAACGATGGTGAGTCTGTTGATACTCGGAATTGGGAGCGCCGTGATCGCCGCAGGTGCGTTTCGCCCGGGCATGACCGTGTTCTTTTGTGCGACACTGATCGCCACCAGCGCAGCGGTGTTTGCTTTGCGAGGACTGTATTATGCGATGATGGAAGAAGGACGCGTGCCGTTTGGGGATACCGGCAGCGCGGTCGGCATTGTCTCGGTCGTCGGATACACACCTGACATCTTCATGGGTCCGCTGATGGGGATTTTGCTGGATCGCTGGCCGG
Organism: Planctomycetaceae bacterium; assembly: GCA_029259845.1. Lineage (GTDB taxonomy): Bacteria > Planctomycetota > Planctomycetia > Planctomycetales > Planctomycetaceae > JAHBXU01. The sequence goes on along the minus strand of JAJDEI010000269.1, from coordinate 36,747 downwards.
GTGAGTTAGGGCATCAATACGTCTTCGCGGTACTCGCCTTGTCCGCGTTGGTCGGTCTGATGGCATCGATCCTTTTCTGGCGCGTCGTGCGACGCTCGATTTGAATGCCAATCTGATCGGCGACATTGCCCTAATCCTCGATGCCATATTGTTCGAGAAAATCTTCGGGGATCGACGCTGTCATGCGTCCGACCAGGGCGAAGTAGAACAGCTGCGATCCTTCCATCGAAAGGCGGTGTCGGTAACGTTCGAGATGATAGATATCCAGGTACTTCGAGAAGATCAATTCGCGGACGAGACGCGAAAAGCCAGTCTGCTCGGTGTGATCGAGGAACGTTTCCTTGATGTTGAAAGCCAGCCAACCATCGGTTCGAACGAGCTTCACGGCATTGAAGAAGGCTCGTGGGGGAATGTCGCCAAAACCGAGAGCTGCAACGCAGGTTAAGCAGTCAAAACGCCATTCGCGGAGTTCGTCAAGCACGCCGGCGTCTAGGTGTGCAAAGTCGTCGACATAGTAGTCGTCGTAGACGGTGGATCGGTCCCGGTAAGCCGCATCGCGGGCTTCCGGGATGATGTCCGCACCCACCAGCCGGGCAACGCCCTCACGCTTGAGGACTTCGCCCATCATTCCGTTGCCAGCCCCCAAATCGACGACGCGCAATTCGGTAACAGGTTCGCGGACGGAATTGAGAGCACGTTGCAGAAGATCGGCTACTTTTGCAGGCGAGTTGCAGCGAAGTCGCTCGTAAAAGAGCTGCTCATACAAGCCGGGCCGCTTGTAGATCTCGTCGTAATCGTGGAATCGCAAACGCTTCTCTTCACCGTCCTCGATGAGGGTAAAGAAGACTTCGTCTTGCCCGAGTTCTTCGGAGTTGGATGGCGGAAACTGAATTCGGTAGCGTTTTGTCATAATCAAATAGCCTACCGGCATTTGGTATTTCCACAAGGGCCCCAGCATCCTTGCCTCTCGCAGCGTGGGTGGCCCAGCCGAAACGGCTGGGTCGCGAAGCGACAAGATGCCTCACCCTCAGCGTCCGGATGTTCCAGAAGTGTCGCGAGCCGAGTGTGAGGCATCCTGTGCCTGCGACAAGCCGTGCCGGCTGGGCCACCCTTGGCCGTAGCCGAAATTGGCAAGCATCAGTTCTGTGGATTCGTTGCCTGGCTGATGTGGCTGTTCATCCATCTGAATCGGATTACACTGTTTGAAAATCGAATTCTGGTCTTCCTGCTGTGGCTGTGGAACTACACGACTTTTAACCGTTCAGCCCGGTTGGTCACCGCAGGCAGCCAACCCGCCGATCATCCGTTGCTGGTGCACGAATCACCTCGTGTTAAGGCTGCCGGAGAAACAGAGCATGGACAAGCAGTCCACTGAGATTCTCTGCGATGTGTGCGGCAAACCGTTTCGCAGGGGGCTGGTCGTTGCGGCGACGCTGGTACGCGACCCAGTCGCGGACCTGATCCGCAAGGAGCATCCGAATTGGAATGACGATAGCCAGATCTGCCTGACCGACCTGAACCGGTATCGCAGCGAATACGTTGAGGACACGCTGGAGCAGGAACGGGGCGAGCTCTCCGAGCTGGAACGGAGTGTCATCGAGAGCTTGCGCAAGCACGAGATCCTGGCCGCGAACATCAACGAAGAATTTGACCAACAGGTGACGTTCGACGAACGCATCGCCGATCACGTCGCCAGTTTTGGGGGGAGTTGGACCTTCATCATGCTCTTCGGGGGCGTGATGGTTCTCTGGATCACGATCAATTCCGTGGCCTTGTTGACGAAGCCGTTCGACCCCTTTCCCTATATCCTGCTGAACCTCGTGCTCTCCTGCCTGGCGGCCATTCAGGCGCCGGTGATCATGATGAGCCAGAACCGGCAGGAAGCGAAAGATCGACTCCGGGCAGAGCACGATTACCGAGTGAACTTGAAGGCCGAACTGGAGATTCGGCACCTGCATTCGAAGCTCGACCTGCTGCTGACGCATCAGTGGCAGCGGCTGCTTGAGATTCAGCAGTTGCAGACAGACCTGTTGGAGGAGATCGCGGATGGTGGGTCGCGCTGACCATTGCAGGCGAATCAGAACTGGACGCGGGAATCCGTCGTGACGCCCAAGCTCGAACGCTTCGCACCGTTGTTTACCGTCGCCATGTTTTGCGGCGCGGCCTGGCTGCTGTGGCACGAGTTGGAACGATATCACTGGCAGGACATCCGTCGCAGCCTGCACGGGATGCCGCCGCTCAAAGTCGGACTCTGTCTCGCGTTGACCGTGCTGAACTATTCGATTCTGGTCGGTTATGACCTGCTCGCCGTCCGGGCGATTAGTCATCCGCTGCCGCTGCGGCGTATTGCATTCGCATCGTTCACAGGCTTCGTCGCCAGCTACAACTTTGGCGCGACGGTGGGGGGAGTGCCGGTCCGATACCGAGTCTATTCGGCCTACGGTCTGTCGGCCGTTGAGATTGTCCGCTTGACGATCATGATTGGCGTGACCTTTTGGATCGGCCAGTTTTCGCTTGCGGGCTTGGCCTTCGTCATCGACCCGTTTCCGATCCCCGACAAGCTGCATTTTCCCTTTAAGACCGTCTACGGACTGGGGTGGGTCTTGATTGCGGTCGCAATCGGCTATGTCCTGCTGACGGCCCTGTGGCGGAAGCCGCTGACGGTGCAGGGCAAGGCCATTCACCTGCCGGGACCAGGGCTGACCATTGCTCAAATCAGCGTGGCGGTGATGGATCTGCTGGTCGCCGCCGCCAGCTTGTACGTCCTGCTACCGACCGAGATCGGACTAAGCTATCCGCAGTTCCTCGGCATCTATCTGCTGGCGGTGGTGGCGGTGATCGTCACGAATGTGCCCGGCGGGGTCGGTGTGTTTGAACTGGTCATCCTGACGCTCACCGCCTCCACCACGAAAGGTGGCGTTGTGGCCGCGCTGCTGATTTACCGCGTGATTTACTATCTGCTGCCATTGTTCCTCGCGGGACTATTGCTGGGCTGGCAGGAGTATCGCCTCCATCGGCAGCGGATTGAGCCGCTCATGTGTCAGGCGGGCCGCATGGCGTCCGCGATTGCGCCGACGCTGCTCTCCGGGGCGGCACTTATCGGTGGCGGCGTGTTGCTGCTCTCCGGATCGGCACCGGGGATCGAGGCGAGAATCCGATCACTCAAAGCCGTGGTCCCACTCCCTTTCGTCGAGGTGTCGCACTTCGTTGGCAGTCTGGCGGGCGCAGCGTTGCTGCTTGTTGCGCGCGGCCTGCAACAACGGCTCGACTCGGCCTGGTGGACAGCGGTGGGGCTCCTCGCCGTCGGCATCGTCACCTCCCTGCTCAAAGGGTTCGACTATGAAGAGGCGATCCTGCTCGCCCTGGTTCTGCTCATCTTGGTCCTCTGTCGCAACCGGTTCTATCGGAAGGGATCGCTGCTGCATCAACGATTCACGGCAGGTTGGATCGGGGCGATTCTGATTGTCGTGATTTGCTCGGTCTGGATCGGCATGTTTGCTCATAAACACATTGACTATCGAAACGAGTTGTGGTGGCAGTTTGCATTTTACGGGGACGCGTCCCGATTCCTGCGGGCAGCGGTCGGAGTTGTGGGGTTACTGCTGATCTTCGCCGTCTGGAAACTCCTGACTCCGGCCGAAGGTCCCGAACCGGACTTATCGACGAAGGAGGACCTGGAGGAGGCGGCACAGATTGTCGCCCAATCGCCGCGGACGAGCGCCAATCTGGCGCTGCTCGGCGACAAGCGGTTCCTGTTCAGCGAAGACCACAGCGCCTTTCTCATGTATGCGGTGGAAGATCGATCGTGGGTCACCATGGGAGATCCGGTTGGTCCCCCGGAGCAGTGGTCGGACCTCGTCTGGAAATTTCGCGAACTGTGCGATCGCTACGATGGCTGGCCCGTGTTCTATCAAGTCGAGGCCGCGCATCTGCCGGTCTATCTTGATCAGGGATTGACGCTTCTCAAGCTGGGTGAAGAAGCCCGTGTCCCGGTGCAGGAGTTCACGCTGGAGGGGAGCCATCACAAGAGTCTCAGGTCAGGCCGCAACAAGCTGCAGAAAGCGGGCTGCACATTCGAGATTGTTCCCCGCGAGCAGGTGCCGACCATTCTTCCTCGGCTCAAGCACATCTCCGACGCCTGGATGGCCGAGAAGCATGCCGCTGAGAAAGGGTTCTCGCTCGGCTTCTACAATGAGGACTATTTGCGGCGTTACTCGTGCGCAGTCGTCAAACAGCAGGAAACCATCGTCGCCTTTGCCAACCTGTGGCTCGGTGCGGGGCAGGAAGAATTCTCGCTCGACCTGATGCGCTACGGCCCCGCTGGCCCGCACGGCCTGATGGACTACCTGTTTACGGAACTGCTGCTGTGGGGCCGGCAAGCAGGTTACCAGTGGTTCAACCTCGGCATGGCCCCGCTCTCCGGCATCAAAGACCGTCCGCTCGCTCCGCTCTGGAACAAGGCGGTCGGCCTGATCTATCGTCACGGCGACCACTTCTACGGCTTCGAGGGCCTCCGCGAGTACAAGGACAAATTCGACCCCGTATGGCAAGCGAAGTACCTGGCCTCACCTGGCGGTCTCGCGCTGCCCAAGATGCTGGCAGACGTCGCCAGTCTGATCAGCCGATCGCGACCGAAAGCGTCATCGATCCCATCAAGTTCTCAGGAGCATACGTCATGAGCCATTCTGTTGCTGTCGGCGATCCCGCTCCGGATTTCTCGGCCGTCACCACTGACGGCCAGTCAATTTCCCTGGGTGGCTATCGCGGCCAAAGCTCCGTCGTGCTGTTCTTCTATCCACAGGATGAGTCGCCGATCTGCACGCTCGAAGCCTGCCGCTTTCGCGATGAATACGAGGAATTCGTCTCAGCCGGGGCGGCTGTCCTCGGTGTGAGCGGCAATGATGACGACAGTCACAAGGCCTTCGCGAACACCCACCGGCTGCCGTTCCCGCTGATCTCCGATGCTGACGGATCACTCCGCCGCGCGTTCGGGGTCCCCAAGTCCCTCGGTGTGCTTCCCGGCCGCGTCACCTACGTCATCGACCCGCAGGGAATCGTGCGGCTGGTCTTCAACTCTCAACTTCACGGAGAGCAGCACGTCGAAAAATCGCTCGCGATGGTTCGCACTTTGGCTGTACAACACAACCGTGATTCGTAATCTCCGGTCGGCCTCGATGACGAGAGTCCCATGACGCGCGCCCACTTTCATCAGAAATTCCATAAGACCGACCGCGGGTGGCCCAGCCGAATCGGCGGGGTCGCGAAGCGACAAGAGGCCTCACCCTCAGCGTCCGGATGTTCCTGAGGTGTTGCGGGCCGAGTGTGAGGCATCCTGTGCCTGCGGCACCCCGCCGTGCCGGCTGGGCCACCCGGAGCAACAGCGGCGACTCCCGCGTTTCAGTCTCCGCGGTCCTCTGCGTGGTCTCCACGGCTCCGCGGTGAATCCTTTGCGAAGATGCCGAACCGTCCCAGGCTCAGCTTTTGCAGCCAGTATTGGGCGAGGATCCAGAGGGTGGCGCAGCCGTATTTGACGCTGCGGCGGAAATTGATGCTGCTGGCTTCGTGGAAGTAGCGGACCGGGACCGGGATGTCGCCCAGCTTGAAGCCGAAGTAGACGGACTGGGCGAGGAACTGGCTGTCGAAGGCGAAGTCGTCCGTGTTGTTTTGCCAGGGGACCGCCTCCAGCACTTCGCGGCGGTAGGCGCGGAAGCCGCTGTGGAAGTCGCCCAAGTTTTGGCCGAGGGCCATGTTTTCGACAGTGGTCAGGATGCGGTTGGCGACGTATTTCCAGCCGGGCATGCCCCCTTCGAGGGCTTCGCAGCGGGTGCGGATACGGGAGCCGAGGATCACGTCGCAGATGCCCAGCCTGAGGATTTCGACGGCGACCGGCACGACCCGCGAGTCGTACTGGTAGTCCGGGTGGATCATCACGATGTAATCCGCTCCGGCGTCGAGAGCCGTGCGGTAGCAGGTCTTCTGGTTGCCGCCGTAGCCGAGGTTCTCTTCGTGGGGGACGACGGTCAGTCCCAGTTCGCGGGCGAGGGTGACGGTTTCGTCGGAGCTGCGGTCATCGACGAGGATGATCTCGTCGACCGAGCCGGGCGGGATGTCGTCGACGGTTTGCTTGAGCGTGCGGGCCGCGTTGTACGCCGGCATGACCGCAACGACGCGACCCCGCTGCGGGGGGGGCGGCTGGGGGGAATCGGCCCGTTCGAGAGAGGCATCGGCGGACGTCAAAACCGGTGCCCTTCCTGGGGCCCGTGCTGCGTGAGCGTGAGCACTTCCGGGCCGCTTTCCGTCATCAGAATGGTGTGCTCGAACTGTGCCGAAAGTGAGCGGTCAGCGGTGGCGACGGTCCAGCCATCGGACTGAGGCGGGTCGGTTTCTTTCGAGCCGAGATTGAGCATCGGCTCGATGGTGAAGCAGATGCCCGGCACGAGCACATCGCGGCTCGCCTGCGGGAGCGGATAATGAGGCACACCGGGCGGTTGATGGAACCGGCGTCCGAGGCCATGCCCCTGGTATTCTTCGACGACGCTCAAGCCGCGCTGCTGGGCGAGGCGGGCGATGGCATAGCCGATCTCGATGACACTGCTCATCGGCTTGATTGCCCGGATGCCGGTCCACATGGCATCGAAGGTACCTTGCACGAGGCGTCGGGCATCGTCGGAGACTTCGCCGATCAGAAAGGTCTCGGATGAATCGCCGTGCCAGCCGCCGACGATGGTCGTCAGGTCAACGTTGACGATGTCGCCCTCCCGCAGGACGTATCTGCCGGGGATTCCGTGACAGACGACCTCGTTAACGCTCGTGCAAATGTGTTTGGGATACCCCTTGTAGCCGAGGCAGGCGGGTTTGTGGCCGTGATCCCGCGTGTACTCGGCGACGAGCCGGTCGAGTTCGCCGGTGGTCACGCCCGGCTGAATGTGCGGACGCACGAAGTCCATCAGCTGGGCATTGAAACGTCCGGCTTCCCGGAGTTGCACCCGCTGTCGTTCGTTGTAAATGGGCGGTCGCTTGCCGCGCGTCAGGCCTCGCATCACTCGCTCCCACATGGAAAGGCTATTCTGAGTTCATGGGCACGCGGATGCAACCGGTGTCGGGCCGGTCGGGATCTTAATTGGCCAATTGAGCGAAGGATGGCGGGAGATCTGGCCGGATCGGAGCGGTTGGCGACTACTCTCAGGGCAAATCGGCAGCCGAACCAACACCCCGAACACGACGAGGCCGGACAACCGCAGGGACCGTTCGTTCTGAGACACCTGCGCCGGCAGGGCGTTTCCAGGGCCGTTCAAAGATTGAAGCTGGGCAACCTCGTCACCCGAAGCGTAAGCGAGGGACGAATCGCTAACACACGTTCGCTTCCTCGCTTACGCTTCGGGTTACCATTGAGCTTGTCCTGGCCGGTCCTCTCCAAAGTGAAACTTTGAATGGCCCTGCGGGCGTTTCCCCCATCGTTGACAGGCGTCTCCGACGCTGCAAGATGGAGGGAGAGCAGTTGTCCAACACGTCACGTCAACCCGCAGGATGCTTCCCTCAAGCAAGGCGCAGGATCACTCGACCCTCGGAATACGACCATGCCTTATCGGTTTCGGCGACGGGAAAGCGTGATTGCCGGTGTGCGACGGATCGCCGACGAAGAAATCAACCGGGCCCTGTCAGCAATCAATGACCACGACGTGGACTCTCACGAAACCGTGCATGGAGTGCGGCAGCGGTGTAAGAAAATCCGGGCTCTGCTGCGGATCGTGCGACCGCAGTTCGAAGAAACCTACCGCAAGGAGAACGCTTTCTTTCGCAAGGCCGCTGCCGGGCTCTCGAATCTGCGAGATGCTCAGTCAATGGTCGAGTGTTTCGACCGTTTGGCCAAACATTTCCCAAAGCAGGTTGAGAAACGTCGCATTTCGTCAATTCGGACGCAGCTCGTTCATCGACGCAACGAGTTCGCACGGCACGAGGGTGACATCGACAAGCGATTGAAGCACTGTCGCAAGCAGATGCGATCGGCCCGATCCCGAGTCAAGAAATGGTCACTTGCCTCAGAGGGCTTCGAAGCCTTGGCGGACGGCTTCGAAGAGACGTATCGCCGCGGCCACACAGCTCTTGAGGCGGCCTATGCCGATCCCGGCAACGAGAGTTTTCACGAGTGGCGCAAGCACGTGAAATACCACGGGTATCATGGTCGGTTGCTGCGGGGCGTGTGGCCCTCGGTGATGGATGCCTACCGGGACACGGCGGATCGGCTGGGGGATATCCTGGGCGACGATCACGATCTGGCGGCGATGCGGGCGGCGATCGTGAATGCTCCGGAGGACTTTGGCAAGGAGCGCGACGTCGCGGCGTTTGTGAAACTCGTTGACCGTCGCCGGCGCCAACTGCAAGCCGCTGCACGTCCGGTCGGCACGCGCATGTTTATCCATGAACCGCACGCGGTCACCCAATGGTTCGCCAACTGCTGGACCGTTTGGCAGCGCGGGAAACGGTGACCTTGTCCCATCATCAAGGTCCCAGAATCGATCGTGGCCGTGAGCAGTCCGGCGCGCATCGATGGTCTTTCAGCGAGCGACCGACGATTCCGTTGAGAATCGGGCAGCCGTGCTTCCTGAACGGGCATCCGGCTTCGGCTTGAAAAACGCCGAGACCTCAAAAACACCTCATTTTCAGTCGTCCTGAGAACCCGCTTGGATTTGGCACGCCGGTTGCCTATTCCGCAGGCTCGCTCGGCGAACTGGTCCAGGAAAAGGAACTCCGGCATGCGGGTGCGGCTGTACGAGGTTGGCGACGGGAAGGGACAGATCCATCGGCTCGAGAGATTTCCGGTTTCCCTCTGCACCACCGAAGAGGGTGAGTTGTGCTTGGACGTCGATCAGCAGGGACAGTTGCGGTGCGTTCTCAGCGAAGATCGCGGTAACCTCGTCATTGAAAACCGGGACGACCGCGATGAGGTCTTTCTCAACAACATGCCGATTGAGCAAGGCGGGTTGATGCCGGGAGACTCACTGCAGCTCGGTGGTCGCGCGTTTCTCGTCTCTTACGAACGTGTCGCCGCCGCGCCGCCGCCGGACTGCTGCTTTCGGCTGGCCGAGCCGCCGATGTCCGCCATCTGATCCGCCTGGCAGTGTCCAGCGTCGATCGGGCCTGCTCCCCGGCAAGGCCGAGTCCCCTCCGCCGAGAGGCTCGAATTCGGTGACTCCCCCGCGACGAAGCCATTTCGGTTGTATTCGGCGGGACGATGATTCCGAAGCTATGATTGCAGGGGATGCGCCGATCCGCCACATCTGCGACAGCGGCGACCCCTGCCACCTCAAGCTTCGGAGCAGACATGACTTACAACAAACAACCGATTGGCGGGCTCGTTGCTTTGCTGATTGGCATTTTCTCAGTGGCCGCACAGGTGGGTGCTGCGCCTCCTGCGAAAGAGAGGGCTCCGGTCAGTTTTCCGACCCCCGCGAAAGTCCAACAGGCTGTCTCTCAGTACTTGGACGGCCTGGCGAAGCGTGAGGAAACAGACCTCCTGTCGAGTGGGGACGTCACGCCGCTGTTTGGTGTTTTGGGATACCTTGGCTGGGATATGACGAAGCAAACGCGGGCCGGAATTGAGAGCCGGCTGCTGAAAGATTCGGACTGGCTGGTTCGCACCCTGCGGAGCCGAAAGGGAACCCGCTTCATGCGGGACATGTCGAGCTTCCCCGGCGGTTACGACCGGCTGGACCGCATGAGACAGAATCCGCAGGGAAAGAAGGAACTGCAAGGGCTGATCAACTCTCCCGGCGGTGCCGCACTGATCGAATACCTCACCACCACAAAACAGGGCCGCCGCACCGGTGCACAACTCTCCAGCCCACGCGGGGGGGGCAAATTCAACACGCCCACCAATCGCCTCTACACCAAAGCCGATGTCTCCGAATTGATCAAACAGCTTCATGCCGCCGAAGCCGCCCAACGCCTGCAGGCAACATCCGTCCACACCAGCCGCTCGACAAGATCCAAACCGGCCCGGTCCAAGTCAACCCGGTCCAAGCCATCCCGCTCGCTACAGGAGCAACGCCCTCCTACCGAGTCGACATCCGCACCGGTCGAAGACTGACCGGTGCGACCGTCATCCTGGGCGACTTCGATAGTCAGATCTCCCCCGACCGGGATCGCAACAATCGAAAGAACGTCAGGAAGTTCCCTCCAAACGCTGCAATAACTCCCGGCACAGTTTGTCGAAGGAGTCTGAGCGCGATCTACATGCGGCAAGATTCATCGCGGCAGTCAGCTTCGGTTGGTCAACGGTTTCGCTGTATTTTGCTGCACGGAACCGGTCCTCGATCCACTTCTTGCGGCACCCTTGCTCTTCCGGGTTCTCCGGGCCATCTCCTTCCTGGATGGTTAGATAGCTGGTCAATGAATCTGCCGCAGCGACGAACCATGTTTCGTATTCGTGGACGGCGAAGACACACGCGATATCCGCATCAGATCGTAGCGAAGTCGCCATGCGCAGGAGCTGGGGGCCAAGCTCGGCGGCACAGTCATCGTCGGCATCCAGAAGCAGCAGGATCATGTCTTCGGCATCTGGAACCACCATTTGTCGAAGCTTGGCAACGCCCAGTGCCAACGAGTTTTGAAGACAATCATCCTTGTTGGCAATAAGCTTCGATCGGGGTTGCCGGATCGGCGTCAAGACATGCACGACGGAATTCGGCGTGAATTCAACGCAAATCCTTTCCAGGAGAACTCGAACTGCGGAGACTTCACCGTGTCCCTCGACAATAGGCATCACCTTCAGTTGCCGCATGCTCAGACCGCCTGCTCCTCAAGGAATTCCAACTGAGTCTGTGGACGGACCGCCGGTTCGAGTTGGTCCATTCTGAGTAGATCGCCTGCGGTAAAGAGATGGTTTCGGACGGCGTCCAACGAGGCTTCGTCAACCGGACCGATCTCCGTCGTCCCTTCTGACGAAACCACCGCCAGCAGCGTGTCCGTGCCCGGATCGAATTGGTCGAGCAGATCGGGACTGTGGGTCGTCGCCAGAATCTGTGTGCTCAACGCGGCTTCCCGCAGCGCATCCATCAATGCTCCCGTAGCGGCGGGATGCAGTGCAGTCTCGGGTTCTTCGATCCCCACAAGCGGAATCGTTGATCGTCGTCCGACAAGCTGCATGGCCGCCACAAGAATGCCCAACGTCCGCAGCGTGCCATCCGACATGCTTCCCGCATAGAATCGCCATGGGTGGCCCGATCCCTTGACTTTCTGCTGAAACTGGAGCGTTTCGTGGTGGCCGACTTGGACACGCTGGAAATCCACGATTTCGGGAACGATTCTCACGAGATACTCTTGAATTCTCGCTTTCACAGCCGGTCGATCCTCGGCAAGCCGGGAGACCACGCTGGCAAGATTGCTCCCATCGCGACGAAGCAACTCACCGGCATCAGGCTTTTGAACTTCCTTGATCTGGTCCGGATTCAGATTGTAGAAGCCCATCGATCGGAGGGCGTCATAGACCGGTCGAAACTCCGGCAGACCTGAAGCTACCACCAGGAAAAGGCGATCCGATGCCGGCTCCGGGAGCATGTTCGCCGTTGTCGTTTTCACTTTTCCGTCGGAGATTCTGTACTCCTCGCGCAAGGTTCCATCGAAGGCGCAGAGACGAAGCCATTCATTCTTGACGGAGAAACCCCCCTTGGGCTGAGAACTGATCTCGAATGAGTAATTGGCGTGCCGTTCCGAGAGTTGGATTTCGAGTTCGATCGTGAAATTCCGAGGATGTCCCGTGCTAATCCGCCGCACGGCAGCAATCCCACCTCGTGCTTTGACCGCATGATCGAGCGACGTCTCCAGGCTTTCGGCAACGAACCTCAGTGCATCGAGGAAATTACTCTTGCCGGAGCCGTTCCTGCCGACCAAAAGTGTCAGCCGGCCAATTTCAATATCGCATTCGGCGATACTCTTGTAATTCCGGATTTGAACTCGCTTGAGAACAACACTGGAGCCGGACATCGCGCGCTCGCATGTTTCAGGTCAGTTCGGGCTTTGGATTATACCACGACAAGAAGTGAGAAGGCGTTCTAGACCCCCGGCACCGGGTAGTCCTGGGCGAAGTTGGCGATTTCGGCTTTGACTTTTTCGGCGAGGGACGTGTCTTCGGGGGACTTGAGGATCGTAAGGATCCAGTCGCCGACGCGTTTCATCTCGTCCTGCTTCATGCCGCGGGTGGTCAGCGCGGCGGTGCCGAGGCGAATGCCGCTGGGGTCCATCGGCTTTCTGGGGTCGTAGGGGATCATGTTCTTGTTGACGGTGAGGCCCGCGCGGTCGAGGGCCGCTTCGGCGATTTTTCCGGTGACGCCGTTCAGGGTGGTGACGTCGCAGAGCAGGAGATGGTTGTCGGTGCCGCCGGAGGAAAGCGTGAGGCCGCCGGCGGTGAGGGTCTCCGCGAGCGTTTGGGCGTTGGCGATGATCTGCTTGGCATAGTCCTTGAAGGAAGGCTGCAGGGCTTCGTGGAAGCAGATCGCTTTGGCGGCGATGATGTGCATGAGCGGCCCGCCTTGCAGGCCGGGGAAGACGGTCTTGTCGACGTCCTTGGCGAGTTCCTGCTTGCAGAGGACCATGCCGCTGCGGGGGCCGCGGAGCGTCTTGTGGGTTGTGGTGGTCACGAAGTCGGCGACTTCGACCGGGTTGTTGTGGACTCCGCCAGCGACGAGACCGGCGTAGTGGGCCATGTCGACCATCAGTTTGGCTCCGACGTCCGCAGCGATTTGGGCGAACTGGGGATGGTCGATCTCTCGCGGGTAGGCGGACGCACCGGCGACGATGAGTTTGGGCCGGTGCTCCTTCGCAAGCGCGGCGACCTGGTCGAAGTCGATGCGATGGTCGTCCTGCCGCACCCCGTAATGGACCGCGTTATACAACTTGCCGGAGAAGTTGAGCCGCATGCCGTGCGTGAGGTGCCCGCCGTGGGCCAGGTCCATCGCAAGGAACGTGTCGCCCGGCTGGAGGATCGACATGTAGGCCGCCATGTTGGCCTGCGATCCGGCGTGCGGCTGCACGTTGGCGTGATCGGCTCCGAACAATTCACACGCGCGGTCCCTCGCGAGGTTCTCGACGACATCGGCGTACTCACAACCGCCATAGTAACGGCGACCGGGATACCCCTCCGCATACTTGTTGGTGAACACGGTCCCCGCCGCCTGCAACACAGCTGCGGAGGCGTAGTTCTCGGAAGCGATCAGTTCCAGACCGTCCGTCTGGCGTTGTTGCTCGTTTTGAATCGCCTGGAAAACAGCGGGATCGGCGAGAGGAAGTGGGGTTTCCCGGGTCGTGGTCATCGTCACGGCGACGGCTCCTGAGTGTCGTGGAAAGTCGGTTTGGCCCCCTTATAGTCCGTGCCGATGACGAAGGCTACCGTGCCCCTTCAGCGGTGGTTATGCTGGAGTTCATCGAGATTCTGAGCCTCAACGATCGCAGAGACATGCCCATGTCGACGGTGCTGACAACCCAACAATCCGCGCGGGACGACGGCGTGCCGACCGGCGATGTGCTGTACGAGATGGTCAACGGGAAACTCGTGGAGAAGAATGTGAGTGCCTACGCCGCGTGGATTGCCCTGTTGCTCGGCCGCCGCCTTGCGACCTATTGCGACGAGCATGGACTGGGAACGGTCACGACTGAATTAGTTTTCATTCTGGACTCAAAGCGAAGACTTCGGCGGCGCCCGGATGTCGGTTTCGTGTCACCCCAAAAGTGGCCGGTCGACAAACCTCCGCCGCCGAGCGGTGACTGGGAACTCATCCCGGACATTGCGATCGAAGTCACCAGTCCGCATGACAGCATCGCCAAAGTGATGAGCAAAACGCGCGAGTACTTCCGGCACGGCGTGACGGAGGTGTGGATCATTATCCCCGAAGGACAGATCGTGCAGGTGTATCGGTCGGTCAGCAACCTGACGTCGTTCGGCCCCGGCGATCAAATCTCTAGCGAGATGATCCCCGGCTGGTCGATGCCGGTCGTCGAACTCCTGCCGCACGAACTCGAGGCGGAGACCGAGGATGTCTGACCGCCCCGGCTGACGTCTCTCTTGGTCGTTTGTGTCATCCCTCGCTCCCAAGCTCCTCTCGTCCCCAAGCTTCTGCTTGGGAATGCAGACGCTTCGCGAGCATCACGTTCCCAGGCAGAAGCTTGCGAACGAGGGAGGCTGTGATCGCCCGTGCCCGACACACCTGCCAGCGCCGCTCGTCGAACGAATGAGGAATGACAGGAAGGGAAAAGCGGAGGAAACGGATCGAGGTGGATTGCTGCGGAGTGTTGACGAAGTGGTTTCAAAACGACGAGCACCCCGGCTGCTTGAGCGATCGTTGTTCGATCAGATCGCTGAAACATCTGAAACACCAGAGATCGCTGTCTGACCAGAGGAGCAGCCGGGGTGCTTCCAGTGGTTCTGTAACCGCCGCACGAGTGAACTGCGAATCCGTCGTCATCAGTTCCGATCCGCTTTTCCTTTTCGTTGTCCTCACGCCCGCGAATTGCCGAGACGACAGCACGTGACCGCAGGCCAGCGCTCCGGCTGTCTTGAGCGACCGAGGTGCTCCCTTGACACACCGCCCTGCGCGCATTACTGTAGTGATACACTCATGCGACAAGCCTCATGGCCAGTAGCCCCCTCCGTTTTGAGATTCACCCCAGCTCCGGGATGCCGATCTATCGGCAGATCATGGCGCAGGTGCGGGCGCTTGTCGCCGGTGGGAAGTTGTCTGCGGGGGAATTGCTCCCCAGTGTGCGGCAGATGGCGGGCGAACTGGAGATCAACATGATGACCGTCTCCAAGGCGTACGCGCGGCTGGAGGCAGAAGGGGTCGTCGAGCGGGTTCGCGGAAAGGGGATGCGCGTGCGGGAGTCGTCGCCGCACGGAAACACCGCTGAACGGAAGGCCGATCTGCGGCAGCACGTCGAGGCGATGGTCACCCGCGGCCGGCAGTTGGGCCTCACGGACGAGCAGATTCAGGCAGTCGTCAAATCCGTCTTGAAAGAATGGCCGTCATGAATGAGTGCATCATCAAAGCGACCAATGTCCACAAACGGTTCGGCAAGACGAAGGTGCTGACAGGCGTCGACCTGTGCGTGCCGCGCGGAGCGGTTGTGGGATTGCTGGGGACGAACGGGTCGGGCAAGTCGACACTGATCAAGTGTCTGCTGGGGCTCCTCCGAGTAGACGACGGTGACGTCCAAACCTTGGCCGAAGACCCGTGGGACCTCAGCGCGGACGCCAAAGAACGGCTGGGGTACGCACCGCAGGAGGCCAAACTGTATGCGTGGATGAAGGCGGGGCAGGTTGTCGAGTACACCGCTGCGTTCTATGCGAACTGGGACGCCCGCTGGGTGCAGGACCTGATGCGGCGCTGGGAGGTGGAGCCGGAGCAGCGGGTGGGTACGCTGTCGACGGGGCAACTGCAAAAGCTGTCACTCGTGTTGGCGTTGGGGCATCGTCCGGAGTTGCTCGTGCTGGACGAGCCGGTCGCCAGTCTCGATCCCAAGGCACGCCGCGAATTCTTGCGGTCGCTGCTGGAGATCACCCAGGACGCGCAGCACACGGTGCTGTTCTCGACGCATATCACGTCCGACCTGGAGCGCGTGGCCACGCACGTCGCATTCCTGCAGGGCGGCCGCATCAGCTTTTTCGGCGGACTCGATGAACTGAAGGAGCAGGTCAAGCGGCTGCGGATCACCGCGGCTGCCGACCTGCCGTCGACGTTTGCCGTGCCGGGAGCCATGCGGACGGAGGTCGACGGACGCACGGCATTGGTCGCTGTGCCCAAGGCGAACGATCACTTGTTGGACTCCCTGCGGAGCCAATGGCAGGCGGACGTCACGGTGGAGAACTTGAACCTCGAAGAAATCTTCCTGGAGCTACACGATGCGTAATCGCCTGCTCGCCGTCGCCAAGACGTACTGGACACGCCCCCTCGTGTGGGTGCTGGGACTGGGCTGGCTGGCCTTGCTGTTCGGGCCGTTCCTGGTCGGAGGAGGGAATCGGACGACTCCGTCACACCCCGAAGTCGAACTGCCGCGGGCCACGATTGAGAGTCTGGAGCAGTTGAACTACGTCCGAGAGCGGGGCATTGAAGCCGACGTCAAAGGGTTACGGCTGGACTGGCTGGGGTCGGACATCACCAGGGACGAGGCCGTCTGGAACGAGGAGCGGCAAGCATGGGAAGCGTCCGGTGATCCGGAGCAAATGGATGTTCTGGATGTCGTCGACGAGTTCCGCAACGTCGAAGTTCTCGTGTACAACGGTCAGTTGCTGACGCCCACGGACCTCGCGCGGCTCAGTCGGCTCACGCAGGTCAAGCAACTGTCATTGTCCGGCGTGCAAGTCTACGACAAATTCGCCGAGCCACGACCGGGGAAAGGGACACTCCACCGATTTGCCGCGGATGATCTCGCCGCTCTCAGCGGACTCACCCAACTGGAGGTGCTGGACCTCAGCCAGTGTGACTTCACCGGTGGTTTGCATCATCTGGCGAGCCTGCCCCGGTTGCACACGCTGATCCTGGCGAGCTTTGAACATCTGGACAACGCGGCCTTGGCCGACCTCGCGCATTTGCCTCATTTGCGAACGCTGGTGATCTCCCCGGACAACTTCGGCGAGCGGGAAGGGGATCCGGAGAAAGGTGTCACGGATGCCGGGCTTCTGGCTTTGGCCGACGTTCCTCAACTGCGGACGGTCTACGTGGGCAGTCGAGGTCCGTACACCGTGCCTGTGGACAAACTGCGAGCACTGTTGCCGGATGTCCGGGTACGGCGCGGCTTCTACAGTGTGGCGCGTGCGGTGACGACCGTGTGGATGGGGCTGCAAGCCAGTATGGTTTTAAGCGTCCTGTTGTGTCTGCACACGTTGGCGCAGTTCTCGCTGCCGGCGGCCCATTTGATGCCCCGGTTTGAGAAGGCCCACCTGCAGATTCCGCTCGGGCTGCTGTCGGTCCAGATCACCGGGCTGACGGCGTTGTTTGTTTCTCACGATGCGGCCCTGCTGCCGAGCCTCAGTTTCGTGACCGCGAGTCTCGCCGCCATCCTGGGGTTGGGGTACTGCTTTATTTCCTATCTCCCCATGAACGTCGCAAACGTCGCACGTTGGGGGAAGAAACAACAGTGGGCCTTCTCGGTGGCAGCGGTGATGCTCGTCGCCGGCGCTGTCGCCATGCAGTTTTCTTCCCCCGCAGCAACGATTGACGCCTTCCTGCTTGGAGATGCCGGTTGGCCGGCCTCCCTGTTGCTGCTGTTGTTGGGAGGGGCGGGAATCCTGATGTGGAGCCGTCGTTACTCCGGCGAGGCGCAGCGATTTGCCGCTGCGGGGGTCACGGTGGCGCTCACATGGGGCGACTATGCCCGGCAGCAGGCGGACCTGCAAATGAACATGCCCGGCTACGTCGGGGGCTCTATCTGGATGCGCGTGCAGCGCCGCTTTCTAGACGCTGCGCTGGGGCAGCCTCGTGAAGCGCACACGATCTCTCTCAGGCTGTGGCGGGCGGGAGTGATGCAAACCAGAATGTTCGCGGTTTACATGGCGGTCCCGATGTTTCTCTTGTTCGCAGGGTTCCATTGGAGCGGCTTCCTGTCGCCAGGCATGTTTGAACCGGGGTCTGGCGGTCTCCTTTCGGCGATTGTGCCGGCCATGATGATGGTGCCGGTCATGGGCGTCTTCCAAATCAGCAACAGTTGGAGGCAGCGGGTGCCCATCCTGGTGACCGAGTCGCTGCGGCCCCTGACACGGCAACACCTCCGTCGGCTGACGTTTCTCGGCATCGCTCGGGATTTCGTACCGATGGGGCTGCTGTTCCTGGGGGTCGGGGGGGGTCTCATCTTCATCACCCCTTCCCTCGGTTCGTTCCTGATGGTGGCGGCAGGCGTCGCCGCGCTGAGTGCGATCTTTCTCGTCGGCTTGTACGCCTTCACCATGTGGATGCTGCTGGTTCGGCGGATGTGGGTCGTGTTTCTGGTCGTCGCAGTGGCCTATTTTGCGGGCACGGCTCTGTTCATTGCTGTGACCATCGGCAAGCCGGATGTTGCGTCATCGGTGACGGGCGTCCATGTCGCCCTGCTGCTGGGAGGGTTGTTCGCTGCCGTTTGCCTGTGGCTGGCATACGCCTGGCGACGCTGGGGCACGGTTGAGTTCGGCATGCTTGATCGCTGAGGCGGCTTTGCGCGGCCGTCGTGTCGCCGCACATTTGAAATGTGCGGCTAAGCGGGGGACGCTCGACGGTTGGAGCTGTTGACCGCGGCGCGGTATGCTGCGGGTGTGTTTTCTGTTTAGCCCGCAATGTCTGATTCTGAGACCTCACCTGTGCCTTCCCTCACGAGTTCGCTGCCTTTGCAGGGAGAGCGGGTGGCGTTCACCGGGACGTTGGGGTCAATGACACATGCACAGGCGGCGAGGTTGGTCGTCGAACATGGGGGTGAGGCGGCCGAGCACGTTAGCCGGCAGACGACCATGCTGGTCGTTGGTGAGGAGGGGTGGCCGCTGGAAGATGATGGGCAGCCGTCTGTCAAGTTGCGGCAGGTGACGGAGTGGAATGATGACTGGGCCGACATTCGCGTTGTCAATGAGGTGGACTTTCTGCATCTAATCGGCTTGTCGGAGCGGCGGGATGAGATTCGGCGGCTGTACACGCCCGCCATGCTGAGCCGGCTGTTGGATGTGCCGGTGGCTGTGATTCGCGGGTGGGAACGGGCCGGGCTGATTCGACCGGTGCAGAAGATTTATCGGTTGCCGCATTTTGATTTCCGCGAGGTCAACGGAGCCCGCACGCTTTCGCAGTTGCTGGAAGCAGGCGTGCCGCGGCAGGAGATCGAACGGAGCCTGCGCGGGCTGCCGGAGCGGTGGGGCGGCGGCGAGCGTCCGCTGGAACAGCTCGAACTGTTGGCGCGCGACAAGCACGTTCTGGCCCGCGATGAGCACGGGTTCATCACCCCAGCGGACGGTCAGCGGCTGTTCGACTTCGACCCGCAGGAGACACCAGCACATTCCGAGGAGACGCCGGAACCGGACCATCAGCCGTCTGTCCCGTTCTTGCAGGTCGCGCGGGCCGATCATTGGTCGGCCCGGGACTGGTTCGTCGAAGGCTGCCGGCTGTACACGGACGGCGAGGTCGAGCGGGCGATGGAGTCGTTCCGTCTGTGCCTGATGAGCGAGCCGACGAATCCGGAGGCACACTTCCATTTGGCAGAGTGCCTGTATCGGCAGCACGAGTTACGTGCTGCGCTGGAGCGATACTATGTCGCCGCTGAGGAGGACCACGAGTACCTCGAAGCGTGGACGCAGATCGGTTGTCTGCATCGCGAACTGGGAGAGCCGGAAGCTGCGCTCGATGCGCTGGACATCGCCTTGGACGTGCATCCCGACTACGCCGAAGCCCACTATCACAAGGCCGAAGTTCTGCACGAACGGGGGCGCGGGGACGAGGCGGCCCATCATTGGAAGGCGTATCTGGAGCACGATTCCCGCGGCCCGTGGGCCGACACGGCGCGGCAGCGGTTGGCACTGGGGTCGGAGACGGATGATTGAGGAAAAGGAGCATCCCAGCTTCGTCATGCCGCTGCTGCTGGGCCTGTGCGTCGTCTATTTTGGGTTTGGCTTGGCCATCATTGTGGACGAGTTGATCCTGCGGAGCCATTTCATTCATCAACACACGCCCGTCTGGTTGATTGAACCGATCAGAATTGCCTATCGGCCCATGATTGAAATCGCTCGTTTGTTCATCTGACAGAAGTGAGGATTTCCTGTTCATGCCCGCCGACGCACCGCAACGTCACAATCCCGATCCCAACCGTCTCATCAACGAGACGAGTCCGTATCTGCTGCAGCATGCGCACAACCCGGTGGACTGGTATCCGTGGGGTGATGAGGCGTTTGCGAGGGCGGAGGCGGAGGACAAGCCGGTGTTCCTCTCGGTGGGGTATAGCGCCTGTCACTGGTGCCACGTGATGGAGCACGAGAGCTTCGAGAACGACGAGATCGCCGCGCTGATGAACGAACACTTCATCAACGTGAAGGTGGACCGTGAGGAGCGGCCGGATGTCGATCAGATTTACATGACGGCCGTGCAGTTGATGACGCAGCGGGGCGGTTGGCCGATGTCGGTGTTCCTGACACCGCAGCGGGAGCCGTTTTACGGGGGGACCTACTGGCCGCCGACGTCGCAACGGGGCATGCCCGGGTTTCGTGACATTCTGCGGAAGATGCACGAGATCTGGACCGGTCGCCGGGATGAAGTCACGACGAGTGCGAAGTCGCTGGTGGAAGCGGTCGGACGGATGGCGGCTCCGCGGTTCGCCCGGATGTCGCTCGATGAGGACGTGTTACGGAGGGCGATGCGGGAGTTGTTGCAATCGGCAGACCGCACACATGGCGGATTCGGAGGAGCACCCAAGTTTCTGCACACGATGGACGTGAGGGTGCTCTTGAGGTGTTGGCGGCGGTTTGGGGCCGCTGCTTCGGCGTCGGATGGTCACACAGCGGCCGGAGCGGTCCGACCGGCCGAAGCCGTGGCACGCGAGACCCAATCAGCGGGACGCGAAGCCGGAGAATCGCTCGATGTCGTTACGTTAACTCTCGACAAGATGGCGCGCGGAGGACTCTTCGACCACCTGGGTGGCGGCTTCCATCGCTACTCGACCGATGCCCGTTGGCTGGTGCCTCATTTCGAGAAAATGCTGTACGACAACGCCCTGTTGGTGCCCGCGTATCTGGAGCTGGGGCAGGCGCTGCGAAGCGATGGATCGGAGGAGCCGCGGCCGTTCGAGCCGTGGCCATTCAGAGTCGTCAGGGAGACGCTCGCTTATGTCTTGCGGGAAATGCAGCTGCCGGAGGGCGGGTTCTGTGCGACGCAGGATGCGGACAGCGAAGGGGAGGAAGGCAAGTTTTTCGTCTGGTCGGAGGGCGAGATCGATGACCTGTTGCCGGACGAAGAGGCCGGGGTGTTCAAGTACTGTTACGACGTGACTCCGGACGGTAACTGGGAAGGGACGAACATTCTCAACCGTCCGAAATCGCAAGCCGAAGCGGCTCGCGTCCTCGAAATCGATCCCGATGAATTGGCGTCCACACTGGCTCGCTGCCGGCAGACGTTGTGGGAGGCCCGCGAGGAGAGAACTAAGCCGGGACGCGATGACAAGGTGCTTGTCGCCTGGAACGGCTGGATGATCTCCGCGTTGGCGCAGGCGTCGCAGGTGCTGGGCGATGATCGATATGCCGCGGCGGCGGTTCGAGCGGCAGACTTCATTCTGGAGAACATGCGAAACGAGGAAACTTATTTGCTGCACTCCTACAAGGATGGCCGGGCCCGGTTCAACGCTTATCTGGACGACTACGCCGCTCTGACCGAGGGGCTCGTCGATCTGTATCAGGCAACATTCGACGCCCGGCACCTGACAGCGGCGCGTCTGCTCGCCCGGCAGATGCATGACCGCTTCGCCGACCCCGAACGTGGTGGCTTCTTCTACACGTCGCACGACCACGAAGAACTGATCGCCCGCACCAAAGACGGGCAGGACGACGCGACACCATCCGGCAACGCGCAGGCGGCAACGGCACTCATTCGTCTGGGCCGGTTGTGCGGCGAAACGGATTTCGTCGAACAGGGCCGCCGCACGTTGGAGACGCTGTCCGGTCTGCTCGCCGAGCATCCCCGCGCAGCCGGACAGGCCCTGTTGGCGTGGGACGCCCTGTTGGGACCGTCGCTGGAGATCGTACTGGTGGACGGCGAAGATGCCTCGCAGGGGGATGCGTGGCTCGCCGCAGTGCATGGCCGCTTTCTGCCGAACAAGCTCGTGGCTCGCCGTCCGGCAAACGTCTCGGACGATGAGTTGCCGGAGGTGCTGCGTCCCTTGCTGGAAGGACGAACGGCCCGCGACGGCCAGACAACCGTCTACGTGTGCCGCGACATGGCCTGCGGGCCGCCGGTGACGTCATTGGGCGAGTTGTGGAAGTTGTTGTGATGGAGTGGCGGAGTGATGGAGTGGCGGAGCGCGCTTGGAGACGCCGCGTGCATTCGCTCAATGGTGGGGGTGGCTGGGGCCAACGGAGATCGACGATTGGTAAGACGCGCGGAACTCTGGGGCCGTGGACAGCTGACGAACCGCGTCACAGCCCCAGTGTTCGGCCTGCGGACACGTTTCCGGTGCATCAAGAACGCGCTAGCCACCCTGAAGTGAGCATGCACCGGCATCGAACGGATGCACCCGGAGACACCCGGCACGCATGACGACAGCCGGTGTCTGGGTGTCGTCGCAGGATTGTTGGCAGAAGACGTACTCATCGACGTGAACGGTTGACGCGCGTGTGAGACACCGGGTGTTTGCGCACACGGCCCCTGTTCAAGCCGCGCGCTCTCCGGATGCTTGCGTTCGCCGCAGACGGTCGAGACCAGGGTGCATCCATTGTCGGCAGAGTTCGGTCATGGGGATTCCCCGACGGGCCGCCTCCAGCCGGATGGCCTTCCAATCGGTGATCGGAACAAAGATGGAAATCTGCTTACGGATTTCGACGGCGGGCATTGTTGTCCTCGCTCAGGGGAGATCGCTTGGAAAGTCGCTTCTGAATCAAACAGCGGTTCGGGCCTCCTCAGAGCCGCGCCCGTGAAGAAGCGGCCGATCACACGTGATGTGCGCTTCCGGATCCGTTCGATGAGTGGCGGCTGGTCCAGCCGGACCGTCCGGGCGGCTCCGCATTCGTGCCCATCGGTGAAACCCGTGGTCATTCGGAAACCACGGATGGGCACGGCTAAGTGATCGCGATTTCCGCCGGCAGCCGGCACATGCGTGACGCCAGCAATTGCGGATGACCTGGCCGGACCGGGTCGGATACGGCCTCGCCTCTCATGCGGCCCTGTTGGGAAGACTGTTGCGACCGGCCTGCGGCGATGAAGGGCCGGCACCGTCAATCGGCGCCGAGGTGTCCGGTGCGACGGGGGACTCGTTCGGCTCCCTTGCTGAAGCCGCTTGCGGAACCTCGAAGCAGCAGTCATCCGCATCGGCGGCGAGTTCGTCCAGCGGCGGGCGGCGCACGTCGCGGTCGTCGTCAAAGGCGAAACGGGCGATGCGAACCATGCGGATGTCCTCCTGAGCCGTCTTGACGAAATTGGACATAAAGGAAAGAAAGCCGGATTTTGCGAGTCGCCGATGAATGTCGGGGGCGACGTCCCTGTCGCCAAACGTGGCATCCTGCCCAACCCGACCGATTGGTTTCAAACTTACGACCGACCACTGAGATTGAAGGTTGCAACCCCCTTCGTCCTCGCTCACAATACGAGGCTGCGACGAGAACCTAACACCCTTTTCGCAACGAACGGAAAGTTTTCGAAATCAACCCTCAGAGGAGAAACTGGATCGATGCGATTGATGAAGCAACTCTCGGCAGTGGTGACGGTCGTCACCGTACTGGCACTTCCCTTCGGCATGATGGGATGCGCGCAGGAAGCCTCGACTCCAAACGGTGGTGCTGCTGGTGCCGGCACGGAAGATGCCGGTTCCGGCACAGCCGCTGACACCGACCTGGGAGAACCGGAAGCCGGATCGAGCCTCTGAGCCGAACATCCCATCACCAGCGCGGCATTCGCCTGGATGCCGCATTTCAGCCCGCGCCGGTCCCCTCGACGCGGGCTATTCGCTGCGCGGTGTACCGGGGCGAACCGGTTGTGCGCGGGCGTCGAGCGGGTGCCGTCAGGTTTGATCCCGAGCCGGGGACAGGTGTGCGGCGGGACGGAAGCGAGTCTCGTTCGGGAGCCGCGCGGCAAGGTTGTGGGTCCGTTCTTGACAGCGAAAGGAAACGCGGATCAGGCGGATCGGGGCGGATCAAAGCGGATTTCGGGGGGCGCCTCCAGCGATCCGCGACAATCCGCCCCGATCCGTTTGATCCGCGTTCCCTTTCCTTCCCTTACGGCAGGCGAAGGCGATTCGGCGGAGTGCCGTCGGGAGCGTGGCCGTCGATGAAGTTGAATAGGCCACTCGGTGGTGAACCGCCCGGGTTTGCCGCCACGAGGGGACACCCGTGGCGCTGATCTCGACAGAGCTGATCTCAACAGCACCGATCTCAACAGCACCGATCTCAACAGCGGCGATCTCAACAGCGGCGATTGCGACCGCATTCGGACGACGGTACGCTAGCACGCTCATTCTGGTGGCCCTCTTCCTGTTTGGTGAAGCTCATGTCGTGGCTCGGACTGCATTGGATCGACTGGCTCGTGCTCTGCATGTACCTGTTCGGCATCGTGGCGATTGGGCTGTGGTCCTATCGCAAGGTGCACGACATGGACGACTTCTTCATGGGGGGCCGCCGCTTCGGGAAGGTGTTCATGATGTTTTTTGCCTTCGGCTCCGGGACGAGCAGCGAACAGGCGGTCTCGGTGGCGGCCGGTTCGTTCCGCGTGGGGTTGGCGGGCATCTGGTACCAGTTTCTGTGGCTGTGGGCGACGCCGTTCTATTGGGTTCTCGCGCCGGTCTTTCGCCGCATGCGGGCGCTGACCACCAGTGACTTCTTTGAAGCCCGTTACGACCGCTCCACGGCCCTGTTGTATTCGATGTTGGGGATTTGCATCTCGATCGTCTTCATGGCGGCCGCGCTGTTCTTTGGGGCCCGGATGGTCGAAGGAATGACCGGCGGCCAATTCAAAACGCAGTACGCCATCGCGGCGATGACCATCATGTTCGTCATCTACGGGATGGCGGGCGGACTCGGCGCCGCGGTGGTGACCGACTTCGTCCAGGGCATCCTGACGATCGTCTTTTCGTTTCTGCTGCTCCCCTTCTCACTGTACTACGCGGCTCAAGTCACCGGGGCGGCGAGCGGATTCGCAGCCCTGCACGAGGGCGTCCCCGGACGTCCGGGTGACACGCTGCTCAGCCTGACACTCACTCAGGAACTCGCCACACAGATGGGTAAGGAACCGATTACCTGGTTCTACGTGCTCATGCTGTCGCTCAACGCACTCGTGGCGATTGTTTGTCAGCCGCACATCATGGGGGTCTGCGGAGCGGGAAAGACGGAGTTTGAGGGCCGGTTCGGATTTACCGTCGGCAACTTTCTCAAACGGCTGTGCACAATCGCCTGGACGTTCACCGGCCTCGCCTGTGTGATCATCTACCTCACGCCGGGTTCGTCGTTCATGCCGCAGGAACAATACGATGTCCTCACGAGCGACCCGACGGCGATGAAAAACTTTGCCGACATGGTGTTTGGCGTCGCCGCCCATGACATCCTGCCGAAGATTGCTCCCGGTTTGATCGGTCTGCTGTTCGCGGCACTGCTCGCGGCGATCATGAGTTCGTGCGATGCACAAATGGTCGTTTCCTCCGGACTGTTCACGGAGAACATCTACAAACGGTACATCAACCCGCACGGCAGCGAGCGTCACTATCTGTGGGTGGGGCGGATCGCCGGGCTGGTGATTGTCGGGATTTCGCTGCTGCTGATGACACAGTTCACAGACGCGATTCAAGTGCTCAACACCTATGTGAACGCCATCCCGGCGTTCATCGGCCTGGCGTTCTGGTTCGGAATCATCTGGCGCGGCTACACGCCCGCTGCTGTGTGGGCTTCGACGTTGACAACGATCACGGTTTGGTACCTCACTCAGACGCATACGCCGTCGGTCGTCCTGCAATCGATGGGGGACGGAGCGTTTTGGCAGGAGAACATCGATTTCATCCCCGCCCGGTGCCGCGCCATTCTCTGGGAGGTGCTGCCGTTCACTGAGTACGGTGGCAAGACGAGTATCCCGTGGCAGTACGTGCTGTATCTCTCCTCCGGTGCCATCGTGGGAATCGGCGTCAGTCTGGTCACCCGCCGCGCGTCGGAAGAAAAGCTCGACCACTTCTACCGGCTGATCCGCACGCCGGTTCGTCTTGGAGAAGTCGTCAAAGAACCGTGCACCCTGCCGGAAAACCCGCTGCCGATGGAGACCGGCAAGCTGATCCCGATTCCCGGAATCGAAATCCCCCGTCCCAGCCGCGTCGGATTGCTCGGGTTTTTGGCCGCCTGGGTAGCAGTGGGTGCTATCCTTTGGTTGACCATTTTCCTCGCCTCGTTGGGGGCGTAGAAGCGGTTGCAAACCCCTCACAGGGGTGGGTGGCCGGGCCGGACCAACGGGAAGGCCCGGACCGGTGATCGCAGGGCCATCCGCATCGCTCCTGACCCTGCCACCCACCGTGACCGACCGAAAAAGGTGCCCGACCCCCGAACAATGCGCGCTTGGCGGAGACCCCCATCATGAGAGCACCGCTGGCACAACTCGCGTGCAGAGTATTGCCGCTCGTGGCAATGGGGCTGTCTCCGGTCGGCCAATTGGCGGGCACGCTGTTGGCTGCGACGCCGCTCGGGGCGCGGCAGACGATCGATACGCAAGACCTCCGGCGGCACGTCATGTTTCTGGCGAGCGACACGTTGGAAGGGCGAGCCGCAGGGACGCAGGGGGGACGGGCGGCGGCCAGTTATCTCGCTGCGGAATTCCGTCGGCTGGGACTCTCACCTGCCGGAGAGGGCGACGACTTCCTGCAGGAGTTCGGGCACGGATACCGCAACGTGCTCGCCCTGCTGCCCGGCAGCGACCCGCAGCTCGCGAAGGAGGCCGTTCTGCTGGGGGGACACTTCGATCATGTGGGATACGGCCGGCCGGGGAACAGCTTTGGTCCCTTCGGACAAATTCATAACGGAGCGGACGACAATGCCAGCGGGACGTCGGCGATCCTCGAAATCGCGGAGGCGTTCTCACAGCTCGATGCGCCGCCCCCACGGTCGGTTTTGTTCGCCCTCTGGGACGCGGAGGAAGCGGGGCTGCTTGGCTCGAAACATTGGGCCGAACATCCGACACTCCCGCTGGAGCAAGTGAAACTGGCCCTCAATCTCGACATGGTTGGCCGGTTGCGCAACGAGCGAGTGACCGTGTATGGCGTGCGGACCGCGGCGGGACTGCGGCGGATCGCGTCGCTCGCCAATCAGAACTCCCGGTTGGCGCTCGACTTCGACCGGAAGCAGCGGAAGGACAGTGATCACTGGACGTTCTACAGACGCCACATTCCCTATCTGATGTTCCACACGGGCGATCACGCGGACTATCACCGCCCCAGCGACGATGCTCCCAAACTCAATTATGACGGTCTGCAGCGGCTGTCGCGGGTGGTCTTCGAGGTCACCCGTACGGCGGCAACGGCGACGAACCTTGCGGAATTCCGCAGCGAAGTGCTCAATGAACGCCCTATGCGACGGCGAGAGGATTCCGCGCCCTCGTCGCGTTTGGGTATCTTCTGGGAGCCGCGCCGCGAGCAGAATGAACCGTATGTCATCACGCGAGTTGCCGACGGCTCCCCCGCCGCGCAGGCGGGATTGCAGCCGGGAGATCAAATCGTCCGCTTCGACGGGCGAGCGGTCACTGAAATTCCTGATTTGGCCGCGGCGGTCCTCTCCTCGGCGGGAGCTGTGCGGTTGCTGATCGAACGGAACGGCGAATCCTCACTGCTGGAGATGCAGATCGCGCTTCGCGGACGTCCCGTGCGGCTGGGGGTCCGTTGGAGGACCGACTCTGCAGAGCCCGCGTCACTCCTCATCACCAACGTGGTGCCGGGGTCCCCGGCGGCTCAAGCGGGGATTCAGACCGGGGACCGGCTCTACCGCAGCGGCGAAATCCCACAGCAATCCGCCGGCTGGTTGCCGCCGCTGATCGCCTCAACAAAGGGGCCGCTGGCTCTTTGGGCCGAACGGGACGGCAAGGTGCGCAACGTCGTCGTCAACCTGTTGCCGGCACCGAGCACGCGAGCGCCGGTGTTGGCCGATTGAACTCGGTAGGCCGACGACTATGATTCCTGGAGCTTCCCGACCGGAAGCTGGTCTGACACAGGCACGAGGAGCTGTCACGGTGAACCGCGAGGACATTCAGCAGCAGATTCCGCATCGGCCGCCGTTTCTCTGGCTCGATGAAGTCGTCGCGATGGACGAGACGTCGATTCACGCGCGCAAGTTTCTCGCCGAAGATCTGGACGTCTTTCGCGGCCATTACCCGGACTTCGCCGTCTTGCCGGGCGTGCTGCAATGCGAAGCGGCCATGCAGGCGGCGGCCGTGCTGATCTCGCAATCCATCGTGACCGATGACGGCCGCGTGCCAGTCGCCACGCGGATGAACAACGTGCAGTTTCGCCGGCTCGTGCGTCCGGGGGAGACGTTGGACATCCAGGTCACGCTCACCGAGCGGCTGCAGGACACCTTCTTCCTGAAAGGCCGCGTCTCCGTCGACGGCAAGGTAACCACGCGGCTCGAGTTCGCCTGCACGGCGGCGAAATTGACTGGCGAGTAAGCCTGCGTGCCACCAACTTGGTGCGTTTGGTGAGCTGTTGTCCCGCGCTCCCAAGCTCCCGCTTGGCAGGAATCATTCCGCCAGCGGACCGTACAGTTCGGGGCGGCGGAAGCGGTACAGGGATTCCGGCTCCGCGCGGGCCATTCGCAGTTCCTCCCGGGAGAACTCGACGAGCAGCATGCCGGGCTGCCCCGAGAGTCCGGTCCATTCGGCGAGCGTTTCGCCGCGCGGGCCGATTGCCATCCCGCCGCCGGGAAACGATTGCTCAACGTCCGCGAACCCGACGCGGCCGACGTAATTGCAAGCAAGGCCGAACACACCGTTTTCCAGGCAGCGGCAGCGGAGCACCGGCTCCGCCCAGGCCTGCCAGCCTTGGGGCGTGACCGGCGGCGGGTCGGCGGCGAACGGAAACAACACGATCTCCACGTTGTTCACCGCCAACAGGCGGGTCGACTCCGGCAGGAACGCGTCGAAGCAGATGTTGGCTCCCAGCCGCCCCAACGGCGTCTCGACAACCGACGGTCCGTCGCCGCCGTTATAGAAGGCGGTCTCGAACATGGGGATGTGCATCTTCCGCCACTTGCCGAGCAAGCCATCCGGCCCGACGAGCACCTGCGTGTTGTGCAACACGTTGCCCGCATCCTCCAGCAGCCCGGCGGACACGAGAATTCCGTACTCCCCGGCGATGGCGGCCAATCGGTCGACCGCCGGCCCGGGAATTGTTTCCGACATTGCACGGGCACCTTGCAGTGCCGCGCGAAGCCATTGGTTGTGGTCTCCCACAGGATGGTTCGGGATGAATCCACTGAGCGACAGCTCGGGAAACAACGCCAACGCGGCACCCGCGTCGGCCGCTTTGCCGGCCCATTCTCGTATCTTGTCCAGGTTGCCCGGCACATCTCCCGGTTGAGAGTCCACCGCGACGGCGGCCAGTTTGACGTGTTCACGCATCCGGAGTCCCTGTTCCGTTTCATTGACGATTTGTAAATATTTGGCCGAATGAATGGAGTCCGCCATCAACGTCGTTCCCAAACTCCGTTTGGGAACGCACTCCCACGAAACTCTGTTTCGCGAACGGTAAAGCAGAGATTTGCAGGACGTGTGTTCCCAAGCCGGAGCTTGGGAACAAGTTATTTCAATTCCGAACCGGCCAATCCCCTCACAAGACGGCGGCTCTGCCGTCGACCCCACACCGAACGGCGACCCCACACCAAACCGTCATCCGACGCCGCACCGTCGGCCGTTCGACGGCGGAGCCATAGGCTTGGGAGCGGGAACGCAACGCACGGCGCCGGCGGTGATTCCCACCGGTGCTACCCTGAGTGCTGACCGATCGGATGTCAACACGGCGCGGCAGCCGTTCCGTTCTCTTCGCGCGGCCCACGTTGCGAATCGGCATCGTTCCCGAAGAATCCGTGCGGACGGCAGTGCCGTGATGATTGATGATTCCGATCGCGTGGAGGGTCACTCGGGGGGACCATCGCCCGGGCCGCTTGCGAAAGGTGCCCGTCAGCGCGTATCGTGTTATTGACAGGCGTTCTCAGCCAAAACCCCGTTCGGGTTCCATCAGGGAGAGGCAGCCGATGCAGTCCTGTGCACCGTCGAATTGTCGAATCGGCCTGGTCCTTGCGCTGGCGGGTTTGGTGATTCTCGGCAACATCGCTTGGGGCCCGTCGGACGTTTTCGCCCAGACGACCGTCGTCCGCAAACCGAATGGAAAGCCTCTCGAACCGCCCGCGCTGAAGCGGTTGCCCGCCGCCCTGCTCAAGCGTGTGCCGGAGTCGATCGCTGACTTACAGCAGATCGAAGACCGCGTCCAATCGCTCGTCAAACAAATCACCGCGTGCACCGTGGCCTTGCGCGTGGGGCCGGCGCAGGGCAGCGGGGTGTTGGTCAGTGCGGGCGGCCTGATCCTCACGGCGGCACACGTCAGCGGACCGCCGGGCCGCCGGATCGAAATCGCGCTCCCGGACGGGTCGGTCGCGTTCGGGAAGACCTTGGGCGGCAGCCGGGTTCTCGATGCCAGTCTCGTGAAAATCGACGGCTCCGATCGCACATGGCCGTTCGTCAAGATGGCGGACATCGGCGGAATCCGTCAGGGAGACTGGTGCCTGGTCACCGGGCATCCGGGGGGATATGTGCCCGATCGGCCGCCGGTGATCCGGCTGGGCCGTGTGGTCGCCATTACGGACCGCCTGATTCAAACCGATTGCGAGCTGGTCGGCGGCGATTCGGGAGGCCCATTGTTCGACATGCGGGGACAGGTCATCGGCATCAACAGCCGCATTGGCGAAGACACGTCGCTTAATCTGCATGTGCCAATCGGCGTCTACTCGAACAACTGGGAGCGTTTGGTCGCTTCCCAAACATTTGGCGATCAGAGCCGCGCCTTCCTGGGCGTGGTCGGGGAGCCAACCGACGGGGGCGGGGTCAAACTCACGAAAATCTGGTCCGATCAGCCGGCCGAAGCGGCGGGCATGGAAGTCGGCGACGTACTGCTGACATTCGAGGGTGTGACCGTGCAATCGATGGAGCAGTTGCGGGAACTGGTTGAGGAAGAAGACCCCGGACGGCCGGTCCGGGTCACGTTGCGGCGGGGCCAGGAGGTCCTGGAGATGTTCGTCAAGCTGGGGTCGCGTGAAGAGTGAAAGGGGAGAGGGATGAGCCTGTTGCGCCCATGGTTTTCGGGAAGTCTGCTGCTGGCCATCGCCTTGGGCTCACCAGCCGCGGGGCAGGAACCGGCTCCGGATCCGCTCCGCCCTTTGCGGTCCTCTTATCTGACCAACGGGGCCGCCACGCGGCGGGCATTCGCTGAGGTCGTCGCGGACGCCAACCGGTGGACCGTGCGGGTGCTGGCGAACGACGAAGAAGTCGCCTTCGGGGTGATCGTGCGGTCGGACGGATACATCATCACGAAAGGGAACCGTCTGCAGGGACGGTTGGAATGCGAGATGCCCGGTTCGCGGATGCTGCCCGCCAAATACGTCGGCTATCACCCGGGCCACGATCTGGCGCTGCTGAAAGTCGATGCCGCCGATCTTCCGGTTGTCCGTTGGCAAGACGCGGCGGACCCGGCGGTTGGCCGCTGGGCTGTCACTCCGGACGGGCAAGGCTCGCCCCGCGCGGTGGGTGTCATCAGCGTGTCCCGCCGGCAGGTGCCCAAGGTCCGCATCCGCGGCGTGCTGGGCGTGCGGCTCGATCCGGAATCGCAGCAGGCCCGGGTTCTCGAAGTCCTCCCCGACAGCGCCGCAGAGGCCGCCGGACTGCAAGCGGAGGACATCATCACTCGCGTGAATGAGGCCACCGTGACGTCGTTGGGCACGCTTGTGGCCGAGATCGGCAAGCACAGTCCGCAGGAGACGCTCCGTTTGCTGGTGACCCGCAAGGGCCGGAAACAGGTCATCCCGGCGACACTCACCCATCCGTTCGGCGATTTTCTCTCCCGGATCGACCAGCAGAACGCGATGGGCGGGCGGTTGAGCCTGCGTCGCACCGGTTTTCCCGTCGTGCTGCAACACGACTCGGTCCTCCGCCCGGAGGAATGCGGCGGCCCGCTGGTCGACCTGTCCGGAGCCGCCGTCGGCATCAACATCGCCCGCGCCGGCCGCACCGAAACCTACACCATCCCCGACGACATCGTCCGCCCCCTGGTCGCCGACCTCCTCGCCGGCAAATACCCCCCGCCCCCCACCAAACTCGCCGGCGCCCGCGCCCAGCCCACAGAACAACAGACAAGCACCTCCCCGGCATCCGGCGGCGAATAGGTCCCGTACGTCCGGCTCCGCCGGACAACGGTTCCCCTTCAACGTTCAATCCGAGTTGTATCCTGCAAAGCCGGACCTACCTGGCTTTCTTGGCTGGTCAGCCATCCACGGCGCGTTCAGTGAGAAAAGAACCATCAAAACGAAGGCGAGCATCGGCCAATACACGAACTTGACCCAATAGCCTCCAAAGTCAAAGACGTAGATCAGCCAGTTGGCGGCCGCTGCAGCGTGAGCCACGGTGAAACCAATCGCCACGGCGAGCGACCATGGCTTCGGTAGGACCAAAACCAGTGCAACAACCATCGCCGCCCATCCTGCAACACCACTCATGTAGGCAATCGGGCCGACACGGAGAAGTGCTTCGAACTGCGGGGCAAGCTCATTCGTGGTCGCTTGCCCGGCCCAATACCCACGTGGCTGACCTGCAAGCGTCACCGCTCCGTCAAGCGAGATGTACAGAACAGGAGCAGCAGCGTTCCAAAGCTTCAAGCGCGATATCACAAGCCCCCCCCTAACGGTGGCTGGAACCCGCGCGTGATTGACGCGGCAACGCCGCGGTCGTTACGCGTCGGTGCTGATGGCTTCGTTTGGCTCTCCCCTGTGCACGGCCCGCCCGAGACAGGTAACCCCCTTGGTGACGAGAAGGGCTATCACAGCGTACATGCAGAAGCTGAACGCCGACATTGCTGGCAAGTCCGCATTCGAGCGAGTACCCGTGATTGCCGACAGAAGGAGGCCCCCGGGAATGAAGAACACCCCACAGATCCATCCGAGGGGGCTGAGACCGGAACTCCCATCTTCGACTCCAAGGTAGCGGTACGCGAAAGCTGCCCACACGGCGACAATGCCAACAGCGATTATGTACGGCCGAAATCGCTTCATTGTCTCAATCCGACCCGATGGGTCTCCAGCACCGACAGCGTGCCTGGGAATCGGCCAACCGGAACGATGGGCTATTCCCCTCCCGGTCTCCCACTGTACATTATCGCGAAAGGCCGTTGCCTGTCAAACTTGAAGCAGCCAGATAGCGACTGTCTTGGATTGCAAGCCAGGTAGGTCCGGCAAAGCCGGACCTACCTGGCTACATGTTCATTAGCGCGAACGGTGCTGCCGCCAGCAATGATTTCGCCGCATGGGGCGGCGTGCGAATCATCGCCTGACGGCGCCGGACCAAAGCATTCGACAGAAAAATCCTCGCACGCGTGAAGAATTCGCCAGGGCAACGCATCCAACAGTAAAGGTCCTTCGCAAGGTGGAGGAACCGGGAATGAATTTGTCAATGACCGACCAGAACGGGAAACAGGCCAGCGCACCCGACAGCGGCCAGTACAAGGAGAATAGCCTCTCGCTCGTCGGCGCGGTGTCGATGGGCACGGGCGTGATGATCGGGGCGGGCATCTTTGCGCTCACCGGTCAGGTCGCCGAACAGGCGGGGGGCCTGTTCCCATTCGCCTTCTTGGCCGGCGCGTTGGTGTCTGCGTGCAGCGCGTACTCCTACGTCAAGGTGTCCAACGCCTACCCGTCCGCCGGCGGGATCGCGATGTATCTGAAGAAAGCCTACGGCAAGGGGGCGATGACCGCGGGCTGTTCGCTGTTGCTGTACTTCTCGATGGTCATCAACGAGAGCTTGGTCGCCCGCACGTTCGGCACCTACACGCTGCAACTCTTCGACGTGGACAAAAGCAGTTGGCTTGTCCCGGCGCTGGGCGTGGGCCTGTTGGCATTCGCCTTCGGCGTCAACGTCGCGGGCAATCGCTTTATCGGCACGTTCTCGCTGGTGACCGCCCTGATCAAAGTGGGTGGCATCGCGCTGTTTGCGATTGTCGGGCTGTGGCTTTCGGGATTCTCGTTCGAGAGCGTGGTCGTGGACAAGCAGACGTCGGCCGGCGGACTGTTGGCGGGCGTGGCGCTCTCCATTCTGGCGTATAAAGGCTTCACGACGATTACCAACAGCGGGGCGGAGATTGTCGATCCGCACCGCAATGTCGGCCGAGCGATCATCATCTCGCTTTCGATCTGCGTGGCCGTTTACTTCCTGGTCGCCCTGGCCGTCGCGGGCAACTTGAGCTTGGGTGAAATCATCGAAGCGCGGGACTTTGTCTTGGCCGAAGCGGCACGGCCCGCTTTTGGTGATTGGGGACTGTGGTTCACGGTGGCGCTGGCGGTGGTCGCGACCGTCTCCGGCGTCATCGCCAGCGTGTTCGCGGTGTCGCGTGTGCTGGCCATGCTGACCGACATGGGCCTTGTTCCCCACCGCCACTTCGGCATGCCCGGCAACATTCAGACGCACACGCTGGTCTACACCATTGTGATTGCGATGGTGCTGACCGTGTTCTTCGACCTGAGTCGGATCGCGTCGCTGGGCGCGATCTTCTACCTGATCATGGATCTTGCCGTGCATTGGGGCGTCCTGCGATACCTCCGCAAGGACGTTGGCGCCAATCCTGTCGTCTTGCTCACGGCAATCGTTCTTGACGTGGTCGTGTTGGGCGCGTTTCTCGTGGTCAAAGCCCAGAGCGATCCGCTGGTACTCTACGTCTCGCTCGCAGGTCTGCTGCTAATTTTCGCGGGCGAGCGGCTCTTTCTTGGGTGGAGAGAAGATGGATAGGAGCAAGCAGCAAATGAAAAAGATGATTGAGCAGGACATCATTAGAGACGTCACACGATCAGAAGGAGGTTGGTCATGAAACTCGACGTTGGCGCCGCCGCCCTGGCGGCGGGGAGTATCACGGCCCTGGTCTATGCGCTCTGCACGGCCTTCTGCGTGCTCGTGCCGGAGCGCACCGTGGTCTACGTGACCACAGTCTTTTTTCACATTGATGTGAGCGGCCTCTACCGGCAGATCACGTGGGGGAGCTTCATTGCCAGTCTCCTGGGCTGGGGCCTGGGGACGGCCGTCGTGGCTGGCGCGATGGCCTGGCTCTACAACCGGCTCGCCCGGACGCCCGTCTGCGAATGAGCACGCTGGCAAGCAAGCGAAACTTAGTTGAAGCTGGGAGAGCATCATGAGGCCTAGTCGTCCCGGAGGCAAACGGATACAGTATTTGACAGTTGAGGGTCGCGCAACCTTTTGTGCAGTCCCTCACTTTTTCGGAAGACTTGATAAATCGCATCCCGATTTCCGTCGGAAGGCGAGTTACTCAGTAAGTGACGTAGGTCAGGCTTTGCCTGATGAGTGACGTAGGTCAGGCTTTGCCTGACGAACACGGAAACAACGTCAAGCAATCTCTTCGAGTCCGAGGCTTTACATGGAATCGGGCGCTGAAGTGAACATCAGTCTGCGCCTCTGTTATCGTCAGGCGGAGCCTGACCTACGTTCACTACGTGACGGGGCATTCGGACGCAGTTGGCGAACTCGGTGGTTGCCTGCCGCAAGGCGGAAATCCGCCACCCGTTCCCTGGCTATAGTTAGCGAGTTCATATCGCGTGATTGTCACACTTGCCCCTCCACACAATGAGTCGTTGGTTGGATTCGATGCACGCGAGAACTGGATCAGCATGGACATGCTTTGGCGTGGCACACGTTTAGACGAGTACCTGTTGAAAAAGGACGTCCTGAAGACACTGTCAGTGGACATTAATGTCTGGCCAACAGTATTCGACTTGGGGGGCTGCAAACCGCTTTCAGAGCAAGATGCCAGCTTGGAAGGGTTCGATGGACTCGCAGTGTCCGAGGAAGTGTGGCTCAATTATCCGCTTTATAAGACATGGGAAGATGTGTCGACTATTTTGAGGATCAAATGGCGTTTTGAGGATAAAAATGTGTTAGTCGTAGCACTTACTTGCATTCAGGAGGCGAATGCCCCCAAGGAAGTGCGATTGTCTTGGCCGCATACGGATGCCGTACCAAAGGTAACTTGGAAGCCCTGTCAGTTTCTTGGATATGATATTGCGGACAGTGGAATGATTAGTGGATTGATGGGCTGCGGTTATTCGGTGGCAGAACACAATGAGGCCGTACAGCAATGGGCTAAGTTGTTGAATGAGTATCATTTGTTTAATGATGTTGATGCGGCTATGGCGTTTAGGAAATGGTCAGACAGACGCGTTGTCGAACATGCACCTTTTGCTGTTTTTGGGCTGTACGCGAGTAACGTAGGTCAACCAGGTAGGGTGCGTGGCCGTTGATAGATGGTGCGTTTGGATCTGGGATGCCTCAAAAATCTGTACCACTTCTTATGAAGATCTGATTGGGTAAGCTCCGCTGTGCTGGTGGAACGGAGGAGACGGCTGAGGCGTAGCCGAAGTCGTCTCCGGAGCGGAAGCAGCACAGCGGGCCGCGTACTGGGCCGGGGTTACGTCCCCCAGCGAACTGTGTGGCCGGTGGTGGTTGTCGTCCTCCTTCCAGGGACCTGTCAGGCTTCGGGCCGCACTCAGGCTCTCGAACTCTTCCATCGCCAGGAACTCATCACGGAACTTCGCGTTGAAACTCTCCGCGTAGCCGTTCTCCCGTCTGGCGTTTGTTCGCCAGCAAGGCGAAACGGAGCGCCCGGTTCGATGTAGAGCGTCTCCACGCCGATTTGCTTGAGCCAGTCGCGAAGAGCGGTGGCGATGAACTCCGGACCGTTGTCGCTGCGGATGCCCTGCGGAACGCCGCGCATGGCGAACAGCGCGGCCAGCGTGTCGATCACCTCCTCGCTCGTGATGCTGCGATCCGCCTTCAAAGCCAA
>JAJDEI010000268.1 GCA_029259845.1 Planctomycetaceae bacterium | reverse complement strand
CGGGGAAACAATCTGGTCGCGTTCGCTCATCGGTGGTGGCTCCTTGTTGGAGAAAAGAATCACCGGGATGATCACCCATCACCCGGTCCCCCAGGACCACCACCAACCTCTTCAACCTTCCACGACAAACGGGACATCTTCGCTTTCCAGCACTAACTGGAGGGCGGTCTGAATCTTGGTGACCTCACCGCCCGCCGCCAAGCCGGTGGGAAAACGAAGCATCTGCCGCCACCACCACGCCACCTCGCCTCTCCACCGGTCTGTCCCCACCTCCCCGCCAGCCAGTCCCCGCTCCTCCACCGGGCCATCCACCACTCCCTCCAAACGCATGCACGTCCGCCTCAACACCAACGTGAAGACCGAGAACGCCCAATTCAAACGCCGATTCCGGCTCATTCCGGCCCTTTCTGGGCCTTCTCCGGCCCTTTCCGGCCAGTGGGGAATGCAGGGTCGCCCCGACGCCGAGTGCTGCCTCGTCGGCCCCGATGGAGAAAAGAGAGCACGGACGCCGGCTGCTCTCCCCATCTCCCACCGGCTCCGCCATCCCGGCGAGCCACTCAAGTAACCGCCCTGCGCACTGCTTCCAACCGCTCCCCCGCCAACCCCTTCCGTTTCCTCAAACCACGCAACACGTCCGGCAACAAGTCCGCGTCAAGCAACACCCTCACCGACTCGCAAGTCGCATCGAGAACCTGCTCGTCCGACAACTTCCCCATCGTGTCCGCCATCTCCCCACCGTCCGCAATTCCCGCCTTGCTCTTATGAGCAAGCAGAACTTTTTCAGCCGCCGCCTCTCTTGCGATCGCAATCTCCAATGACAATAGCGTCTCGATAGTCCTCTGACGATACGACTCCGAGCCGTCTTTGTAATACTGGTGCATCCGCTCCGCCAGCATTGTCGGCCCACCGAACCTATTAACAAGTCCGTCGACGATCACTCGCATCCTGCCAAACTTGCTCCTCCTAATCTCCCGCGTGGCCGTGCGGAGTTCCTTACGATCAGCTTCCGTGTTCCTTAACCGGTTGCGTGTAACGCGATACTCTGTGCATTCTGTGAGACGCCCGTCCTTACCGGCCTTCTGTCGCGTGAACTGATCGAGCGGCTTGCACTCCCAGCAGCACGTACAGACCTTCGCAGTCGCAACGGCAGACTCGAGGGTCCCTTCCACCGGCTCGCTATGTGCCCCTCCCACGCCTATATTGTCGGATGACACGGCTGTCGTGTCCGCAGTTGCGCCCATCGTGTCCGTCGCTTCGGTATCCGCCGGTGTGGATGAAGGGGATTCCATACTAGCGCGTCCATGTCGTCGAGTCTGTGTTGCTTAGGGAGGGGGTGCTAATGCTGAGGGGGCAGGTGCAAGGACGACACCCGGTGGGAACCACAGGTGTGCTGTGCGGCTATGCTCTAGTGCCTATAAGAGACACTAAGCGGAGATCGTTACTACTCGCTGTACTACATCGCACCTATGCCCTGCAATCCGAAGTGGCTACCCGCCCAGGCCAATCACAGATACTCGAAAAAACGGAACCAATCCTTCGGGTGTGTGATCAGGAACGCCAGTTTGCGTGCCGCCAAACCGCTTTTCAATGCCCCGCTTTAGTTCCATGTCCTGTCGCTCCAGCTCGGTCTGCTCTTGCCACTGTTGCAGCAACCCCTGCACGATCGCGACAATCGAAACACCCGCCGGCAACTCCGACTCCATCTCTGACGCCTTCGCCAGAATCTTTTCTTCCGTGCGGTCGCCGCGAAGCATCTGGTCGAAGAGCATCTGAGCCTGGCCCTGAACCATCACGCTGACGTCCTCGATCGTCTCCACGGGCTGCTGCGTGACCAGCTCGGAGTCGAGGAGCTGGTTCCGAGTTCTCTCGTGTTCACTGGGAGCGGCCCCTGAGCCACCCGGCACCACGCCCAGCGGCTTAAACGGCCCCGGCAACCCGCGTTTCTCGGCCCTATTTTGGATGTACGCCTTTCGTCCAGCGTTCAAGTTCTCAACACGCTCGGCAATGCGTTCTTGTCGCATGGTCTCACGTGACTTTGGCACCGGATCGCCATTGTGCGTGAGTCCTCGGCGGCGATTGCTGCGCCCTTCCAGGGATCGTTGCTGATCCGGGTAAGCGGCGATCACGTTGCCCTCACTGTCGCGCGTCGTGGGGATGCCGCTTTGCAGCACGCTGCTGCCTGGGTGAGGCGGTCGAGGCCTGGACCCACCCGTCAGCCGCAATCCGCCCGTCTCGGGATTCACGGAAAGCACGCTGCCTTGCCCGAACTGCCCGAACTGCCCGACCTCGGGGATGTTCTGCTGCGTCTCCTGCTGCCGCTGCTGAAGTCGCTGTTGGCTCTGGAGATGCTCCTCCGCATCCATTCGCTCAATCGGCGAGAGGTACTGTTGCTGCATCTCTTGCTGCCGCTGCTGGAGGCTGGGCTGAGGGGCACCCGGCACGACGCCGAACTGGCCCACCGCCCTGCCCGACACCCGCAAAGCCCGCCGCCACGCCCTCTGCCGGTGGGGAAGCCGGTGGGGAAGCCGGTGGGGAAGCGGACCTCCCCGCGCCGGGAACGACACCCAGACGGCCCCTGCGACGACCGAGCGGCGATCTGCGACGCCTCCGAGCCGTTGGGATAACCGAGGACTGACGGGTCCGCCCAGCCGCCTGAGAGCCTCCCTGACGGCCTCCCTGAGCCTGTGAGACGGAAGGGACGCTTGAGCGACGGCGGGATTGCGTGGCGTGCGAGGACATGAGAGGGCTTTTTGCGTGAGGGGAGTGCGGTTGGGGTGACGCATTTTACCCAGGGCAGAACGAGCCGTGCCATTTCATAACCGTGTTTTATACCGGATCCGGACGGATAATCGGCTGGCTTATGAATTGCGGCCTCTCACCACCGGCGATCGCCCGAATATCTGCGCTCAGGCGGAGAGTTGCGGCCCGTGAACTGGCGGTGTGAGATTCTGGCGAACGAGTTTGTATTTATTGAACTGAAGGACACTTGGGACACTTGGGACACTTGGGACACATAGGACGCTTTGCGCCCGACTACCCCTTTTCACGTACGACTGCACCTGTTACCTACGCTCCCGCTACTTACCCAATTGCCCCGTGAACTCTCCAGTTAAGCGTCCCAAGCGTCCCAGTGAGTGTGTTTGCACTACAAAACTCGATGGAATACACTGGGACGCATTGGCTCAAATTCGGGACGCTTACATTCTCACACACGAGTTCTCAGAAGTTGCCCCCTTGAGTGAGAATTCTCGATTCGACGTCCAGAAATTCTGGGACGCTTTCTTGAATCGTCGCGCAACCAAAGGTTCCGAGGTCATCGGGGGTGCTCGACGGCCACCAGAAGACGCCACGTTTCTTTCCGTGATGCTTGCTTTCGGAGATTTTCGTGACGTGCCCCGCACGGATCAGTTGTCGCAGTTGCCGCCCTCCAGAAGATGACTCGACCCGCTTCCCAAGGGCTTCCCCCATCCACTGGGCTGCGATCCGAGTCGGGACCCACACTTTGTTGATCTCGACGGAATAGCCAAGCTGCTCAAGCTTCTGTTCGAAGTAGCCCTCGATGATGTCTGAGTCTTCACGGTCGGCGTTCATCTCCCCCTGGCGCTCCAAAATCAACTTCTGTGCTCCATGGGTCTGGGAGTCGGGAAAGGATGGCTTGCTCCCACGATCCAGCTCGTGTGTTTCGTGCCAGCTTCATGCTTGGAAACTGGAAGAACGCGGCAATGTCAGCTGTGATCGATCTACGGTGGCGGCTGACGAATTCTCTTGTGTCGTCGAGCCAAGTGCCAGAATACGTGGGCTTTGACAACTTGATCGTGACGGCGCGCTGGGCGATGTCTTATGAAGTGGCCGGACCGTTGATCGTGGCGACGAATGTGATCAGATTGGGAGAGCGAGCTTCGCCGATGTACATGGCCTTTCCGCTGATGACTTCCGCAGTCACAAGTGCCTCAAGCTCTGCCCACGAAAACCTGCCTGTTTTGATGTTGTCGATGAGTCCAACGCGGCGTTTCAGGTCTTCTGGTGACAAGAGGCGCGCCCGTAGAGTTTCGATGTGTTCACCGTGCGATAGGGCGATACAGCTCCCGCACAGCATGCTCGCAATCTCTGCGAGTTTCGTCTTACCGGTTCCTCTTCCATCGTCGGAAGTAATGAGAAACATCGGCCGCGCTCCAGGTGGGCCTCCCCACAGGAGCGTTGCGAGAAGGGCCACAATTAAATCGCGAGCGATTGCCGTCGATGGCGAGAAACGGTCGACAAGCTCTGCAAGGCCGGTGCCATTAGATGCATTGGGGTTCGGCATGGCACACGTGTAATAGTGGTCATCGAGTTGCGGGATGTGTGGGTACTCAGATATACCCTCGTAGCTCTCGACCGTGGCTCGTAGCTGCTCGAACGCATCGCCGCGAGTGTGCAGGTTGGAATCCCGCCTGAAATTCGGTGGTAGCAACGACTTGCTGCCGATGTATGAGAATAGTGCCGGCTGATTGTCGATCCAGCGAACGGAATCTAGCTCGTGGACGAATATCTCGTGGCCGACTCGACGCGGCCAACCGTCTGTGATGTTCTGAATATCTTCGCAACTCTGGCCGATCGTGCGCGGCTTAATAACGACCCCTTTGCTATCAGCGGTCGCAACCTCATCGGCATTCACAATCCCACCCGGCTTGCTGGGCGACAACGGCTTGGCTGCGTCGGCTAGCTCCTTGAGTTGGTCGATCGTCCCGCCGTCGTTGAGGAAAGCGCGAAGGTCTCGGCCGTGCTTCTCTGACACCGGAGATGGCAGTTTGACAATCCGAAGCTCAGTCGCCACGGCTGCGGTCCGTGTGGCCAAAGCCTCCGCGCCAGCCACACCCGCAGCGTCGCAGTCGCCGATGACGATGAGCTTCTTGCCAGCGACGAGATCGAGCGGCAGCTTGGTGGTCGAGGCCGCGCCGTGGCTGGCCGAGAGCACAACCTCACCCGCCGGTACCACACCGGACAGGGCGAGCATGTCGCTCGGACCCTCAACGACCCAGACGACGAATGCGTCCGCCAACTTTGCGCGATCGCTGACGATCCAGCTTGGCGTTGACCCCTTAGCCAGGTGTGCCCCGCGCTGAGGCGGCCCACCCTCCACACCGGGGAACTTGCGTCCGCAAGTCCGCAGCAACACAAACCCGGACGGATCGCTCTCCGGGTCTCGATACGCTGGCAGAGCGACAACTCCGAGCGGAGACTGCGACTTCGCTGGCCACGCCGCCATCCGGCCACGCGGATGGCGGCGGGTGTGACCGGCGCTTTTGCCGCGCAGAGCCCGCGCGTCAGCAGTCGGAAATAATCCAGGTGGTCGTCGAACCACTTCATTTCCTTGAACTGCTCTTCGAGGTTCGGCAGCTGTTTGCCATCGTCCGCCCCAGCGTCCGGCTCGTCCAAACCGGATTGGCTCGGCGTGGAAACGGGAGTGGCGGTGGGAGCCTGTCCGTTCCCACCGGGGAGTTGGACTCCCACCTTATCTGCAAAGTGCTCCAGTGCGGCCTTTTAGTCCGCGAATGCCCCAAGCGTCGCAGCTAAGTCCCCAAAGCTCATCGGCTTTTAGGAGACGCGAAATCGTGGTAGGCTCCGAGCTGGCCGTTTTCTCCTGCGACATTAACTCCGGCGGACGGGTTTGCGTCGTCTCGGTCCACCGCGTGGCACGTGAGCCGTCCGTCGTTATTCGGCGAGCTTGCTGCAAACTTCACATCGAGCGATTCGCACTCGGCTCGGATGTTGAGTCGAGAGAGGGTGAGTCGTTTGGCGTCGTTCCATTTGTTGCTACTCATGACCATGCCCCGCAAGGCAGTGCCGACGCTAGCTCCTCGTCCCAAGCATTCTGTGTCGCGTAAGCTGTGCTCATCCTCCCGGCGCGATGGTCCACGCAAATGCCTCGTGGTCTGTCACAGCTTGATTTTCGGGGAGACGAACTTGAGTTTGCAGCGGGCGTCGTCGGTTTCCATTTGCCAGTCGACGCCCCGCCGGGTGTCGTTGACGTCGGTGGACCAGGCGGATGTTTCTGTGCGCAGGGCCG
>JAJDEI010000267.1 GCA_029259845.1 Planctomycetaceae bacterium | reverse complement strand
GACACTCTCACTGCTCAAACAACATCCCAGCCGCGACCGCCTTGTCATGAAACGCCGCTGCTGCGGCTGGAACGACGACTTTTTGACCGAAGTCCTCACCGGAGAAACGATTTAGTGTGCGCTGGCCCTGAGGGGGCCCCTGCGAGTGTTGCGGCTCCGCGGGAGCGTCACCCTGCCTAGACGCGATGGCCCGGTTTGAAAAAGGGACCTAGCCTGCTACCGTAGCGGGTTGGGTCTGATTCCGTGGTTCGATACAGCAAAGGGGGCGACGTGCCAGCGACTCTCAGCCAGTTTGCTCAGTCTCTGACGGTCGAGACGGCGTTCACCGTGCTTGCTGTTGCCAAACAGCTTCAGGCGGCGGGGAAGGATGTTGTCGAACTGGAGATCGGCGACAGTCCGTTCGAGACAACCGAGTCCGCCAAGACGGCCGGCATCGAAGCGATTCAGAGCAATCATACGCACTATTGTCCCTCGCCCGGGCTGCCCGAGTTTCGGCAGGCGGCTGCCGAATTCGTGAGCAGCGAGTTCGGCATTCCGGCGACAGCGGAGAACATCGTCGCCGGTCCCGGCGCCAAGGTGTTC
The DNA here is from genome assembly GCA_029259845.1 of Planctomycetaceae bacterium. Lineage (GTDB taxonomy): Bacteria > Planctomycetota > Planctomycetia > Planctomycetales > Planctomycetaceae > JAHBXU01. The sequence continues at coordinate 52,952 of JAJDEI010000267.1, read as the reverse complement.
GAACAGTTCTTCTGCGAAGCGTTTCTCAACCCAGGCGACAGCGTACTGGTCTTCAGCCCGTACTTCCCGACCTATGTGCCCAACATCCATCGCCGCGGGGCTGAGGTCGTTTTCGCACCGCTGCGGCAATCGCACGGCTTCCGGCCGGAAGCCGCACAGATTGAGAAGTTCCTGAACGAGGCCGCCTCGCCCAAGGCGATCTTTCTGAACTCGCCGCACAACCCGACCGGCGGCGTCACCACCGAGCAGGATCTCCGCGACATCGCCGACCTCGTGCGGGGACGGGACATCGCGGTCTTCAGCGACGAACCGTACTGCCACATGGTCTGGGAGGGAGCTCACCACTCGTTGCTGGCGCAGGACGGGATGCTGTCCCAAGCGGTCGCTGCCTACACCTTCAGTAAATCGTACAGCATGAGCGGGTGGCGTCTCGGGTTCGCGGTCGCCTCCAATGAGGTCGCCGATTCCCTCGGCAAAATGATCAACACGTCGCTGTCCTGCACGCCTCCGCTGGTGCAAATGGCCGGCACGCGGGCGCTCAAGCAGGACCATGCTCAACGAAAGGAGCAGATGGGACTGTTCCGCGAGAAGGTGCTGCTGCTGACGGACGGACTCAATCGGATCGAAGGATTTCACAGTCTGCCGCCGCTGGCGACATTTTACGTCTTCCCCAACGTGGCGCCGGTGTGCAATCGGCTGGGCATCACCAGCCACGGACTGGCATTGTACCTGCTCGAAGGCGCGGACGACTCGTTCGGCGTCGCCTGTCTGGGGGGCGAGTGCTTCGGCGAGGCGGGTGCCGGTTTCCTTCGCTTTAGTTGTGCCGAACCGAACGAGCGGCTGCGCCAGGCCCTCGAATTTCTCCCGCGGGCGATTGGCCGCGAGGGCCGTCTGGAGGCGTTCCTGGAGCAACGCCCGGGATTTCGTCTCTCGACCGAGTATCCCGTTCCGTGATGAGGCGACCGCATCGCGGGACCGGTGTGATGGGACGGAAGGGACACCCGCTGAGGTTGTGAAGATGCCGACTCCACGCGACGATGCGACCGGGAACGCAGGTGCGTCAGGGAATCTCGGTCTGCGGCGGTTCGTCGCAGCCGCGTTGTTGGTCTACTGGATCGTGCTGTTTGCAGCGACACACGTCCCCATTCGCCGTGCTCCTGTCTCCATTCCGGGGGCGGACAAGGTCGTCCATTTCGTCGGGTACGGCGTGTTGGGTTTGTTGCTCACGTTCTGGGTGGGGCTGCGTCGCCCGCTGTCGGGCAAAGTTTTGTTGGCCACAGTGCTTATTCTGGCAACGTATGGCGCAATCGACGAGTTGCTGCAGATTCCTGTGGGACGCACTTGCGACATTGCCGACTGGGTGTTCGATCTGCTGGGCGCCAGCTTGGGCGTGCTGACGATTGCGTTACTTAACCGGTTTCGTCCCCGTGCAACAGGATCCCCGCCGTGATCGCCTGTCCGGAGCCTCGCCCTCCCGGCGTTCAAACGTCCCCGATTCTTACTCACCCGCGACCCCGGAGAGGCAGCAACCATCAATGAATTATGAAGTTGAACTGAAGTTCCGCCGGGACGCAGATGACGGTCTTGGGGATCGGATTCGGCAACTCGGCACAGAGCCGTCCGCGCCGAGGCAACAGCGAGATGCGTACTTTGCGCATCCGGTGCGAGATTTCGGAAACACGGACGAAGGGTTCCGGATTCGCTCTGAGGGCGAGAACAATCACCTGACCTATAAGGGACCGAAGGTCGACGAGGAGACGAAGACGCGTCAGGAAGTGGAAGTCGCATTTGCCGCCGGTGCGGACGCTCGTCACCAGATGGCCGGAATGCTGTCTGCCTTGGGCTTCCGGGAGATTCTCACCGTCACGAAGCAACGCCGTTCGTGTCGGCTCGATTGGGAGGATCGCCCTGTTGAATTGGTGCTGGATACTGTCGAGCCGCTGGGCCAGTTTGTCGAGTTGGAGACGATCAGCCCCGAATCCGGCTGGCAAGCCGCGCGAGATTCGTTGAAACGACTCGCAGTGCATTTGAGGTTGTCGGTGGCAGAGCGTCGGTCCTACCTCGAACTGCTGTTGGAGGAGATCGCCGATGCTGCACAGGACTGATGCCCGGACGCATCCGCCCAATGGCGGCGGTGGCTGGGGCGATCTGAACCGTCGATTAGCGACCCGCGCGGAACGCGGGGTCTGTGGAGGGTGAACGAACTGCGTCACGGCCTCGGTGTTCGGAGCGGGGACAGTTTCCGTGGCTTCAATCGCGCCCCAGCCCCCCCCGCCCCCGGGGGAAATCCCCCCTTCGGACGGATGACCCCGTGTTGCCCCGTTAACCGCCGCCTCGCCGTTTCAAACAACGGAAAGCCCGATGGTCGTCATCAAATCAGAGCCCGGAGCGTTAGCGACGGGTCAGCCATCGGTAAGGGAATCCCAGTCGGCACGCGGTGATCGCCGACTTCTCGTTCAACATCAGTCGTTGGCCACTGCTCGCTTCTCAAACGGGACCGTTTCGACGAGAATCTTGTCGGCTGGGCTTGGCGCCTAACTTGAACTCTTGTACACTTATTGTAAGGTGGACGGAATCGGTTGCGGTATCCGCCGGTGTGTGCGGTGCTCGATGGCTGTAACAGAGGCGGAGTAATGGTGATGGCTGCAAGCGCAAAAACGAAAACCGCACGACGACAAGTTGCCGCGAAAGCGAATGAGTCCGGCAACGAGCACGACAAGCTGCTGCAAAACACGCTGGGACAGATCGAGAAGGCCTTCGGTGAAGGCTCGATCATGAAGCTGTCCGATCCCAGAAACTCTTCCGTCCCGGGCATTCCGACCGGGGCGCTGTCGCTTGATCTCGCCCTGGGGGGGTCCGGATTCCCTCGGGGCCGCGTGCTGGAGTTGTTTGGTCCTGAATCGAGCGGAAAAACGACGTTGGCGCTGCACGTGGTTGCCAATGCCCAACGAGGGGGGGGGATCGCCGCGTTCATCGACGCGGAGCACGCCCTCGACCCGTCATGGGCTAAGCGGCTGGGAGTCAATCTGGAGGAACTGCTGGTGAGCCAGCCCTCCTTCGGAGAAGAGGGCCTGCAGATTGCCGAGATGCTGATCAAGTCCAACGCGGTGGATGTGATCGTGATCGACTCCGTGGCGGCTCTCGTCCCCAAGGCGGAACTGGACGGTGAAATCGGCGACCGGCATGTCGGCTTACAGGCGCGCATGATGAGTCAGGCCATGCGGAAGCTGACCGGTTGCATCTCCAAATCGAAGACGTGTGTAGTTTTCATCAACCAGCTTCGTGAAAAAATCGGCGTGATGTTCGGCAGTCCGGAGACAACGCCCGGTGGCCGCGCGCTCAAATTCTACAGTTCGTGCCGCATCGATGTCCGTCGGATTGCCTCGCTCAAGGATGGCGACGAAACCGTCGGCATTCGCATGAGAGCGAAGATCGTCAAGAATAAAGTGGCCCCTCCCTTTCGGATCGCCGAGTTCGACATGCTCGTCAAGAGCGGCATCAGCCTCGAAGGCGACGTGCTCGACATGGCGACGGACGACCGCATCGTCACCAAAAGCGGAAGCTGGTTTGCTTATGGAGACACGCGGCTGGGACAAGGCCGCGACAAGGCCCGCACCTTCCTGGAAGAGAACCCGCAGATCCTCGACGAAATCCGAACGAAAGTCCTCGAAAAGCGGGGCGTCGTCACGCCTGCCGAACCGGTCGCATCAAATGGCCAAGCGGAGTAACCGGACATCTTCCGGGACTGCGCGGTCGAATGGGCCGCCGGTCGAGTGGGCCGCCGGCGCCGCTTGTTCATCCGTTGCGTGGAGCGCAGATCGCGAGGGCTTTCTTCAAGGGCACTCGGCTGTCTCCGGAGCAGGCACGCACCGGGGTCGTCAATCACCGAGGTGACCAAGTCGTTGTGCTGGGCGTGTGCCAGCGGCGTTCTTCACCGGTCCAGAACGCGTACAGGTTGGTGCCGCGCATCTCGAATTGCAGCCGGACCGTCTTCTCGACGACATCGCTCAGGTCGGACGCTCCCTTCCAGGCAAGACAATGCCGCACATTGTCCGTCGTGAGCGGCACACAGTTCTCAAGGGTGAAGGGAGCGATGACCTCGCCTTGCTCATCGATTATGGCGGCGCGAAGTTGCCCGCCGGTGGCGTCGGCGTTGACGTGCAACTGGTCATGCACGAGGCGAAGCGGCTTCGTCAGCAGCGCGCCCGCCGTCGCCCCCGCGTCCAGTGAGAAGAACCCGTCCAACCGTAACGTGCCGAGACCGATCGCCCCGACATGCGGACGGCTGCGGTGGTCGGTGGTGCGGCCGCTGTAGTACATCCATAACTCGTCCCCCACGCGAAGCGGCCCGAGGATGCTGGCGCTGTTGTTGGCGAAATCCCACGGAACGCGCGCGTCGAAAGGGTCGACGCCGGTTGTGGGACTGCGGGGGGAGGTCTTTCGCTCAAAGTCGTCGGGAAGCGGCGAGAGCGGGATCCAGGCGTCATCGCTGGGCCGCTCCCAGTGGCGGCCGTTGTGGCTGACGGCCAGTTGCACGTCCAGCAGTCCCTTGGGTTCGTGCCGATAGCGGTCCCAGAGGCCGAAGAACAGGCTCTCATAGTAGAACGGTTCCAATCCATAGACGATTTCTCCGCTCTCTTTTGAGGTGCCGCACATGAACGTGACCGGCCCCCATTCGAGGAAGTCGTCGCTCTCGGCATATCCGCGGCCGCGCTGGTCTTCGCCGTCCGGAATCGTGTACCAATTCTTGGTACTGGCAAACCACCGTTGTTCGAGCGGATGCCAATGCACCGTTGAGCGATCGAAAGCGCTGAGCGTCATCCGCCCCTGCTCGATCCAACGAATCCCGTCCGGAGAGAAGTAGGCCCGGTGTCCGTTGTAACGGACCTGGGCCTTGTATTGCCGCTTCGGGTCAGGATCACGGGGATCGTGGTGAATGCTGGCCACGCCCCACGGGCCGGGGATGACAATGTTGTTTCGTTTGTTCCCTGCGTACTCATGCAGCCCCAACTCGGGGCGTTTCCAATGCAGTCCATCGCGGCTGACGGCGTAAGCGATGCGTCCCGATTTTTCGAGGCGTTTGGAGTAGTCCTCGTTGTACTTCGGCGTGAAACACAGATACCACATGCGAAACCGGTCTTCATCGCGGCCGGGGTCGTACATCACGCTGCCGTACAGCAGTACGCAGGGGCTTTCCCAAGGCATTTCCGCACGGAACAGCGGGTTGCCCGGATGCTTGCGGACCGGATGCAACGTGCGTTTCAGTCCTTGCCTCTGTTCGATCACCCAGTCGTCCGCGAACAACTGTTTGCGGTTGTCGAGAACGAACACTTGAGGGGGCACCGGAGCCGGCACATCGACGCGGGCTTTCGCCGGATCCATAATGGTGATTCCCTGTCCCCAACCGGGTGTCCCTGCCGTGAGCACGCAAAACAGCGACAGCGTGAGGACGATGACGCGCGGGCGTGAAACCTTGATTGGCATTGGCCATACTCCAGTTCTGCTCCAAGGATGTCTCTCACGTAACGCCACCCGCATGACGCCGAATCTGTGCCACGGAAGAAGAGACACACACCATCATGAATGACCCTGCTGTTTGCAACATCGGACCGGGTTCGATGGAACTGGTCGTGCGGGACAATCACAAGGGATCCTCGAATGGCACCTGACTGGGACGACGCCGACCGCCGGCTGATGGGGCATGCGTGGGTCGGATCGGAGATTGCGATCCATGTGGGACGGCTGTGTGATGACATTGGAGTCCGCTGGGCAGGGTCGGATCGGGAACGCCTTGCCGCTGAATATGTTGCCGACCAGTTTCGGGCGGTCGAACTGAGTGGTCCGGAAGTCGAGGAGTTTGGATTGCAGACATGGGAGAGCGGGCGTTCGTCGATCATGGTTGTTGGCGGAAACGGCGTGAGCCTTGATGTGCGTCCCTGCCTGTTCTGCCCTGCGACTGCGGTCAGCGGGCCGCTTGAGGATGTCGGCTGGGGGATGCCACACGAACTGGATGCGATTCCCGCAGACCGTCTCAACGGCGCGATTGTTCTGGCCGATTCGGGCTTTGAGCCGTTCTCGGAGCCGCGGACGTTTCATTTGAGGCTGAGAGACCTCGCAACAGCCGGTGTGCGAGCGGCGATCACGCCCGCAGCCGTCGGCGGGCGGCGACTGTCCGACTTCTCGGCCAGTGACTGGCGTGATAATCCGCCGTGCGCGGTTCCATTGCCGGTCGCGCAGACCTCACGCGAAGACGGAGCGAAGCTGCGAAGGTGCCTCTCCGAAGGAACCACCGTGACGCTCAACGTGGACGCGACGTTCTTGTCCGGGACGTCTTGGAATGTTGTCGGCGACCTGACAGGCAGCATCTGGCCGCAAGAAACGCTCGTCCTCGCCGCCCACCACGACACGACGACAGACTCGTTCGGGGCCAACGATAACGGAGCCGGCGTCGCTGTCCTTTTGGAAACGGCGCGGCTATTGGCTCTCCTGACTCGTGAGACCGGCGTCGCACCGGCCCGCACGATCCGCTTCGCTTCGTTCGGTGCCGAGGAACAGGGGCTGCAGGGTTCAGCGGCGTTCGTTTCCAAGCATTACGGTCCGGACCCCAAACCGCGACTGATGATCAATCTCGACGAACTGGCAACAGGCAGCATGAAAGGGGTCGTGTTGCAGTTTCCGGAATTGCGGCCATTTATGCAGCACCAACTCGACACGATGAACGAAGGCCTCGCCTGTCATGTGCTGTCGCAACTGGATGCATCCGGTGACATGTTTCCATTCTCGCGCGCCGGAATTCCTTCGGCCATTTTGTGGCGATGGCGGTTCGAGGGACGTCATCCAGATACGGGCTTTGGACACACGGCTGCCGACACGCCGGACAAGCTTCGCATCCGCCCGCTCAAGGAATACGCGGGCTTTCTCGCGCGTCTCCTGCTGCGGCTTTCGTTCGTGCCACCGGAGGAGTGGCCGGAGAATCGCTTGGACGTCGGTGAGATTGAGCAACGGATCGAAGACGAGCGGGGGACGGTGTTTCGCACGATGTGAGTGGCGTCGCCTGCTTCACCAGATTCCGTTTGGAAAATGGGGAACTCAAGCGTCAACATGCGGTTGGCCGTGTGGGCAACTCAAGAGAGAGACGAGGATCGCTTCAATCCCTGAGTGGCGTTCCGATCGTTGAAATCGTGTTTCATCTCCTGTAGGTTGGGACCTCTTCCCGGAAGCCGCTGCGTCGCAAACGTAGCGGCTCGGTTGTCCTCCGTCTCCACTCGACCTGCTGAAGGATCTGTCATATGGGACGCCCTGTCACCCTGTTTACCGGCCAGTGGGCCGATTTGTCCCTTGAGGAATTGTGCAAGAAGGCCCGCGATTTTGGGTATGACGGCGTCGAGTTGGCCTGCTGGGGCGATCACTTTGAAGTTGACAAGGCGTTGGCGGACGACACCTACTGCGCGAAGAAGCGGGACTTGCTCGAACGGCACGACCTGAAGCTGTTCGCCATCTCCAACCATCTCGTCGGGCAGGCGGTGCTGGACACGATCGACGAGCGGCACAAGGCCATCGTCCCGGAGTACGTATGGGGGGACGGCGACCCCGCCGGAGTGCGGGAGCGCGCTGTCGAGGAGATGAAAAACACCGCCCGCGCGGCCCAAAAACTGGGCATTGGGGTTGTGAACGGATTCACCGGCAGCAGTATCTGGCATCTGATTTACGACTTTCCGCCGGTCCCGCGGTCAATGATTGACGCCGGCTATAAGCTCCTGGCGGATCTCTGGAATCCGATCCTCGACGTTTTTCAGGAGTGCGGCATCAAGTTCGCATTGGAAGTTCACCCCACGGAGATTGCCTTTGACATCTACTCCGCGGAGTTGGCGCTCGAAGCACTCGACCATCGCGACGAATTTGGGTTCAATTTCGATCCCAGCCACCTCATCTGGCAGGGGGTCGATCCGGTCGAGTTTATCCGCGCGTTTCCGGACCGCATCTACCATGTGCACATGAAGGATGCGGCGGTAACGCTCAACGGGAAGACCGGAATTCTGGCGAGCCATCTTCCGTTCGGCGACCCGCGACGCGGCTGGGATTTCCGCAGCGTGGGACGGGGCGGAGTCCGTTTCGAGGAGATCATCCGGGCCCTCAACGCCGCCGGGTATCCCCAGGACATGCCCTTGTCGGTCGAATGGGAAGACTCGGGGATGGACCGCGAAGCCGGGGCGGCCGAGGCGGCCCAGTTCTGTAAGAACGTCGACTTTGCTCCCTCAGGCCGCGCGTTCGATGCAGCGTTCGGAGACTGAACTGCCCGTCGGTGCGCGAAGCCGCTGGCCGGTCACAGGGTCGGTACGGCCAAGACTGTCGAGCCGAAGCATGGTGCAACCGATGCCGGAGCGACGGAGGCCGGCCCCAACAGGACTCGCGTGATCACTTAGCGGCCGCGAACTGCTCGGTGAACTCCAGCACCCACAGGTCGATCATGTCGCGAAAGGATTCCGGATCGATTTGTTCGAGCCGCTGATAGTGTGCGCGGCTGAAGATCTCTTTATTCCGAATCGTCGCCTTGCCGACGAGTTCCACGATGGGGGCATTCCCCAGAGGGCTGATGGTCATCTCCAATCGGCTATAGACGGAACTGCTGTCCCCGCCACGCTGCAATTGAAGGTCATCGCGGCTGATGCTGGCCCCCCAGCCATTTTCGTTGAGGATCGAGTGATACTCGAAGCCGGGAAAGCGGTCGGCGAGCATCTTGAGGCAACCTTCGATGTGTTCCGAGAACTCAAGCCGATACTTGGAATGCAGGCTCCGCAACTCTTCTTCAGAGAGCGATTTCTCCGCTTCTGCCCGCAGCCGGGCATCGGCCTGTTGGCTGCCGCGTTCGATCGCCCGTTCGAGCCTGTCTTGAAAATTCATCGACGGTACTTTGAAGGAATGTGCTCTGGCCTCACTCGATTCTAGGCCCCCCGCCAAAGGCACGCAATGTCTCACGGTCAGCAGTGCGCCGGTCGGAGGATTGGGAGCGGATCGCGCGCCTCCGACAGCATGCATGGCCGTCGATTCCCGGGCGCATCAGGGCTCACGAACTCGCGGCGTGCGGCGGCCCGTCGCTAACGCTCCGGGCTCTGAGATTGGGGCACCGTGGATTGGGGGGGCGATCAGCGCACCACCGGCGTCGGCGCACGGCAGAGCATGAGCGATGGGCAGCAATCGTCGGGGCAAACATCGTGATTCGGCCCGAACTGGCCGATGGCTTCTTTGGCGACCGTTTCGTCGAGCCGCTCCTGGATCAGCTTGCGGAGCATGGTCACGAAGAGGGGGTGCGTTCCCACTGTCGCCGACCGCAGCATCGGCAATCCGACGTGTTTGGCGACGTTGCCGGCTTCGTCGTCGAGATCGTAGAGGACTTCAATGTGGTCCGACAGGAATCCAACGGGGTGCACCACGACGGCGGCGGGGTGCTGCGTTGCCAACGATTGCAGGTGATCACAGATGTCCGGCTCCAGCCACGGGTCCTGGGGGCGGCCGCTGCGGCTCTGATACACGAGCGTCCACCGGTCGGGTCCGATGCCGACCGCTTGGGCAACCAAACGGCAGGTTTCGGTTAACTGCTGGACATAGTCGCAGCGATCGGCCATCACTTGCGGGATGCTGTGCGCTGTGAATACCAGGTGCAGCCCCCCGTGTTCAGAGGCGGGGATCTGATCAATGGCCACTTGCACGCGGTCCGCATTGGCGGCGATGAAATCGGGATGATTGTAAAAGACCCGCACCATATCGACCGCCGGCGCGCGATCACCAACCGCCTCCCGCGCCCGCGAGATGTCCTCCTGATATTGCCGACAGCCGGAATACGAACTGTACGCCGAGAGCACAACGGCCAACGCGCGGCGAATCCCATTGTTGGCCATGTCACCCAGCGTGTCCGCCAGCAGCGGGTGCCAGTTGCGGTTTCCCCAATAGACCGGCAGAGTGACGGAATGATCTCTCAATTCCGGTTCCAGCACCTTGATGAGGTCGCGAACCTGCTGATTGATCGGACTCACACCGCCAAAGCGGTCATAATGCCGGGCGACTTCGAGCAACCGTTCGCGCGGGACGTTGCGGCCTCGCAGAACGTTTTCGAGAAACGGAATGACTTCATCCCGTCCTTCCGGCCCGCCAAAACCGACAAGGAGAATCGCATCATACGGATTGTTCACGGATCGGCCCTCCGTGCAGAAATGGTGCTGCAGGCGAAAGCGTTCACTTGCACTCGTTATCGGATTCGCGGCAAGTGGTTGTGGCAGCTCCTCAATCTTCGGAGAATCTCACAGCAAATCAAGAGAAAAAACGATGCCTCGACTATTTGTTGGCAACTTCGACTTTGAGAGCACCCTCGCCGCCGGGCGGAGCGGTCAGTCACCGTCCTCGCTGAGGCGCGTTGTGGCGGAGTTGGCGCCGGTCTGGGTCGCCGCAGCTGAGACGGGGGATATGATTTGGTGTCCGGAGCCGATCGATCCCCGTTACTTCGAGCAGTTGCAGCAGCACGGATTCCCGGGCGTCCGTCCCGTCTCGCGGTCAGCCGAGGTCCCAACCGGCCTGGAACTCGTTCCGTGGGGATGGACGGAGGGGGTGGTTCGCTGGGGACGTTCCGTCGGAGCAACCGTGAATGCTCCGCCGTTAGAGTCCGTCCGCATGGCGAATTCGCGTCGCTTCTCTCATCGGTGGGAACAGGACGCGGGCACCGCTTTGGCGGGAGCGGCGATGGCGGAGTCGGTCGCCGAACTGTTCGCAGTGATCGGCCGATTGCCGCCTGCGGGGACCGGCTGGGTGGTGAAGGCCGAGTTCAGCAACTCGTCACGGGAACGGTTTCTGCACCGGGTCGGTCGCCCCCCGGGTCGTCCACGGGGCCATCAGAGAGACCGTCGGAGGGACCGTCACGCGGAGGACGGCGAAGTGGCAGACCGGCGTGCCTCCGACCGTGACGCCTCCGACCGTGACGAATTCGACCGTGACGCGCTCCAGCGGTGGGCCGCACGGCGGCTCGGGGCGGGTCACGCCCTGTTTATCGAGCCGTGGGTGGAGCGTGTGGATGAAGTCGGCGTGCAGTTGACCGTGCCGCGGATCGGCGAGCCGCGCATTGAGGGTGTTACGCGGCTGCTCACCGACATCGCCGGTCGGTACGAGGGTAACGAGTTCGCCCCCACGCTCGACGACGAGCCGCACTGGCAGGGCGCGGTCGCGGCGGCTCAGGACGTCGCGACGGCTCTTCAGCGATCCGGTTACTTCGGCCCGCTGGGCGTCGATTCGTTGCGGTACTGCGACGCGGCCGGGGACATTCATCTTCGACCGATCCAGGATATCAATGCCCGCTGGACGATGGGGCGTCTGAGCCTCGGGCTCCGTCGCCTGCTTGATCCTGGAGAACAGGGAACGTGGTGTCACGGTCGCGCGTGCGACGGTCTTGCAGGCACTGAAACGGGTTTGTCCCGCTCGTGCCGGATTGTCCCGACGTCGCCGGCGGTCCTCGGCGGTCGGCCGGTTCAGCGGCGATCGGCGGTTGTCATTTCGACCAGGTGATTGAACCGCCGGGTGATGGGGTGAAAGAGCAAAGGGGTGAGAGCGTGGCGGAGTGGTGGGGGAACCGGGGCGTGAGGGCGCCAAGTTGCTGCTCTGCAGGGAGTTGGCGCGTCGGCGGTGTTGGTTGACCCGCCCAAAAACGAGGGCCCCTTGGCAAAATCCGGGCTGCTCTTTGCCTCGGGCGCTCGAATCGAGAATAATGGGGCTCGAGCTTGATTGACTCGACAAGATGCGAACTCTCCCCAAGAAAGCAGTTCCATGGTGACCGACGTCAGCACAACGACGGAAATCGGCAGCTACTTCATCACGAACTACCCGCCGTATTCGCAATGGACGAAGGAGGCGGTGCCGTCGTTTTTTGAGGCATTGGACCGCGAGCCGGACCGGTCCGTGCCGCTGGGGATGTATCTGCACATCCCGTTTTGCCGCAAGCGGTGCAAGTTCTGTTACTTCCGGGTGTACACCCAGCAGAACGCCGAGACGATCAAGAACTATGTCGACACACTCGACCACGAGGTTCAACTGCTCAAGGACAAGCCGGGTGTCGCCGGTCGGCCGCTGCGGTTCGTGTATTTCGGCGGCGGGACGCCTTCGTACCTCAGTTCCAACCAGTTGCGGTTGCTGCGCGAACGGCTGGGACAGTGGATTTCGTGGGACAACGCCGAGGAGGTGACCTTCGAGTGCGAGCCGGGCACGCTGTCGCTGGAGAAGGTGCAGACACTCAAGGAGATCGGCATCACCCGTGTCTCGCTGGGGGTCGAGAACTTCAACGACGCGATCCTCGAAGAGAACGGTCGCGCCCACCTTTCGCCGGAAATCGAGCGGGCCTACGGCTGGATCCGACAGGTCGGATTCTCACAGGTGAACATCGACCTCATTGCCGGCATGGTGGGCGAGACGGAGGAGAACTGGCAAGCCTGCGTCGAGAAGGCGATCGACATGGAGCCGGACAATATCACGATATATCAGATGGAGCTGCCGTATAACACGGTCTACTCGAAGGCGATTCAGGAGCAGGGACTTGCCTCGCCGGTCGCCGACTGGCCGACCAAACGACGCTGGGCGAGCGAGGCAATCGACCGGTTTCTCGCCGCCGGATATCAGGTCTCCTCAGGGAACGAACTGGTCCGGAACCGCGACACGGACCACTTCGTCTACCGCGACAACCTGTTTCGAGGGCACGATATCCTCGCGGCCGGCGTTTCCTCATTTGGACACTTTCAGGGCGTGCACTACCAGAACGACGCCGAGATCGAGGGCTACATGAACGCCGTCGCGAGCGGAACCCTGCCGGTCGATCGGGCGCTGGTGCCGACGGACCATCAGCGGCTGATTCGCGAATGGGTGCTGCAAATGAAAGAAGGCCGCGTGGCAGTCGAGCCGTTCGTCCACAAGTTCGGCATCGACCCCCTCGAAGAATTTGCGGAACCTCTTGCGAACCAGCAGCAGGCCGGTTACCTCGAAGTGGACGCGGACGAAATCGTGCTGACCCGCAAAGGGTTGCTCCAGATCGACAGCCTGTTGCCGGAATACTTCGAGGAACAGCACCGGGAAGTTCGGTATACTTGAGTGATGAGCATACCAACGGTCGAGCGAACTCTCCAAACGGCAGACCCGATGAGCACAGGCACGCTTCTCCCAACAACAGTCGCTGACTTAATCGACCGGATCGGCGTGCCACCGGACCGGATTCGGTTGCAGCCGCCCCCGGGAACGGCGACCGAGGACGACGTGATCGCGTTGTGCGACCAGAATGTCTATTGTGAGTTGATCGACGGCGTGCTCGTGGAGAAAGCGGTGGGGCAATACGAATCACGACTGGCAATGTGGCTCGGCTACTTTCTTCTCGACTACATCGAGCAGGGGCATGACCTTGGCGTCGTGCATGGATCGGATTCCCCGCACCGGTTCTTTCGGGGACAGATTCGCTATCCGGACGTGGCGTTCGTGTCGTACGACCGTCTGCCGGGCGGCAAGCCGACGCACGAGCCGATCGCCCCTTGGGTGCCCAATCTGGCGGTCGAGGTCATCAGCGCGAGCAACACCACCGCCGAGATGGAGGCGAAGGCTGAGTTGTACTTCAACTCGGACGTTGAACTCGTCTGGTACGTCTATCCGGAATCGAGAATGGTGGATGTGTACACGGCTCCCGATCAGCGAACGACGCTGCACGAAACGGACAACCTGGACGGCGGGACCGTGCTGCCGGGTTTCACGCTTTCCATCAGCAAGTGGTTCGAACGGGCCAACTGATCGGGGGATTCTCTCAGCAAGTGTCCCCAGAGGAAAAAACTGGACAAAACAACCGATGTGCCACTGTACGACCGGATGAGAACGGGTATTGAAACCGGATTCGACACTGCTTCAGCAGTGCTTGTTCGGCCGAAGCAGTCACACGCTCGCGGGAACACTTCAAGGAACAACACCGGGGATTCCGCTTTCCTTGATGAGCCGATCCGTTGTTTGGCGGACGGAACGCAAACACGCAAGTTGAAGGGTTCAATCATGAGCACTGCCGAAACGATCACCTACACGCCGGACGACCTGCTCAAGATGCCCGACGGCAAGTTCTGCGAATTGGTGGACGGACAACTGCTGGAGAAAGCAATGGGAGCCGAATCGGAATGGATCGCGTTGGAACTCGGCTATCTCTTGATCGACGACACGAGGCAGCCGCGAATCGGTTGGGTTTTCGGCGCGGCGGTCGGTTACCAGTGTTTCGACGATGCTCCGAACAAGGTCCGCAAGCCGGACGTTTCGTTCATTCGACGGGGGCGGTTGCCGAATGAGCGGATTCCCAAGGGGCATATCCGCATCGCTCCTGATCTGGCCGTCGAAGTGATTTCGCCAAATGACCTGTACTCGGAAGTCACTGCCAAAGTGGACGAGTACCTCAACGCGGGCGTACGGCTGGTTTGGGTGATTGACCCGGAGACACGCAAGCTGTCCATCTCCCGGCAAGATGGCCGCACGGACGTGCTTCGCGAGGACGACATTCTTTCCGGCGAAGACGTCATCCCCGACTTTACCTGCTCCGTCACCGACCTCTTCCCACCATTATCGACCCCCTGATCGCCCTCGCCTGACAACTGGCATCTGACAACTGACCCCGGAAGCAACCTCGTGAACCCGCTTGACGAACTTTCCCGACTGACGTCCCTGTTCCCCGAAGAAGAGCCGTTAATTGCGGACGCCAAGTATGTTGCGCGGTCGCTGGTGCCGGAGCCGTACCGGCAGATGCTCGTGCACGACCACCACATGACGGTCACGATGGAAGAATACCATGGCTGTCCAGTCGACGTGCACGTGCTCGATCGCAAGCAAGAAGGGGATACGTACTGCCGCAAGATTTTGCTCTCTAAGCAGGGCACGGACGACTCCGTCCAGTTCGGCTTCGTCCGCTTCGATTTTCAGTATGTGACCGCCGCGGTCCGGGACGAGATCGTGGCGGAGGCAACGCCGCTGGGGCGCGTGCTGATCAATCATAACGTGCTTCGCAATATCGACCTGGGGGCCATTCTCGAAATCACGGCCGGCCCCGCGCTCGCCAAATACCTGCAGATGGAGGTCGGGGGAGTGACGTACGGGCGATTGGCGACGATCTTCTGCAACCGCCGCCCGGCGGTCGATCTGCTGGAAGTCTCCGCACCGCTCGAAGAATGAGCCTTCCGCGGCCCGGAAACCATCTTGAGATCGTCCCCCGTCATCGGCTGGCCCCGCTCAACAATGATTCAGACCACTTTCCCGCCGGCATCCACGTCCGCACCTCCGCTGCAGGATTCGTACGATGTCATCGTGATCGGTGGCGGACCGGCCGGTTCCACCGTCGGTGCACTGTTGGCCGAGGCGGGACATTCGGTCCTCATTGTGGAGCGGGGCACGATGCCGCGGTTCCATGTGGGCGAGTCACTGATTCCTCAGACATACTGGACACTTAAGCGGCTCGGCGTGATCGAGCAGTTCAAACGGAGCGCATTCCCCAAGAAGTTCAGTGTGCAGTTCGTCTCCGACGGCCGCCGGGAGTCGGCTCCGTTCTACTTCGACGAGCACATCGATCACGAAAGCGCCCAGACCTGGCAGGTTGAACGGGCCGATTTTGACCGGATGTTGCTGGAGAACGCGATCGCCAAAGGAGCAGCCCTCCGGACGCAGGCACAGGTGCTGGACGTCCTGTTCAAAGGCGACCGGGCAGTCGGCGTGAAGCTCAAACTCACTGAGCCAACATCCGCCGCCGGAGCACCGCCCTCAGAGCCCGGAGCGCCCCCGTCAGAGCCCGGAGCGTCAGCGACGGGACCGCCGCAAGTCCGCGAAATCCACAGCCGCGTGGTCTGCGACGCCAGCGGCTCGTCGGCCTTTCTCTCCACGCGGCTGGGGCTCAAGCAACCCAATCTCCGCCTCCGCAAGGGAAGCATCTGGAGCTACTTCCGGGGGGCCCAGCGTGACTCCGGCAAAGATGAGGGCGCGACAATCATCATGCAGACTGAGGGCAAACAGAGTTGGTTCTGGTATATCCCGCTGCGGGACGATGTCGTCAGCATCGGATGTACCGGCGACATGCCGCACATGTTCCCCGGAGACTCCACTCCCGAACAGACGTTCGCCCGCGAACTCGACCGTTGTCCCGCTCTGCAAAAGCGGCTGCATCACGCAACCCGCTGCATGGATTTCTTCACGACGAAGGATTACTCCTACGGCTCCTCCGCGGCAGCGGGTCCCGGCTGGGTGCTCGTGGGAGATGCCTACGGGTTCATCGATCCGGTGTATTCTTCCGGGGTTCTGCTCGCACTCAAAGGGGGCGAATTCGTCGCTGATGCCGTTCATGCAGCGCTGGAAACGGATGATCTGTCCGGCGGCGCGCTCGGTTCCTGGCAGGAGACCTACGACGCGGGTGTGGACAACTTTCGCCGGCTGGTGTACGCCTACTACACCCCCGAGTTCAGCTTTGGCGACTTTCTCCGCGACTACCCGCAGTACAAGCCGAACCTCGTCGACATTCTCGTCGGGGACGTGTTCAAACCGGGAGTCAGCGAGATGTTCGACGTGATGGAGGGACGGCTCGCCACCGACTAACAGAAGCGGTTCCGAATGGGATAACGAATCGCACGAACGGCGGCCGATGTGCCGCGAGGGGAATGTTGCGGCATGATTGTTCTGGATTGGCGACGGTGGGTTCATTCACTGCGACTGCGATTCCTGCGCGGCCATCCGGCTGCGCGGCCTCGGCTCGGCCGGGGTTCCGGACCGCATCGCCGGCGTCAGACGCATTCCCACCATTCGGCGATCGAGACGCTGGAGGTGCGTCAGCTCTTGTCCGCCGCGTCACCGGGCGGTGGTCCCAATGCGGACATCTGCGTCCAGGGTCTCGACGACGCGGCGGCGGACGCCCGCCTGGTTTTCAGCCGGATCGACAACCCGGCCAATGCGCAACAGCAGTTCCGCGATGTCCGCCAGTTCGACATCGCGAATGTTGGCGGCGCACCGCTCACCATCTCAGACATTTCCATTGGCGGAACCGACCCCGGAGCGTTTCAAGTCACATCCGGCCCCGCCAATGGCACGGTCCTGGCCGCGGGGGGCTCGGCGACTGTTGTGATGGAATTCGTGGGGAGCGATCCCGACAATGACAATGCCGCCGTGTCCTACGACGCGGTGCTCTCCATCACCTCCGACGACCCGGTCAACGCGATCACGACCGTCGCTTTGAGTGGCCTCGCCCAGATTCAGTCCGAGGGAGGCGAAGAGCCGGCCGTGGCGCAGATCGTCCAAGCTTTCGGTTACGGCACCGATGTCGCGCAGGGTCAGTTGGCCAACGGCGGGCTCGTGGAAACAATCGGCGACGAAGTGCTCATGCCGTACTTGCAGCGGCTCGACTCGTTACAGCCGGTCGAAATGATTCAGATCGCAGCCTATCTTCGGCAGGGCGATGTCGCGCGGCTCGAGTTTCACGGCCTAAACGGCGTGCCGGTCACGGAGTTGTTTGCTCAGGATGAACAGGAGGGGCAAACGCTGCTCCCCAATCAACTCGTTGCCGGAGCCGGCGCGGGGACGACGGCGCGCGGCGAGATCAATTTCGACACGCCCTTCGGCCTCCATGTCTCGGTGGATAACCGACCGACGTTCGCGTCCTGGTCCGATCCGGAAGCCAACGAACGCGATCCGGACATCGGCTCGCTGGTGGACGATGGCGACGGCCACCTGATTCGGTTCTTCCAGGCAAAGGACGCCGGCGGGAACGTGATCGCGGGGACGTTTATCGGGATCCAGGATTATCCCGGCGGAGGGAACTTCGATTACAACGACCATATGATCGTCATTAAGAACGTGCAGCCCTATGCGCTGACAGCTGCTGAGGACGGTAACGGGAACGGCATCAATGATGCGCTCGAAACCGACAGCGACGGCGATTCGCTGGTGGACTTTTTCGACCGGACCGTCACACCTCCGTCGCCGCAGACACCGTTCCCCGGACCCGGTCCGGCGGTCTTCGACGGGAGTGTGCTGACGCTTGATGCGTCGAACTACGATGAGGGCGGGCAGGGAGTGGCCTATAACGATGCGCCCGGATTAACGGGCGGCACGGACAGCGGACGTATCGGCAGCGACGTTGAGCAAACCGCCGTCGGCGACATCGGGTGGGTCGCGGATGGCGAGTGGCTCGAGTACACGATCGAAGTGCCGACTACCGGACTGTTCGACATCGATCTGCTCATGTCGACAACCGGCAGCGGACGGTCGGTCACGGCCGACTTCTTCCGCGCCGGCGAGACGGCGTCTTATGCGACGTCGGGTGCGATCGCCAATCCGAGCACCGGAAGCTGGACGGACTTCCAGTCTCGCAAGGCCGACGCGATCGCGCTTGAAGCGGGCGAACAGGTGCTCCGCGTCACCTTCCACGGCGGGGCTCAGGACCTACGATCCCTGACGCTTGCCCCGAACAACGCAGGGGGCCCGTTCACGTTCACGATTCAGGGAGAACAGCTAACCATTGATGACACAACGGGGACAACCGCTCAGGATGGACTGACCGTCGTCAATGACCTTAGCAATCCCGAAACCGTCAGTCCGGAACGGCCCAATGGTCTTTGGCCCGGTTACTCGGGAACAGGCTATCTTAATCTGGGAGGGGACGTTGGTGATGCCGCGTTCTTTACCGTCAACGTTCCAGCAGCGGGCGGCTATGAACTCAGCGTGCGCTACGCCAACGGCAGCAATCTTGACAGGTCGATGAGCGTGCTTGTCAACGGCGTCGAACAGACCACGCTGGCCTTCGCTTCGACGACGGCTTGGGATAATTGGACAGAGACTGCGCCCGTTACGCTCACCCTGGCGGCCGGTGCCAATACGATCCGCCTTGAAAACACGATTGCGAACGGCCCGAACATTGACCGGTTCACCGTGAGCCGCGCCGCAGGCTCGGTGGCTTCGGAACCCGGCCCCCGGCCAACGATCGCGATCAACTTCCAGGATGGGACAACACCCGTCGTTCCGGGCATGCTGGTCGACAGTTTCCAGGGTTTCGGCGACCGCGCAAACGGCTTCAGTTACGGTTGGGTGACCGAGGCGACTGCGACCGATGCCGACGGGACGAATGCCACGCCCATTGATGCCGCCGCCTATCCCGCCATCGCCATCAACGAGCGGACCGGCCCGCCTTTCGACGGCTACGATCCGCGCCTGACCGGCTATGCCCATTTCGACCTCGCGTCCTATCCTGAACGCACCGCCTGGGAGATCGCGCTCGCGGCAGGATCGTACGAAATTACAGTCAGTGTCGGCGACACCGGTGGCCCCAACGACAGCAACAACCAGCTGTTGGCCGAAGGGAACCTCGTAACCGGCTGGCAACCGACCGACACGTATAAGTCACAACTGTTGACGGCCATCGCGACAGTCACCGACGGATTCCTGACGCTCGCGGCTCCGGGGGGCACGGTCACCGAAATTCAGTATCTCGAAATCCGGGAACTGCCGGATCTGACACCCGCCGATGGCAATCCGGCCTCCAATGACTACGCTCAGTTGGCCAACCCCGTAGCACTGGGTGCCGCCGGAACCACCCCGCAGCCCGTTGCCATTGGCACCGGCCTCCGCCCGGACAATGTCGACCCCACGCGCTCTTTCGCGTTCGACGTTGGTGTCGTCGATGGGCGCGGCGGCGTGCTTGAGACAAGCTTGACCACCGATACGATTCAGCTTTACGAGACCTTGGCCGGCGCCCCGGCTGCCTTCTCGGTCAACACAACCGGCGGCTTCGACGCGGTTGTCATCAACCCAACCGGCGATCTCAAGGAGAACACCAGTTACACAATCGTCGTCGACGGTCTTCTGGATCGCGGCTCAAACACCGATCCCAACGCCCTTCCCCGCGAGTTTGAGAAATACACAGCCACGTTCGTCACGGGTACGGCACCGGTCGTTGCGGACCGCCCCGTCGCATTTGTTGACGAAGTGTTGGCAACGGAGGGCGGTTTCTCATCGGTGGCCATGTCACCCGATGGGCAAAAGCTCTACGTCTCAACGCTGGGCGGCCGCATCATTCGTTGGAACCTGGATCCGACGACCGGCGCAATCATCGACGCCTCGCGCCAGGAATTGGCCGACCCGCTGCTCGACGGGAGCGTGATCATCGGCCTTGTGTTCGATCCGACCGACGCGAACAGGCTGTGGGTCACGTCGAACGAAGGCGGTCTGGACAGCGCGACTGACTTCACAGGCCGCGTCGTCACCGTCGACATCGCCACCGACGACACGTCCTTTACGGCGACAACTCAGCCATACATTGTGGGGCTGCCCCGCTCGGTTCGCGACCATCTGACCAATTCTCTGGCCTTCCGGGAAAACCCGAACGCCGGCCAAGCGGGCGAGCCAAGCCACCTCCTCTACCTCATGCAAGGCTCAAACAGTGCGATGGGCGCCCCGGATAGCGCGTGGGGCTACCGTGCGGAGCGTGCGCTGAGCGCAGCGGTCATCGAGATCGATCCGACGCTCGACGTTTCGGGCGGGCCACTTGATGTCCAGACCGAGACGCCGTGGACGTCGACCGCCGCGACTGCCCTTGATCCTCTCAACGACCCGAATAACCCCAACAGCTATAACGCTGACGGGTCCGTGACCGGTTTCTACAATCCCTTCGCCTCCAATGCGCCGGTGAGAGTCTTCGCCGGCGGCCAGCGCAACGCTTACGATCTCGTGTGGCATTCGAACGGTTTCCTTTACGTGCCCACGAACGGATCGGCCGGCGGTGCCAATTCGCCCGATGACCCCTCAACACCGCAGAACGAGGGCCTTACCGGCATCCCCACGCGGAACGACTATCTCTTCGCCGTCGAAGAAGGGGGGTTTTATGGCCATCCCAATCCGATTCGTGGGGACTTTATCCTCAACGGCGGAAACCCGACGGCGGGCAATGATCCTGCAGAAGTCGGCGACTATCCAGTTGGGACGCTACCTGATCCGAACTATCGGGGCTTTGCCTTCGATTTCGGACGCAACGTCTCGCCGAACGGTGCGGCCGAGTTTACGAGCAATGTGTTTGGCAGCAACCTGCGAGGGGCGATCATCGTCGCGCAGTTCTCTGGTCCGGACAATCTCATCGCGCTGACGCCGGGCCCCGACGGAAACATCGTGGACAGCCAAATCTTGCGACGCGCTGATGGCTCGGAGATCAGCTATGGCGATCCCCTGGATCTGTCGATCAATCCGGCAACCGGCGATATCTATCTGGTCACCTTCAATCGTGGCAATGGTTCGAGTCAGCTGGTGCTCCTGACGCCTGATCCGGGTGATGTCATCGGCCCACCGCCGGTTGGACTGACGTTTCAGGCTGAGGACAGCCAATTCGCGGCCATTTTTACCGGATCAGAATCGACGAGCACCAACTTCATCCAAATTCTGAGCAACAACCCGGGCTTCAACGGAACGGGCTTCGTGGATTACGGAAACGGAATCGCGGGTGACGAGACTTTGCAGTTCGATCTGCCCGGCCTGGCGGGTGGCGAGTACGACCTCGTGATCCGTTACGCCCTGAACGGGGCCGACCGCCCGCTCGATCTGACCGTCAACGGCACCTCCCAGGAACTTGTTTCGTTCCCCGATACGGATGGGGCCGGGAGCGCGGGTTTCCTCACCTGGGGCACGGTCACCGAACGAACCACGCTGAATCCGGGAACGAACGTCATCGCGCTAACGTCAACAACGAATGCCGGCCCGAACATCGACGAAATCACGCTTGTGCCGATCACCGCACGGGCGGCCGGGGTAACGTTCAATGGCGATGGAAACGCCAATCGCTCCGGCATCGGAACGATGACTCTCGACTTCTCAACAGCCACGACGGTCGCAACAGCCGCTTCCCTGAATCTGTTCAATCACACAACCGGCCAGAGCATTGATTTGAGCGCGGCGACGCTGGCCAACAATGGGACGACGTCGATCACGTGGGACTTGTCGGCCGTGAATCTGCCCAATGGCCGGTACACGGCAGAGCTGCCGGCCTACGCGACGACGCCCCGCCTCACGCAGTCGCACACCATCGAGTTCTTCAAGCTCGCGGGAGATCTGGACGGCGATGGCTTTGTTAATTTCAACGACTTCTTCGCTGCGGACCAGGATTTCAACGCGTCGGGCAGTCCCTACCGGCCGGGAGATGCCGACGGGGACGGGATGGTCAACTTTAATGACTTCTTCGCGGTCGACGCCAACTTCAATGTGTCGCTCGCCGCACTGTCGCCGGACTTCGGAGATGCCCCCGACTCGGCGACGTTCCCCACCACGCTGGCCAATGACGGCGCGCGGCACGTGATGACCGGCAACGATCTGTTCCTGGGCGCCGGTCGCGATTCCGAGCCGGACGGACAGTCGTCCCTCGACGCAACCGGCGACGACATCGGCGGCGGCGATGACGAGGACGGCATCGTCATCGTTGGGAACGACCTGGTCGTCGGCACAAGCGTCGGCGTCACGGTCACGGCCAATGTCCCCGCAACCGCCGTGCTTAACGGCTGGGTCGACTTCAACCAGGACGGCGACTGGGACGACCCCGGCGAACAAGTGTTCGTCGACATCGCCATTGCGGACGGCACAAACAACCTGAGCATCGCCGTCCCGTCCGGAGCAGCCCTGGGCATGGTATTCGCCCGTTTCCGCATCACCGAAACGGTCGGTTACTCGTACTTCGGCCTCGCCCCCGATGGCGAAGTCGAAGACGACCAGCTCACCGTCACCAGCCCGCCCGCGCCCGCCCCGCAGTCCAGCCCGAACGAGCAGGCGCCACCCGCCGCCCCGCTGCCGAGTTCGCCATTGCCCGGCCCGGCATCAGTCAGCCCGGCATCAGTCAGCACGACGTCTGTCAGCACAACGCCAGTGAGCGCGACACCGACGAGAATCCTGCCCGACAACGTGCAGAGGCGGTTGTCGCTGTTCACCGTCACAGTGGCGAAGTTTCAGTTTCCAACTGTTCGCGCATTTGATCGGCCCGCCATGACAGTGACTGGCCCTCCGACTTCCGTCACCGGGCTCACACCTGCTGATGGGAGACGGGCCACGGTCCGTGGCTGTGTTTCCTGTGGCCAGGACATCATCCCGTTGACACGGTCATCTGCCCTTACGGAGGACACTGCTGGGGAATGAGGTTTCTTCCATTCGCCTGGCCGGCCGGTGATGCCCATTCCGCTGGTGATGCGCGTCCGGCGGCGTGGTCGTCGCGGGTCGGTCGTGACGAATCGTATACTCGGCGTCAGCTCGCATCGACGTCTCCGCAAACAGAGAAGCCAGTTCGCCGACGGAGTTCGCGTTCATCTTCGAGAGGAGCGACTGCCGGCGGCGGTCAACAGTCCGCATGCTGATTTGAAACTCGAGGGCCAGCGTTTTGATGGGAGTCCCGGCGATCATTTCGTTGGCGATTCGTCGTTCTTCCTCAGTCAACGTCGCCAGCCTCCGTTGAATCTCCTGCGTCCTGCAGATGCGGGCATACGTGTTGAGGCTTTGCTGCGTGGCCCGGACGACGGCTGAGATCACGGAGGCAGCCCGAGCCGGCTTTTCCAAAACGGTCACCGCTCCCAGTTTCATGAGTTCCACCGTGGACCGGACGTCAGCGTAGCCGGTGACCACGACGACGGACAGTGCCGGGGCCGCAACCTGAAGCCTCTCCTGGAGAGCGCGGCCACTCATGTCGGGCATGACCAACTCGGTGATCACGCAGCCAACGCTGGCCGCACCAACCGCTTGCAGGAACGGTTCCGCGGACTCGTAACATTGCACGTCCCGTCCCTGGCTCGCGAGGATGCGGGAGAGCCGCTCGGCATGGGCACGGTTGCCGTCGACAATTCCGATCAGGGGGGATCCGACGGAGTGCTGGTCCCCGATCGTTCCGGACTGGCGCAGACGTGCCGCGCTCGTGCCAGTGGATGTTGGCATGCGTGTAATCTCCCGGCGACAAATCCTGATCGCCTGATCAAGCAGTCAACGCGAGGTCCTGATGCCACCGTATGTCGCACCGGACGCCTCGGTCCGCGCCGGCATTGTCGAATGCCACACGCTCTGCAACCGGTTGCTGGGCCGATTCGCGAATGGCAATGACGTTTGCCGATCGTCAGGCCGCCATTCTCCCACGCATTACCCGGGTTCGGATACCGGAACCGACGGTGATTCAGCAGCTTTCGAGAGAATGCAGTGTAACCAGAGGCTTTGCGTCGGTTCACGTCGCCTCGGAGCGGCAGGAATCACCCCTGTTGCGCAGCGGGGAAGGCGTCCCGGGCTTCGAATCGCAGGGGGAACTCTCAGATACGACCCGTACGACAGCGGCCGTCCGGCTGTTGACCGTCGGTTTTCCCTGCCAACGCCCGTTTCCGGGACGCGCCGAGCGGATTCAGAGCACGCTCAAGGGTTGGCCAGTCTTGCGTCATGCGGTTCCGTCTGCGGCTTGGCCACCATCGCGAACTCGGTGACGAACGGCTCGCTTAGACGTCCTGAGCCTGTCCAATGGGAGAACCGCACGTGGCAGAAAAGTTTGGGCTTCAGCCAATGGCCTCCATACGGGCTGCGGACGACGGGCCAACTCTGGCGAAGGAGCGAGAAACGTTCTTCGACTCCAACGTAAGCTTCCGGTTGAACGCGCTCCAGCGAAACCTTGGCCACAAACGTGAATCGCCCCTGGATCGGTGCAGCCAGCAGCAGAGAGCGCGGCACTCCTTCGTCGTTCGTCGTGAAACCCACGACGACGCACTCGATCGATTCATGCAGACGCTGAACTTCGTCACTCAGGATGCCCGCCCCCAGCGATTCGGCCGCCGCGTCGTCGGTGTCGTCCGCGACGGCGGAGTCGTCCGGCTCCCCTTCGCCTCCCTCTTGGCCCTGGCTATCCGAATCGGCGTCACCGGATTCTCCTTCAGCGGGTGGGCCGTTTCCTTCACCGCCGTCGCCGCTGCCTTCTTCATCACGAATCATCGCCGAGAAATCCTCTTCGCCGGCTTCGGTTCCGGTGAACTCCGTGAGCGCGTCACCAAGCGTTTCGGCGTCTCCCGCGGATCGCGGGAGGCGGTCTTCCACCTTCGCTGCCGACTTGGCCGTCTGGATGATTGCGGCGATCGGATTGGTGTTTTTCTTATCTTTTTCGGAGGCCGCCTGTGAGCGAGCATCAGCAATCGCCTGGTAGTCGATGCCGTCGATCACGAAGAATGCAGTGACCACAGCGGTCAAAGCCCACGTCACGCTCCATAGCAAGCGGACCTTTTTCGGCAGCGCCCGCAGGATGGGCTGCCACGTCGCGATCGGCTTCATGAAGGCATCCAACGGACCGATTCGGTCGCTGTTGGGGGCCGCATAAAGGTAGGCCAGTAGGTGGGACACGGCAAACACAACGATGCCGCCAGCCAATTGCACGACCGTCCACCACAGCCGGACAGGGCTCTCCTCGAAAAAGACGCGGATCGCCACACTGATGACGAAAATCCCGATCGCGCCACCAATCAAGACCCAAAGCCAGGACGGGACCGCTTCCCACCAGTTTTCGTAGATCTCCTCCTCGTCAAAACCGTCGTCCGGGGTTCCCACAAACTGGCCGGCCGCCGGGTAGTATCCGCACGCTTCACACCAGGTGGATAGGGTCCAGTCAGCGTCGCTCCCGCACTGGGGGCAGACTTTCGACTCCGGAGACATGGGCTCACTCATGACTGGTTCTTTCAAGACGATCCTGCAGATTGAGGGGATCGTACGGTTTGACCAGGGGGCACGGTGGAAATCGTGATCGGCTCGAACTCAACGATAGCTCATGTTCCGGAGAATGTTTCGCGAAGGCACCGTTCCGCCAAGCCGGATCACGAAAAACAACGACTTGCCCGCAGAGCTTGCTCCACGTGCCAGTGGAGGAGCGACTGCGGGTGGATCGACGACCCGTTGCTAACGCCCCGGGCTCTGATTGGCGGGCAACGATCGCGGGCACTGATCCGGCTTCAGGCAGCCGGTCAGTTCGCGGGGGCCGGCCGGTAGGTGCGGGCGAGGCGGAAGCCCAGGTCAAAATAGACCTGCCGGGGGAGATCGTGCTCGCGGAAAGCGGTTGTCGTGTTCGCGGCGGGTCGCAGGATGCCGCCGCCGCGAAGTTCGCGCTCACTCCCTTTCGCGATGCGCGGATCGACACCATCAACGACGACGCCCGCGGCCGATGGATCGGCGTACTCGTCGAAGTAAAAGCTGTGGCACCATTCGACAGCGTTGCCGTGCATGTCGAACAAGCCCGCGTCGTTGGGCTTGAGCCGGCCGACGGGGGACGTACGATCCGAAGTATTTCCCTCGTACCAGGCGTACTCGCCAAGGAACAATTCGTGATTGCCGAAGGACCAGGCGGTCCGCGTTTCCAATCGGCAGGCATGCTCCCATTCGGCGGCCGTCGGCAGCCGGTACCCGGTTCGGTCCAGCAGATCGTCCGGCAGGGGCAACGTCGTTCCGAATTTCTTGCGAGCCGCTTCCAGGACGTCAAGCGGCGGATAACACATTTCGTGCTCGCCGATTCCCGCTTGCTCGCTCAGCCAGCGGCAGTACATGACCGCATCGATCCAGTTCAGCATGACGACCGGGCAGTCCGGCTCCGGGGCGTAGTCGGCGTAAGAGGGGATCGGGTGTTTCTCGCGGAATCGCAGGTACTCGGCCACGGTGACCTCGTGAGTCGCCACGCCGTACGTTCGCGGGATCAGCCTTCGGTGCCGCCGCTCATTCGGCTGATGGTAAGGCGTCGACTCCTCCGACCCCATCTCGAATTCAACCGGACCGTCGAAAATCGCGAACGTCACTCCCTGCGTATCAAGATGCCATTGCCGATCGGCATTGCGGCTCGCTGTCTGGAGAGCCGCCTGGGCTTGGTCGACCTCGCTCCCTTTTCCCCATCTCCGCAGCGTCCATTCACTCGCCGCGTGTACTCCGGAATGGGCATGCGTGGCGAACAAGTCGAGCAGTGGAGTCGTCAACTGATCCCGGTCGCCCGGCAGCAACTCCCCTTCGTCATACTCTCCCAGTGTCAGACAGAGCGCGGCCACAGCGACCGGGTCGGTCTCCCAATCCAAACGCCCGGCGATCGTCCGCCACGGCACTCCTGCCAGAGGCGCTGCATGAATGAGCCGCGAGCGCACCTCAGGATCGGGTGATGCGCGCAGCAGCGGCCAGACCGGCTCCGCCTCCTGCAACGCCAAGAGAGACACTGCCACGTTCGTGATCTGCGCGGCTCGTTTCGCGTGTCCACCGGCCTCCGGTCCGTTCCTGTCGGAGAGCGATTGCAGTTGGGAAACCAGCCGCGGAGCCACTTCGTCGGAACGCGGACGGATGGCGACCAGCAAGGGGGCCAGTTGCGCGGGCTTTGCCTCCGGGATCAACGCGACCTGCGTTTCCAGCGAATCGTTGAACAGTTCCGCAAGGACGTAGGCGGCCAACACACGCACGTCTCGGTCAAGACCCGACATGAACTGCTCGGTCAACGGCTGTTCCAACTCGGCCCGCACCGGTCGCAAGGCGGGCAACCAGCGGGACAGCTCAAACGGATCCATCGTCAGCATTTCGGCGACGAGATCTGATTTGACCCGCGGCCAATCGGGCACGTCCGAGTCCAGCGCGGCGAGCGCCGCCAACGCCCGAAACTTCCGAGGACTGCCGCTCGCTTCGCGCTGGCTGGTCCGCCACAGCGCGGTCTCAAGCGGCTCGTGACGGCCCTGCTTGCGGATCAGCCCGGTGAGCATGATCAGCTCAGGGGCATCCGATCCCAGTAACTGCGCGGCGACCTCGTCGTCGAAAGGCTGCGCTGAGCCTCCATCCTTTTTGAGAATGGCTCGCGCGATCAGCATCCGTGCGCGGGAACGGTCCGCCAAAGCGGGGGACGCGATCGCTTCGTCCAGGCGAGGAGTGATGTCCTCCCGATAAGCCGCCAACTCCTCAATGATCACCGGGACGGATGCAGGGGCTGCACTGCCCAGTGCGTCGAGTTGCGTGAGCGCCCGCTCGGCCCGCGCTTCGCGCATCTGCCGTTCGCTTTGCATCGCCGCGAAGCCGAACCAGGCGGAGACGACCGCGCCAATCAGGAACATCGCCAACACGGCCCCCAGCAGACCGGCGATGTCCGGATTCCGTTTGGCCCACCGCCACGCGCGGTGCGGCAAGCTGATGGGACGTGCGAGAATCGGGCGTCCTTCACGCCAGCGTTCCAGCTCATCGGCCAGTTCCTGAGCCCGTTGATACCGTTGCCCAAGATCCTTCGTCAGCGCTTTCTGGCAGATGGTCTCCAGATCGCGCGGCAGACTGTTGTCGAGTTGCCGCAGAGTCGGCGGTTCGTCGTTTTGGACGGCGACGAGCACCTCCGTGACGGTCCCCCGAAAGGGCCGTGCTCCGGTGAGCATCTCGTGCAACATCACCCCCATGCTCCAGATGTCCGAGCGGCCGTCCGCCAGGTGGGCCTTACCTCCGGCCTGCTCCGGGCTCATGTAGGAGGGCGTCCCCATGAACATGCCCTCACGGGTTCGCAGCGTGTCTCCGTCATCCCGGCGCGCCAGTCCGAAATCGGCGATGTGCGGTTCGCCATCGTTGTCGAGCAGAATGTTTTCCGGCTTGATGTCCCGATGCACGATGCCGTGGGCGTGGGCGTAATCGAGTGCGGAGGCCAGCTTGGAGACGTACCCGGCCGCTTCCTCGCAGGTGAGCGTTTTGCGTTCCTTCATGAGGTCGCCCAGCGTGCGGCCTTCGACAAACTCATAGGCGATGAAGCTGGAATGCGGATGCCGCTCAAACTCATAGACCGGCACGATGTTCGGATGACGCAATTGGGCGGCCGAACGGGCTTCCCTCATAAACCGGTCGACATCCTGCTTCCCGGAGAGCACGCCGGTTTTGGCAACCTTGATCGCCACCTTGCGGTCGAGGTGCGGGTCGTGGGCAAGGTACACGGTCCCGAACGCCCCTTGTCCGAGCACCTTGATGATGTCGAACCGGCCGATTTTGGGAGTGACAAAGCTCCCGTCGTCAGTGGCCCCCGCTGTTTCACTTGCCGTATCGCCTTCCGACCCGCCGCGGGCAATTGTTCGCTCGACGGTGACGAAAGATTCGCCGCTGCCGTCCGACTTGTGGGGCACCGTCGCTGACGGAGGGGGAGAGTCTGAGACGGCCATCGTCGGTTCGACGGAAAACGAAAGCTCGGCCTCTGCCTGCGACGGACGGTCGACGGCCGTCGCGCCGGACCCCGTGTCGGTGGCGGGCTTGCCGGTGCCCAAAGCGGCAACCGTTCCCGGTGCCTCCGCTGTCGTGGCCTCTGCTGTCGTGGCCTCTGTCGAATCCCCGGTCGTCGATTCGCCGATGGTCCGCTCGTCGTGAGAGGCGGGGGGCGGGGCCGGGATCCCGGAATCACGCAGCGTTACCTTTTCCGCGGACACCTCGGATTGGATGGCCGTCTCCGCGGCGTCCGCACCGCTTGCCTGGGAAGCGGCTCGTTCATTCTCAATTCCGACCGAAGAGCCGTCCGTGCGATCGGACAGCAATGTGGGTTCGGTCTTTTCCGGATCAGGTGCCGTCGCATCCGCCATGGTCAATCTCGAATTCCTGACAGGCCCGTCACTTTGGAGTTGTGTCCCCTGTCCATGGTGGCGATTCCTGCAGAGAACGGAAGGGGCAAGTCGAAAAACGGTCACGGATTAGTGGAGCCGTTCAAAGGTCGGGGTGGCTGGGGCGCTGTGAAGTCGATGATTGGGAGGGCCGCACCGAAGTCTGGGGCTGTGGACGGTGAATAAACCGCGTGACGGCCCCCGTGTCGGTCAGAGAGCACACCTTCGTTGCCTCAGCAGCGCCCCAGCCACCCTGTAATGAGGAACATCACCACCATCGAACGGATGGACCCACCCCGAATCACGGAGGCAGCAACGTCCGCACCCTCAGAGTTTACGAAAACAGCCCGCCTCGCGAACGAGAACGGGCTGGGCTGGGCTGAGAATCTGCCTTCGACGCCAGCGATCCGACGATGCCGCGCCGAAACCGCCAATCACCCCCCAACGGCTATGCGTCGATAGCGGGCACCTCGTAGCCCTTGCGATACACGCGCGTAAGCGCGGCGGAAGCAGCGGCGTTCCCCGGGATTGTTTCCGCCTGCGGGTTCATGGTGATCCACTCGCCCAGGGTGAGCGTCGGACTTTCGATGTCGACGCCGTTCGCTTCCAGATGCTGTGCCATCCGGTCGAACGAATCCGTCAACAGCGCGTCGTCGGCGACCGCATCCACAATCTCCTTGCGGGGCGCTTTTCGTCCCACAACGTGTGAGATCAGCCCGGTGTGACACAACCCGCTCGACAGATGGCCTTCCAGGATATCGCCGTTGAGGTCGTGGTGGTCACGGGACTTCACACCGTCCAGGAAGTTGGCGAAGTGGTCCCCGCCGCCGCTCCAGGCTTTCACTTCGTTGCCGTCATTGTCGAACGCTTTGGCGGACGTGTAATTGGGGATCACAACGTGTCCCCGCTCACACTGCACGATGACACCGATCCGAGCGCCGCGGTAGTTGTCCATGTCCGCGTTCTCGTAGTGCGGCTGCTTCTGCAGCAACTCCTTGTTGCGCGGCAGTCCGCGGGTTTCGAAGATCAACGGAGCTTTGGGATACGCGTGATACACGATTTGCGTGTTGGGCGTGTTGCCCGCATCGTCGTACCCCAAGCGTCCCCCAATGCTGAAGGCGCGCGGCGAGAGGGCGTTTTCTCCGAGGAACCAACGGGCGATGTCCATCTGATGGATGCCCTGGTTCCCCATGTCGCCGTTGCCCGTGTTGAGGTCCCAATGCCAATCGTAGTGCGGGTTGTAACCGCCGGTCGAGTTTTTGGCGGGACGGTACAGGTCAACCATCGCCGCCGGTCCGCACCACAGGTCGTAATTGAGCGACTTGGGGATGACGAGCGGCGTGTCGGACTTGCCGATGTTCCAGCGGGCCTTGTAACACGTGCCGAGCGCATACTTGATCGCACCGAGGTTCCCGTCGTGCACCCAGCGGACGGCTTCGTGCAGGCTCGGGCTGGAACGTGACTGTGTGCCCGCCTGACAGATACGCCCCAGCGAGCGGGCCGCATTGACGATTTGACGTCCTTCCCAGACGTTATGCGACACCGGTTTCTCGACGTAAACATCTTTGCCGGCCTGCATGGCGAGGATGGAAACGAGTGCGTGCCAATGGTTGGGCGTCGCGACAGAAATGCAATCGACAGCCGGGTCGTCAAGGACTTTGCGGAAGTCTTCGATGAACTTGGGGGCCCGCTTCTGTTTCGCGGCGACTTGTTCCTGCCTCATCAGCCCGAAGTGCTCGTCCGGGTCGCAGACATAAAGAACCTCCGCATCGTCCAGGTTGAGGTACCCGGCGATGTGGCTGCGGCCGCGCCCTCTCACCCCGACGACTGCAACGCCCAACCTTTCGTTGGGGCTGTTGCTCCGTTTTTCCGCAGCCGCTTGCAGCGACCCGACCGGGCACAGAGTTGCTGCCGCGGCCATCCCGGCAGACGTGGAAAGAAAATCGCGACGAGAGAGAGACATGCTGGACTCCTGAGTGGTCAGAGCGTAAACAGAGGTCAGAATGGAAACGTAAACCGGTGTGTCGACAGAGCCCGGTGATCGCCCGGTACGGCTCAATACAACTCAATGCAACCGGGCGATGAGACGATCGTAAACGGACCGGCCACGATCGTCAAACCGCGACACCGGCATTCGACTCCGCGCAGAGGGAGATACGCATGTCCGACAACGTCCCGTCCACCGATCGCACGGGAGCCAGCCGCGCGGCAAACTGGCTCCTCGCAGTCGCAACGCTGTTCGTCCTGATCGCCGAGGCGAACCGTTTGCGGGCCGTGTGGGAGCTTCCGCCGGCGCGTTTTCTGCTGATTCACGCTGACGACGCCGGGCTGTGTGCGTCCGCCAATCGGGCAACCGTCGCGGCCATGGAACGGGGCGTTGTCTCCTCGGCCAGCATCATGGTCCCTTGTCCCGGTTTCCAGGAATTCGCCGAATACGCCCGGTCGCACCCGGAGAAAGACTTCGGCCTGCATCTCACCCTCACCTCGGAATGGAACGAAGTCCGCTGGGGACCGGTCTCCGATCTGTCGGAAGTCCCCTCACTCGTCGATGCGGACGGCATGTTCCGGAGGTCTGCCGAAGAAGTGGCGCGGCACGCCGAGTTGGCCGAAGTCGAGACCGAAATCCGCGCCCAGATTCAACGGGCCCGGGAGAGCGGCATCGTGCTCTCCCATTTCGACAATCACATGAACTCCCTCTCCCGACGCCCCGACTTGTTGGAATTGTATGTCCGCATCAGCCTCGAAGAATCGATTCCCATCCGCTTCGCCAAGGTCTTGCCGACAGGATGGGACAAGGTGTTGTCCGCGGAAGTTGTCGATGCGTACTATGCCCAACTCAAAATCCTGTACACCCACCACAACCCCCTCGCCGACTTCATCGAGGCGGACAACTATGAGGTCCCCGCCGACGAGAAGCATGCCTATCTCGTCAATGCTCTGCGACGTCTGGAACCGGGTGTGACCGAACTGGTCGTGCACTGCTGCGATGCAGACGCTGACGACTGGAGTCCGCCCGATGCCGCCGGTCGCCAAGCAGAGACCCGGGCGATGCTCTCCCCGGAGATCGCCTCAGAGATCGACATCCTCGGCATCGAGCGGATCGACTGGAAACAGTTCCGCCGCATGTCCCAAGACGCCGAACGCCCCCACTGGTAACAGCATTTGCCGGTCGACAAGCGCGTCGTCCGCCAGGCACGCCGTCCGTCAGATTCACGCATTCCCGTTTAGCCGCGACCGCTAGGGAGCGAGAACCACGCTCAAGAGAATGACGGTCAGCAGCGAATTCCGCCCCAACACCCGCAACGGGAATCCCCAACGACCGTCCCCCAAGACGCGCTCACTGGCCAGCAGTGCGGCCAACGCGAACAACAGCCCCCCCACCGCGGCCAGCGCAAACGAAGGCGTCACGAGATACGGGTTTAACGGCTGCACGACCGCCAGCAAGGCGCTCACATTCACACACCCCAAAGCCGCCGCAGACAACCCGACGTTCGTTTTCGTCAGACGGTGGCCGAGCTGCGAGGATGCCTTCAGGATAAACGCCCCCGCCGCCAGGCCGGCGATCAGGATCGCACAAGCGGGAAGGGTCGTGGTGATACCGCGCGGATCCCACGGCGAGAAGGGACCGGTCGCGGGCAACAGGTGTCCGTCAATGACAGCCGCCAGATGATGGTCAAAACCATATCGCCCAGCTTCCGCTCCGGCGAATGGGACCCACGCCAGCATCACGCCGTAGGCCACGAGCAACAAAACGCACAGCAACAGCCGCGTCGGCCAACGGGTGATCCATGTTGCCGCCATCCCGCCCAGTACGATGCAAACCGCCAACTGCTGCAACGGCCCCGTCCAGAGATTCCCCGTCTCAAATGCCTCTGCCCAACCCATCCCGCTCCATCGCATTGCGACGACTCCGTCCATCGCCGCTCCAATCGTGTACAACCCAAGCCCGCGCAACAGCGACTGGATGACTAACGCCGTTCGCGGTTTGCCTTCGCGGCTCCGTCGGTCGGAGGACAACGCCAGACTGACGCCCGCCACAAACAGGAATGCGGGCAAACACAGATCCGCCAGTGTAAACCCGTGCCACGTGGACGGACGAAACTGGAATCGCAGAACGTCAACAACCGCCGAGCGAGGCAGGGAATACACGAATCTCGCCCCGCCCGTTGAGGCGAACACCAGCAGCACGGCCAATCCCCGGAGCGCGTCCAACGCGCCGACCCGCGAGCCCGCTTGTGGTTGCGTGATGTTTGGGGGAACTGGGTTCATGTCAACTTTATACCGACTCACGAGCGACCGTTCTGTGAACGGACTCTCAACGGATAGGAATACCGACTCCGCGCGGTCATGAACACACGGGACTCACTCTCATTCACCGGTGATGTCCTGTTCCGTAAACCGCGCGTATTTGATGTGTGACCGCGACCCAGCCGTGAAGAACAGATAGATCGTGCCGTCGGCCACCTGCAAGACACACGGATAGGAGTAGGAAAGGTCTCCGTCAATGATGTCCCGCCGGTGGGGATAGGAGCGGTCGCCGTCTGTCGACAGCGCGACGGCGAGCGGCCTGCGTTCAAAGCTGCTGTCGTTATACGCCAGCAGGAGATGCCCGCTCTGCAGTTGGACGAAATCGGCCGGCGAGTTGGGATTGGGGAAATCAGTTTCGGCCCCCCCGCTCCAGGTCGCCCCGCCGTCCAGGGACTGAGACCTCACGAGCATGCCGTCCTCCCGGCCATAGTAGTCGCCGCCCCGCCGGCAATAGGCGACCAACCGGCCGTCGTCGTCACCCTCAAGGGCGACCGCCGGCTGATGGTTGCCTAACCGCGAATGGATGATCTCAGTCGCCTCCCACTGTTGGAGGTCTCGGTCCGAGCGAAAGAACAGCGACCCGCTCTGTTCGGAGACGAACTCCGGATCGGTGCTCGGATTGAAGTCGACGGGCAGCAGACAGCTTCCGTCCGGCAGCGTGATGGGACGGGCGCGGGTCATGAAACCAGCCTCGTCCGTCGGCGGCGAGGCGTCCGCCCATGTGGCCCCGTCGTCGTCCGACGCCTTCGCCGCCAGCCGGGCGGTCGCCCAACTGTCTCCCTGCCGCACCGGGTAAAACATCCAGAGGCGTCCGTCCGGTGCCCGCCAGAGGGCCGGGTTGCCTTCCGCCTTGTGCGGTTCGTCAGCGATGATGCGAGATCGCGACCAACGGTTTTTCGTGCGGTCCAAACGTGTCCCGTAGATGGCCGTGTCGCGGCCGTATTCCCCCGATCCGCTGTAATACACGAGCAGAATGTCGCCGTTCTCCAACTCGCAGGCGGATGCGGCATGCTTGTACCGCCCCGGAATCCCCGGCCCCACAGCGGTGCAGACCGCGATCTCCGCGCGCGGCCACAACAAGGCGACGCCGCCGGCAATCAGGCAGGTCGCGAGCAGCAGTTTCCACAAGGGTCCATTCAACCGCGTTTTCACAACGACGCTCCTCTGGCGATCTCCGAATCCGACATCGCAAGGCCGAGCTGATGAAAAACCGCCAAGACGCCACGAGCGTCGATAAAAGCAGAGTCGGCTTGTGCCAGCCACAGGCTTCGCAAGCCGGCATGGACGGCCGGGAGAACTCTTCCCGACATTAATCGATTAATCGGAGAATGGCACGGCATTCCGTGGGACTTGTCAAACATTCGACTTGGCGCTCTTGGCGTCTTCGCGGTTCAACCCTGCGCGGTCGCATTCGCAGGTCCGTCAAATCTTGATGATCAGATGGTTGCGATGCAGCCAATACACCAGCAGCCACCACAGCACCACCTGCACGGCCGCCTGTACCTGCGGTTGGCTCGCACCCAGCAGCGGCACGAGCCCCTCTCCGGCGAACAGGTTCGCATAGCGGCTCCAGGGCAACAGTCCGATCGCCGCGAACGCAAATAGCGGGTTCTTACCAAGAACCTGAAACGGAAACGACCAGCGAGTCCATCCGCAGACATCCGTCAGGAGGAAGAACCCGCTGAAGACCAGTGACACCCAGCCTGCCGAGTAGATCACAAACGATGGAGTCCAGATGTGCTTGTTAATCGGACAGAGCGGATCGAGCAGCCATCCGAGGTTGAGCAACACGATGCCCGCTCCCACAAACGACAACAAACGTTGCTGCGGACGCCGCTGTCCCAGCAGCAGGGCCCCGCCCAACAGTCCCATCAGGCACGTGCCCGCCACGCCCAGTGTGCTCAGTACGAAATAGGTTTGCGCGCCGAGCACGGTTCGGTCAAGGTAATGGTTCAGGTTGCCGAGCCGGGAATAATCGCCAGCACCGTATCCGGGAACCGGGACGAACTCCATCAGCGCCCAGTAGCCCGCCAGCACCGTGACCAAGGCGATTATCTTGCCGCGCATGTCAAACAGCAATTCGGCCGCTCCGCTCAGGAAGATGGCGATCGCCAGACGATGGAAGATTCGCGTGAACCGAATCTCCGAGACCGGCAGCGACAGCCCGCCGTGATAGATTGTGGCGAAGGCGAACAGCAGTGCCGAGCGAACCGTCAAGCTGCGCAGCAGTTCGGCCCGCCCCATCCCTTGCCTCCGGCGGCGCTCGTAAGACAACGTGATCGACATGGCGATCAGCATGATGTACGCCGGGAACCCCAAATCGACAACAGTGCAGCCATGCCATTGGGAATGGCTTAACGGAGCGAGAAATGCATCACGCAGCGGTGAAGCGGGCAACTTCTGCAACGCGGGTACAAACGCCTCTGCCACGAACGACCCCAGCAGCACGAATCCCCGCAGCGCGTCGATCGCCACCACACGCTCGCCGGAACGCCGCATTGGCTGCTCCAGCGGGGTCGCATCATTGGTTGCCGAATGTGACACCATGCATTCGATCTCCCCGCGCTATCCGTTCAAGAACCGCCCCCGGGATCGGCCGAATCACGAATCACCGGACGGCTTGCCATCCTGGCAAGACCGCGCAGGGCCGAACCGCCAAGACGCCGAGAACGCCAAGTCAAGTTGTGAACAAGTCCCACAAAACACGGTGCCGTTCTTTGTGCAGTCGATCAATGGCGCGACGGGTTTGTCGGAATGCTCGTGTCGACTGGCGAAGCTTGTGGCAGACACAAGTTATCTCCGTCTCTCTTGGCGGACTTGGCGTCTTGGCGGTTCTTCATCACCTCGACCCTGCGCTGTCGGACGAAAGGCCACAATTGTCCACTACGTCTCCATCGATTACCGTAGGGCGGCCACAATTACAAGCCATCAGCGCGACCCGCCGCCGTGTCGCGGTGTCCGAGAAGCCGGAGGGAAGGGATGACTCACACCCGAAGCCACGATTCGGCTCCAACGCTTACGGTCATCATTCCGGTCTTCAACGAAGTCCGCACTCTGGAGGCGGTGCTGCGGCAGGTCCTGCTGGCCCCGTACGAAAAACAAGTCCTCATCGTCGACGACGGATCGACCGACGGCACCATCGGCCTGCTCGAACGGCTGGAATCCGCTCAACCGGTCGATGTCCTGCGGCACGTCGAAAACCGGGGCAAGGGAGCGGCCATTCGCACGGCACTGGCGGTCGCAACCGGGCGATTCACGATCATTCAGGACGCAGATCGGGAACTGAGCCCGGCCGACTATCCCCGCCTGATCGAACCGCTGCTCGCCGGGAACGCGGGCTTCGTGATCGGTTCACGGTTTCTTGAGTCAAGAAAGCGGTCGTTGTCCCGGACCGGCGTCTCGTTTCTCAACCGTTGCGTGCGGCTGCTGTACGGCGTCAGGCTGACGGACGAAGCGTGTGGTTACAAGGTGCTGCCGACCGCGACATTGCGAACGATGGACCTGCAGTGCGAGCGGTTCGAGTTCTGCCCGGAGGTCGTCGCCAAAGCGTGCCGGCTCGGACTGCGGATCACCGAGGTGCCGGTCCGTTATCATCCGCGAAGCACCGCAGACGGCAAGAAACTCCGCTACCGGGACGGCATCAAGGCGATGGCCACGCTCTGGAGATGGAGGCACTGGACTCCCGGTCCCTCCCCGACACGAAGTGAGGAGGATAACGACTCAGAGGATCACCCGACTGTTGGCCTGTCTCCGTGTTGCGCAGCGGAATCGTTGGACTCAGCGTGAGAGCCAGCCTCATGACCGATCCCCACCGTTCCGACCCCGACGGCTTCCCGCATACCAAGGGTGAACACTCGTCGCCGAGACCCGCCCGAGACCGCTTGATTCGCGCGACCGTCGTCCTGTTGCTCTGTGTCCACGCGGGGCTGTTGGCCTGGGGGGCATACCGCCACTCGCCGACCTATGACGAAGTTGCCTATCTGCCGGCCGGGGTGAGCCATTGGATGTTCGGCCGGTTCGATCTGGCGTCGGTGAGTCCGCCGCTCGTGCGGCTGGTCGCCGCCGCGCCGGTTGTACTGGCGCAGCCGAAAACCGAGTGGCGTTATTACGAAACCTCGCCCTCAACGGCACCGGCCCATCGTGTTGGCCGGGACTTTGCCCGCGTCAATGGGGAACGCACCTTCTGGTTGTTCACGCTGGCGAGATGGGCCTGCATCCCGTTCAGCCTGATCGGAGGCTATGTGTGCTTCGCCTGGGCGCGGGCCCTGTACGGTGCCGCATCCGGACTGCTTGCCTGCGGCCTGTGGTGTTTCAGTCCGAACATCCTGGCCCACGGCCAACTCATGACGCCCGACGTGGGCACCACCGCCCTGGCGGTCGCAGCCGCGTTCACCTTCTGGCGATGGCTCCGTCACTCCACATGGCAACGAGCGTTGCTGGCCGGACTGGTTCTGGGGCTTGCCCAACTGACCAAATCGACGCTTGTGATTTTCTTCGCCCTGTGGCCCGCCTTGTGGATCGTCGACCGCCTGCTCCAGCGATGTCCTTCGGCCTCACGGGAACGTCGCCGGGAGGGGCTGCAACTTGCGGTGATCCTGGTCGCCGCCCTGTACGTGTTGAACCTGGGATACGGCTTTCAAGGCTCCGGCAAACGGTTGGGGGATTACACCTTCGTCAGCCGTACGCTGAGCGGCGATCCGTCTGGAGACGGGGGAAACCGATTCGCCAACTGGGGACTGGGCGGCCTCCCCGTGCCGCTGCCGGAGAACTACCTTCGGGGACTCGACTTCCAGAAGAAACAGCTCGAAAACCGGGGCGGATGGCAACGCTCTTATCTTCGCGGCGAGTGGCGGGACCACGGATGGTGGTACTACTACCTGTACGCGCTGGCCATCAAAGTACCGCTGGGTACGTGGATCCTCGCCGGCGTTGCCGGCGTCATGTTTTGGAGAGCCGCAAGGGCGACGGTTGACGAAACGGCTGGGGAGGCGGCTGTCGGGCGAGTCAACTGGGGTGACGAACTGCTGCTGCTGTCGCCACTCATCACGATTCTGGCGCTGGTCAGTGCGCAGACCGGTTTCAATCACCACATGCGGTACGTGCTGCCGGTCTTTCCCTTTGCTTTTGTGGCGATCAGCCGCGCGGCGAGGTCCTTCAGCGGCGGCGACGTTAAGACGGCGGCCGTCGTGTCGGTCGCCCTGTTGTGGTCGGTCGGTAGCAGCCTGTCTGTGTATCCGCACAGCTTGTCCTACTTCAACGAGTTGGTCGGCGGACCCGCAGGCGGCCCCGCCCATCTCATCGACAGTAACGTCGACTGGGGACAGGACCTGCTCTATCTCAAGGAGTGGCTCGCGCAGCACCCTGAAGCCGCCCCCATCTCGATCGCGTATTTCGGTAACCTGCCCGCCGAGACGACCGGACTGGCCGCTCCACTTCCCCCGGGCGGCGGACCAACACAGGCAGGCGAGACCGACTTCGCCGTCCCGTTCGACGACGACGAATCCCCCGGCCAGCGCGGACCGCAGCCGGGATGGTACGCCGTCAGCGTCAACTATCTCCGCGGCGTCTCACGCGGAATCGGCCGCGACCTCCGCTATTTTCAGAGATTCACGCCAGTCGACCGTGCGGGTGATTCGATCCTGATTTATCACATTACAGCGGAAGAAGCCGCCCGCGTCGGGGGGAGACGTGGGGATGCTGCAAACCCACGACGGTCAAGACTGACTCAGTAACGGCGATGCTACTGCCATGCGACGCATCAAGCGACTTTGGCCGCTGATTGCGAAAGACAACAACCCGGATCATATCGATTGGGCATCGGTCTGTGTGCTCGTTGCGTACCTGGCGCTGACCGGATGGATTGTTGCAATCATTGTGATGGGGTTCTGGATGGGTCCCGTAGGACCGGGGGCGGCTCGATGAAGGAATAGACGTCCGTCAATCGAATCAACAACGCCACAAGCGGGAAATGGCACGTTGGCGAGACCGCCCCTCAGTGTTCGGCGTTTGTCAGTGATGCCGTATTTGGTACGCTCGGAGGGGAATGTTTCGATCTGTGAGAACTGACCAATGGCCACCTTGAATGCAGACGCCGTCCTCGACCGGCATTTTCTCGAACTTCGTTGCGAAATCCTGAACCTCGCTGCGGCTCTTGACCGGATCGAGCGGTCGGACGGATACAAAAACATTAGCGGCGATCCGCGACTCGCCCAACTGAATCAGGGTCTTGATATTCTCCGGACCGCCGGCACTGATCGCGCGGAACGGGTTCAGATGCTCTTCAGTGACCACTACCAAGCTGGTTGGAACAAGTGACGATTGACGAATCGTGTCCGGCGGTCGAGTTTCCCGTTTCCTGGGAGACGTTCCGCCGCTTGCCGCGCCACCCCGGCTACCGCTACGAGTACCGCGACGGCGTGGCTTGTCTGAGGCCGCATCCGCGGCAGTATCACTGTCTCCTCCCGCTGCAACCGCGTGATGCGGCGACGATGATTGAGACGCCGCGAACGCACATCCGTATTCGCCCCCTGTGCGAATCGGACTGGCTGCCGTTGGAAGCGGTCTTCGATCGCGCCTTTCGGGGGACGGCCTTACAAGAGACTTCGCCACCGGGAGAGCCGCCACCGGGAGAGCCGCCGCCGGGAAGGACTGCCGACTGCGCCGTTAGCGATCCTCTCCACCGCGCCTGCGCCGGCCAAAGCGGGCCGTTGGTGCGGCCGGCCTGTTTCGTGGCCACTGCAGCGCGACCGGAGGAGACAGACGACCTCGTCGGCGGCATACTCATCACGCTGCTGCCCGCCGGCGACCTGGAGCGATTTGACGATCCCGTGTGGTCCGAACAGCCTCCGCCCGATGCGGTCGACCGATGCTGGGGACGGCCGCACCTGACGTGGGTCTTCGTCGATCCCCCGCTGGCGCGGCGCGGCGTCGCGTCGCTGATGCTCACTCACGCCGCGGGCGTACTGCACGATCTGGGCTACCGGGAATTCGCCAGTACCTTCCTGCTGGGCAATGAACAAAGCACGCTCTGGCACTGGCGCAACGGCTTCCGGCTGGCGTCCTATGTCGGTTCATCACGGGCGAGGGAACAAAGAGATGCTGCGACGGTGTCGAGGGATCGTGTATCATAGGGCCCGATAGCTTGTGGGCCCAAATAAGACACGGGGAGACGGAACATGTCTGTCGGGATTCGGATCGATAATCAGTTGGACATCCCGCCCGGGATTGAGACGCTCGATGCGTTCCGCCGCTGGGTGCACTCGGACGACTTCCCGGATCAGGGACGCATCGACTGGGTCGGCGGCAAGCTGGAGATCGAGATCGCTCCTGATAGCGTGTTCTGGCATAGTTCCCCGAAAACGGAAATCGGCACAGTGATCGCCCACCAAGTGCGATCCGGCGATCTTGGGTACGTGTTCATCGACAAAACGCGGATCGTGATGCCGGACGTCGACCTGGCCTGCGAGCCGGATGTGGTCTTCATTTCCCACACGTCCATCGACGATGCCCGCATCAAGTTTGTCCAATCACAGTCGTCCCCTGACAAAGACAGCATCCGCGAAATCGAGGGCCCGCCGGACCTGGTCGTCGAAGTGGTCAGCGATTCGTCGGTCAGCAAAGATACCGAACGGCTCTTTGGCGATTACGATGAGGGCGGCGTTGACGAATACTGGCTCGTCGATGCCCGCGAGGCCGAACTCTCGTTCCAGATTTACTCGCGCGGCCCCGCCAGGTTTGAGCCGGCGGCGACCGACGACAACGGTTGCCAGCGATCGGAGGTCTTCGACACCTGGTACCGCTTCACCCGGCACCGCGACCGGCACGGCCTGTGGCGGTATGACCTCGAAGAACGGGATTGACCGAGCGTATTGCACAAACTGAGCGCCTCCCACAGGAGGTGCGCCCACGGGCCGCAGCCCGTGGGCTTGGAAAACTCACCACTCCGCCGTTTTACAACTGACGACTTACCCAACTCACCGATCACCACCCCGCCATGGACTTCATCGATCCCCACGTGCACATGGTCTCCCGCGTGACCGACGACTACGAACGCATGGCGCGGATGGGCTGCGTCGCCGTCAGCGAACCGGCGTTCTGGGCCGGTTTCGACCGCGGCACGGTCGACGGCTTTCGCGATTACTTCCGGCAGCTCACCGAGTTCGAGCCGACCCGCGCAGCATGGAGCGGCGTGCAGCACTACACGTGGCTGTGCATCAACGCCAAGGAGGCGGAGAACGTCGCCCTCTCCCGCGAGGTGATCGCCATGATCCCCGAGTTCCTCAACAAACCGGGCGTGCTGGGCATCGGCGAGATCGGTCTCAACAAAAACTCACCGAACGAGTCGGCCATCTTCCGCGAGCACCTTGACCTCGCCGCCAAGACGAACGAACTGGTGCTGATCCACACGCCCCATCTGCACGACAAATACAAAGGCACGCGGATGATCGTCGACATGCTGCAGGAACGGGACGACATCCCCCCGCACCGCGTGCTGATCGACCACGTCGAGGAGCACACGGTCCAAGCCGCCAAGGACGGCGGCTTCTGGTGCGCGATGACGCTCTATCCCACCACCAAGTGCACCCCCGCCCGCGCGGCGGACATCATCGAACGCTACGGCGACGAGAGGATCATGGTCAACTCCGCCGGCGACTGGGGCCCCTCCAACCCTGTCGCCGTCCCTGACTTCATCCAGGAAATGCGGCATCGCGGCCACAGCGAGGC
The DNA here is from genome assembly GCA_029259845.1 of Planctomycetaceae bacterium. Taxonomy (GTDB): domain Bacteria; phylum Planctomycetota; class Planctomycetia; order Planctomycetales; family Planctomycetaceae; genus JAHBXU01. The sequence goes on along the minus strand of JAJDEI010000267.1, from coordinate 10,308 downwards.
CAAAATCCGCAAAATCGTCTACGAAAACCCCCTCGACTTCTTCCGCCAGTGCGCCCGCTTCAAGTTCACCCCGCCCCAAGACCGCTAACCCCGGCTTGCCGTTTCGCAGCACCGGAGAGAGAGAGACCGCTGCCCCCTCACCACTCGCCTGGCAACCGAGGATGCCGGTCGGACGGGCCAGTCCGGTGCCTTGGATGGTCCCCAAGTTCTCCCGGTTGAACCCATCAATCTCGGATTGCCCGACCGTCCTGAAGTGCCATGCTGCCCCAGCCATGATCGTTTCGGCGGATTCGCAATACGCCCGGCAGCTTTCGCTTTCAATCCGGCCCGCTGCCAATCGTTGCGGCAACTTGACGATCACCGAGCGGTGCTTAGACTTGGGAGAGAGCCGATCCCTCGGCTCTTCGCATCGTGGCGCAACCGGCAAGCGCTTTCAGGGGGCGGCGGATCGGTACGTTTCCCCTCTTCGCGTGAAATCGGTGGTTCGCTTGTCGCGGCGCGGACCGCGAGCTGTTTTCGGGGACCACCGGCGTTGGGCGAATCCGCAAGCGGCGTTCGGCAACGCCTTGGAGATCCGCACACAATTGGTGTCCGTTCATGCGATTGGTGCCCGTTTTTGAGTTGGAAGGCTCTCATGCAGGACGACGTTCCTTACCCGACCCCGCCCGATCCTCTCGCCGGTCGCGAGAGTGAGTTCGGAGAGCTGTCTCCCGACGAACGGCTTCCCGACGGTCTGGGGGAGTTGCCACCGGTTGAGCCCCCCTCGGCGGGGTTCATCGTGCAGTTGTTTCTCGTTCCGGCACTGATTGTCTCAGTCGTGATCGGGGTGTATTTGCTGTTCGGCCAGTTGGCGTCAAGCGAGCAGGACTGGCGCAAGCAACTGACCGACATCCGCAGCGACAATCCACACGTCCGTTGGCGGGGAGCGTTGGGACTCGCCCAGATGTTGCAAGCCGATGCGACGGCTGACGGGGTGCGGCTCGTCGAGAATCGTGACGTCGCGACGGAAATGGCCGGACTCCTTCAAGATTCACTCGACAGGGCCTCTGCGAGTGAAGACGACTTCAAGCAGCAGGAGTTTCTCACGCGGACGCTGGGACTGATCGATGTCCACGACGTCACATTTCCGGTGCTGGTATCAGCCATGAATTCCGTGGAGGACCGTGAGGTCCGCAAGAACGCCATCGCATCCCTCGCCACGGCGGCAAACCGTCTGCACGAGCAGGGGAAGTCCTTCGACGAGGGCGAGATCGTCGCAGAGATCATCGCCGCCTCGGGCGACTCCGACAGCATGATTCGGCATCTGGCGACCTACTCTCTCGGTCTGTTCGACGCACCGGCGGCGGAGGAGCGTTTGGAGGTCCTGCTCGGCCACGGCGACGAACTGACCCGTATGAATGCGGCCATCGCTCTGGCGCGGCTTGGTTCGCTTGCCGGGATGCCCGTGTTCGAGGGAGTGCTCCGTTCCTGTGGCAGCCCGGGAGCTGCGGCCGAAAGCTCACCGTCCGATGCCGATGTTGATTCAACTGACGCAACGGAAGCGGCGGCGAGGCAGTTCGAGTCAACGCTCAAAGTCACGAACACTCTGAAGGCACTCAGTGCGTTGAGCGGGCAACTCGACACAGAAACAATGGAACGGTTGGCCGCATTGCTCATCCCAATTGCCGACGACCATGCCGACGCCCTCCTGCGAGTCGAAGCACAGGAGTTGCTCATGCAACTCCAAGCGGCACGCTGACCAACAGCATCCCCGTCAGAGCCGTCGCCCGATCAGAGCCGCGGCCGATCAGAGCCGCGGCCGCCGGGTTGCGGTCGAACAGACGCCGGGCGAGTGTCCAGAAACGTTGTGCCCATCCCCTTCCGCCTCCTGACGGGCGCGGCTGTAAGAGGTGTTCCCCTGCCGCGCGTCTCAACCCGCTACCCGTCCAGGGCCATTCAAAGTTTCACTTGGGAGAAGACCGACCGGGACAAGCTCAATGGGTAACCCGAAGCGTCAGCGAGGAAGCGAACGTGAGTGAGCGATTCGTCCCTCGCTGACGCTTCGGGTGACGAGGTTCCCCAGCTTCAATCTTTGAACGGCCCCCGCGACCCGTCTCTCACGGTAGCCTCAGACGTCGAAACTCGGTAAACCAAAGGGACGCAATCGTTGCCATCCGCCGCGTTTCGTCGCCGTCCTTCCTTCCGTCACAGCCATTGTTTCCGTGATCGCCATTCTTTGGAATCGAGCACCATGATGCGAACGCTTCTGCTCCCCCTGTATTGCTTCCTGTTGGCTCCGGCGATTTCATGGGGCCAACGCGACCTGCGGGACATTCCGCCGCCGGACCCGGAGCTTGAGCGTCAGACGTTTGTGCTGCCCGAGGGGTTCAAGGTCAATCTGTTCGCGGCTGACCCGCAGATCGCCAAGCCGATTCAGATGAACTTCGACCCGCAGGGACGGTTATGGATCGTCAGCAGCCAAACGTATCCGCAGATTCTGCCCGGCGCCAAAGCCAACGACAAAGTTCTTGTTCTCAAGGACGAAGACGGCGACGGTGTGAGCGACCGGACGACCGTCTTCGCGGACGGGCTGCTGATCCCGACCGGCATCGCACCAGGCGATGGCGGGGCGTACGTCGCTGCCAGTACGGAGGTTGTGCACTTCAAGGACACCGACGGCGACGGCAAAGCAGACTCGAAGGAGATCGTGCTCAGCGGTTTTGGCACCGAGGACACGCATCACATCATCCATACGTTTCGCTGGGGACCGGAGCAGCTCCTGTATTTCAAACAGTCGATCTACATTCATTCGCATGTCGAGACCCCCTGGGGCGTGCAGCGGCTCAACGCGGGCGGCACCTGGCGGTTTCGGCCGGAAACCTGGCGGATGAGCGTCTTCGACCGGGGACTGGTCAACTCGTGGGGACTCGACTTTGACGAGTATGGCACCACCTTTGCCACCGACGGTGCCGGCGGCGAGGGGATCAACTACATCGTCCCCGGAGCCTCCTACCTCACCGCCTACGGAGCGCAGCGGATCCTGCATGGCCTCAACCCGGGCTCTCCCAAACATTGCGGACTGGAGATCGTCGGCGGGCGGCATTTGCCGGAAGAGTGGCAAGGCAGTCTCGTCACCAGCGACTTCCGGGGGCACCGCGTCTGCCGCTTCGTGTTGACGGAGTCCGGATCGGGATACGTCTCGCAGGAGCAACAGGAAGTCATCAAGTCGGCTCACGTTGCCTTTCGGCCGATCGATGCCAAGATGGGACCGGACGGAGCCTTGTACATCGCCGACTGGTACAACCCGATCATTCAGCACGGTGAGGTCGACTTCCGCGATTCGCGCCGCGATCATACCCACGGTCGCATCTGGCGGGTGACCTACCGAGGCAACCCGCTCGTCGAACGGCCCGAACTAGTCAGCGCGACCGATGACGAGCTCGCCGCGCAACTGGCATCGCCCGAAGCGTGGACACGGCAGCAGGCCAAGCGGCTGCTCAAGGAACGGGGACCGGACGTGCTCCCCGCCGTCAAACGCTGGGCCCACCGCCTCGATATCACCGCGCCGGGCTACCATCGCCAACGATTGGAGGCGCTGCGGGTCTATCAGTCGTTGGACGTCGTCGAACCGGAACTGCTGGAGTCGCTGCTCCGTTGCCTCGATCACAACGCACGGGCCGCCGCCTGTCGCGTTGTTGGCGACTGGCGGTTGCGGCTCGATGATCCCATCGCTCTGCTGGAGCCGCGCGCGACCGATGAACATCCGCGGGTCCGCCTCGAAGCGGTCCGGGCGTTGGGCCGCATTCCGGAGGTGCGGGCGGTCGAAGTCGCCATGCGGGCGCTTGATCCGGACGTGCCGCCCCTCTCGAAGTTCATGCCGGTCGAACTCCGTCAAGCAAACCAGAGCGAATCGAAGCGAGTCGACGTTGATGAGTGGCTCGACTACGCCCTCTGGCTGACCGCCCGCGATCTGCAACCGGTCTGGCAACCGGCCTTGCTCGCCGGCGAACTGGACTTCGGCGGCAACACACGTCATTTGGCCTTCGTGATTAAGTCGGCCGGCTCGGCAGAAACCGTGCCGGTCCTCACGCGGCTGCTCAAGGAAGGCCGTATTAGCGAGGAGGAACAGTCGGACGTCATCGGCGTCATCACCGAGTACGCCGGTCCGAATGAATTGCGGGAACTGCTCGAGTTGTCGGCCTCCACCGACGATTCGCATTTGAGGGTGGAGATTCTCCGCGACCTGATCCGGGCAAAGACCCGCAGAAATGTCTCACCAGCCGGTGACTTTGAGCCACTCGACCAACTGCTCGAGCTTGACGACACCTATGCGAACTCGCTTGCCGCTGGCTGCGTCGGCGTGTTTCACGTCGAGCGATTGTGGCCGTCTCTCAAATCACAGGCGATCAGTGCTTTTTCAGTTAGGATCCGTAAACCGGCCATCGACGCCGTGGCCGACTACGGAGGACCGGAGGCGGAATCCCTCCTAGCCAAGATGGCCAAGGAGGGAGAGCCATACGCGTTCCGCTATTTCGCGGCCAATGCGCTCATGTCCTTGCAGCCTTCCGTCGCGGCTCCGGCGACTGTGGACCTCCTCCAGCAATACGGCGAAAAGGGCCGGCTTCATGAGATCATGGGATCAGTCCTCAAGCACGAAGCGGCCATCAAGGCGTTCACTCAGGCGCTCGCCGATCAAACGATTCCGACCGATGCGGCTGTCATCGCGCTTCGCGCGGTCAGTTCGTCCGGCCAGTCATTGCCGGAACTGTCCGAGGCCCTGCGCCTGGCGGGCGGCATCACAGCGGGACCGAAACAGCTTTCGCCGGAGGAAATGCAATCGTTGATGACTGAGGTCCGCGAACGGGGCAAGCCGCATTTGGGCGAGTACCAGTACCGCCGCCATGACCTCAACTGCATTAAGTGTCACGCCATCGGCGGTGCGGGCGGAAAGGTCGGTCCCGACATGCTGAGCCTGGGAGCAACCGCCCAACTCGACTACATCATCAACGCGCTGCTCGATCCGAACAAACAGATCAAGGAGAACTATCACACGCAGGTGGTCGTCACCGACGAGGGGCTGACGGTCTCGGGCATCCTCGTCCGACAGACGGACAGCGACCTCATCCTGCGGGACGCCGAAGGCCGCGAGCAAAAGGTGCCGCTCAACACCATCGAGCTGCGCAAGCAAGGCGTCTCTCTCATGCCCGCCGGTCAAACGGATAAGCTCACCCGGCGGGAACTCGTCGATCTGGTGGCGTTTCTCCAGGCGCTGGGGCGGTTGCCGGAGTACACCATCGGACAGTCCCGTGTCGCGCGGCAGTGGCAGGTGCTGCAACCGACCGACAAGGCCGCGTTCCGGATTCGGCGTGTCGGCGACGGGGTCGCTGCCAGTGACGATGAGGCGTTCCAATGGCAACCGGCTTACAGTCGCGTGAACGGTTTCTTACCCCTCGTTGATGTGCCGCTGCTGAGGAGCATCGGCAAGCGGCAGGTCGGCTTCGTGCGGCTGCACCTGCAATCGGAGACCGACGGCAACCCGGTCACCCTGAAGCTGACGGGTGCCGACGGCTTGACCGGATGGTGGAACGGCGAGCCGGTCCCGCTCAGCGAGACGATGTCGGTCGTGCTCCAGAAAGGTGTCAATCGTCTGACCCTCGCCATCAATGCCGAGTCGCGTCTCGCCGACCTGCGGATCGGCCTCGAAGCGGCCTCCGCCGACGTCCGCTTCGTCCCCTGACAGGCTCCCGCAGATCTCAGAATCTCTCCGGAAATCGGTCGCGTGTTGTTTCGGGAGGGCGAGGTTCCCGACAAACGCGGAGTGCGTGAATTCCGGATGGGCCACCCTGCCTCTCCCAATCTCTCTTCAACAGCTCACCGTCACAGTTGCGCCGCGGTTGAGTGGGGCGACGAGTTGGATGTTGCTGAGTTGATCGTTCCCGTTCAATTCCCGGTGCAGCCGTGCCGCGAGTTCCTGTCCCCGGCTGACGGTCGGGACGAAGGCGAACAGCGTCGGTCCCCAGGATGTCTGCCCGACGCCGCGAACTCCGAGCCGAGTCAGACGACCGACCAACTCGTCGGTCCGGGTGTCGCCAAACGTTCCGCCCTGGACCGGAGCGAAGAAGCCGCCCACGTGGCGGCCATACGCGAAAACCGCCTCGCAGAACGCCTCGAAGTTGGCCGCGCCGACAGCCGGCAGCAGTTCGCGGAGCACGAGTCGGCACAGGTGGTCGGTCAGCGCCGGGGGCATGGGCCCCAACCGCTCGAAGGCTTGTTCTTCGTGGCAACCCGACAGGCCGGTCCGTCCTCGTTCGGGGGTCAGCAACAGCACGCGCCAGTCCGCCGGAAACGGCAGCCGACAGGCGAGCGCACCGACTTCATCGCCCGCGTGCTTGCCGGCGTCAACGATCAGCCCTCCGGTTGCAAATCCGTGCAGTCCGACCGCGGACCGCAGACCGCGGCCCGTGCGTGCTGCGAGCGTCTCCGCCGGCACGTCCGATTCTCCGCCCAGTTCGGCGAGTCCCCGTGCCACCGCCAGCCCCAACTGTGTGCCGGAACCCAGTCCGGAATGAGCCGGGATGATCTGCGACAGTTCAATCCGACACATCGGCGTCTGACGGCCAACTCCCGACTGTTCCCGGATCCGTGCGACAAACTGTCGGATCCGGTCGGCGACGGCCGCGCGCCCCACGACGTCATCGGAGTCAGACGCCTTGAACGCGATCTTGAAACCGGGTCGCTCGACCATCAGGCCCACGCCCCCGAAGTGCCGCCCTGTGGCAGGGCGGTACGACAGCGGGCCGAAGTGGAGCCGCGCTCCGGTGGTGACGGTAACCGTGCGAGTCATGGTCTCGGGATGTTAGTCGGCCCGCCGGTGTTCGGCCACAGACTGCTGCAACAACTCGAACGCGAGTTGTTCGCGAGGCCCGGCGGTTTTCTCGATCGGCGTGGCGAGTCGCGCGAATTCGGCATCGATCTGTTCGCGAGGCAGAAGATGCACGCGCGTCGCCAGGATGGCTAGCTCCAGGACAGCGTGCTTGGCACGGTTGAAGCCGAAAAAGTCCCGCAACCGCCCGACGTGAACAATCCGGCATTCGATGCGGGTCCGCTCCTGCTGGTCATCGAGCGAGACGACGTCGAACTCGTACCAGCGGCAGGCGGACGTCAGCACGACACCGTTGATCTGCGCGGCCGGCATGGTCTCCGGAAACGGGTCGAGCGGACCGAGGGCGGCTTGCGCGATGAGCAGCACATCGTCGGTCACATGCAGCACGCCGCAGCAGGTCTGTTTGAGGTTCTGATACGTCGTTGACGTCTGAAACGGCCGCAGCACGAGCGTCTGCATCGACTCGTCAACGATCGGCCCCATCGGCGCCACGTTGACGACACCGTCGACATTCTGCGTGGTCACAAGACCTTCCAGAATCATCGCGGAACCTGGTCGCTCAGCCATGGGAGTCATTGCGCGTGCCTCACGGCCTGTCTGCCGCGAGCGTCCGTGCGGCGAACGTGATCAGAGCGAGGAGGAGCAATCCTGCCGCCACGCTGCCCGCGTTCAGCCAGCCGGTCCGCCCGCTCCACAGCACCGCATACCCGATGCATCCGGACAACATCGCATAGTAACCGAACACCGGCAGCGTCTTGCGGATCACCGCTCCTTCCTGCCCAACCAGTCCCACGACGGCAGCGGCCGCGACGACATTGTGCACGCAGATCGTGTTGCCCGCCGCCCCGCCGACCGCCTGCAATGCCACCACCCAGCCGGGGTCGACGCCGATTCGCTCGCCCACGGAGAACTGAAACAGCGAAAACGTCATGTTGCTCACCGTGTTGCTGCCAGCCACGAACGCTCCCAGTCCGCCGATGAACGTCGCGAACACGGGCCATGCCCCACCCGCTGCCTGGGCGACTGCATCGGCCAGCACGAACGGCATCTTCTCGTACCCCGCGACTCCGCCGCCCGAGTTGATGAACACCTGCGCCATCGGCACCGTGAACACCAGGGCGACCGACGCGCGCAGGGTCGTGTGGGCCGAATCCTTCCACGCGCGGCTGTACGCCGCTGCGCCCATTCGATGCAGCGCAAACGTCAGCAGCGACGCGACGATGAAAATCGTGCCCGGCACATACAATGGCTGCTCTGGCCGGCTGATCGCGGTGCCCAGCAGATTGTTGAACGGGATCGTTACTGCCGGGGCCCGAAGCAATGGTTTGATGCCCAACTGGTCGATCCGCGTCAGCACCAGCAGCACCGCCACAATCACATACGGAGACCACGCCCGCAACAGGCCCATCGCCCGGGACGAATCGCCGTCGAGCGAGATCTTCATGATGCCGGTCCACTCGGGATGCCACTCGGCACGATCCGGAAAGTCCCACACCTCCTCGCCCCGGGGCAGGAACCGTCCCGCCTTCGCAGCGGGCACGACAATCGCCAACCCGATCAGTCCGCCCAGAATCGAGGGGAACTCCGGGCCGAGCGCGACGGCCAAGGCCAGATACGGCAGCGTCATGGCGAAGGCCGCAAACAGGGCGAACCGCCACACCCGTAGCCCGTCTGCAAACGATCGGCGTGCCCCGAAGAACCGGGTCATCAGGCTCACCACGAACAGGGGAATCAGCGTCCCGGCGACGGCGTGCAGCAGCGCGACTTTGATCCCGATGAACTTGAAAAACTCCGGTGACAGTTGTCCGTCCGCCGTCGTCATGCCGATGGCCGCGGCGTACTGGAGGACCGACGCATCCCCCGTAAGACCGTCGCGGACGCCCACCAGGATCGGTGTTCCCAACGCGCCGAACGAGACCGGCGTGCTTTGAATGATCATCCCGGCGATGACCGCCGCCATCGCCGGAAATCCAAGCCCCACCAAGAGCGGGACGGCAACGGCAGCCGGAGTGCCGAACCCGGCCGATCCTTCAATGAACGACCCGAACAACCAGGCAATGATGATCACTTGCACGCGGCGATCCGGGGAAATGTCGGTGAATCCCTGCCGAATAACGCGCAGGGCGCCGCTCTCCCGGAGCGTATTCAACAGCAGAATCGCCCCGAAGATAATGTACAGCAGCCGCACGGCGACGATCAGCCCCTTCAGCGACGCTGCGGCCACCTGCACAGCGGGAACCTGCCACACAAACAACGCCAGTCCCGCCGCCGTCAGGTACGACAGCGGCATCGCCCGGCTTGCCGGCCAGCGCAAGCCGACCAGAAACAGGCCGACGACAACGATCGGCAACGTGGCGAGCAAAGCGAGCAAAGTCGAGGACATGCTGCCATCCTAACGCCGACCGCACTGATCTTCACGCCCACACTTCCCTCTCAGAGCCCAGAGCGTTAGCGACGGGCCAACGAGTTGCGACAGGCCGCCGACACGAGAGAGTCGAACCGTCGGCAGCCGATTCGGTCCTGATGATGCGAACAAAGCCGGCTCGAGGCCTCAATCGGTGACTACGCGATCCACGGATGGGGTCGTGTGCCCTCGTCCTCCCGTTGGCCAATCTGCCGTCGATACCATCGGGCGGCCACTTGCTCGATCCGTTTGATCCAACTGTCCTTGGCGTCGTTGTAGGCCATGATATCAGCCGGATGATGGGCGTAAACCTGCCGCTTGAGTGCTTCATACTCGTCCCGCGTCTCACCGTCGTGCCTCAAGTACGCGCAAAAGGCGAGGTGCCGTTCGATGCTCGGATCGCCCGTTTCGTAGATGTGGAGATTGTGCGTCCGAGTCCCCTCATGATCGTTTGTGAAAAAACGCCTTCGCGGAAGCCCATACTCTCCCCACGCCCGGTATCCCGCCTCCTGGAAAATCTGCGTGAAACCGTCCACGCGGCCAATGTGGCTCACGACAGGTAATATGTCGATGATCGGCTTCGCTGCCAATCCCGGTACGGACGTGCTCCCGATATGATGCACGACGGCCAATTCTTCCCCAAGCAGTTCCCGCAGCCGTTCCGCCCCCTGCCGAAACGCCACCGGCCACTCCGGCGAATACTCTGAGAACGTGTATCGGCTCGGTGTCACGGCACTACCCTCTCAACGGATCGGCGAAACGCAGCCCGGTGACGGTTTCGCCGGGCAAAGGCCGGAACCGGTGAAGAACCGGCTGTGCCAATCACCGCAGAACAGTGCCAATCAATGACAGATGACGGCAAACGGATCGCAAATCCCGTTCTGCTCAGTCCAGCACCGATTGGCACTTAGAGTCTATCCGGAAACTCATCTTTCCAGAAATCATTGAATTGTCGAGAGTTCGCGTTCCTCTTCCCGCAAAGGAGTGCGAATCGATGTCTGACACGAAATCATCACGTAAGGCTTACGCGACGGATTTGACG